>NZ_AP014545.1:2190416-2503333 GCF_016592435.1 Amphritea japonica ATCC BAA-1530 | reverse complement strand
TATTGAAAGGCTTACCTTGGGCCTGAAAAGAATCAACAACGGGTTTGAGAGCATCTGCTTTGATCGGGTGAACGGGTTTACCGTCAGCGCCCATCGGCACGTGGGGTTTCATCTGCTCCCAGATATCGTTGGAAACGGTGATAGCGTTGCCATTCAAATCCATGCTGAAAGCGGTAATAATGTGTGCCTGGGTACCATAGCCGATCGTTGCCCCCAGTGGCTGACCTGCGAGCATGTGCGCACCATCAAGTTCACCATCTATTACCCGGTCTAGCAGCACTTTCCAGTTGGCCTGTGCTTCCAGTTGTACGTACAGGCCTTCATCTTCGAAATAGCCTTTTTCATAAGCGATAGCCAGAGGGGCCATATCTGTCAGTTTGATAAAGCCGAACTTCAGGTCTTCTTTTTCCGGTTCGCCAACGGCTGCCTGAGCAGTGCTCATTGCCAGCATGCTGCCAACTGCAACGGCGCCGAAAGTCTTTACCGCACCCTGCAATAGCGAGCGGCGGCCCATAAACTTAGATAGCAATTTTTGCGACATGTGATGTGGCTCCTGAATATAAGTTTTTAAAAAGCTAAGCAAAAAAGTTAGTCAAAAAAAAGCGCCTGCTCCTGCCGATGGTGAGATCGGTAAGAGCAGACGCCGTTGTCTTAAGTAAAATTAACTGTCAGTTTCCTGAAAGTTTGCTTGTTAGATTTATTATCTTTGTAATAGCAGGGTCTGTGCCGTTTTGTTAAATTGCCTTATAAATCATATAGATACTTCGAGTCAGGTGGTTTTCTTAGTAATTATCGCCAACCTGACTCTCTAAAAATGCACCCGGGTGGAGCCTCATAATTGTCTCTGGCACTTAAAAGGTGCTCAGGGTTATGGTGACTTTGTCTGAGTCAGAGAGCGACTGTTAGCGGCAGCTGTTTGGGTCGAAGGTTGTACCGTTAAAAAACAGATCGCTTCCCATCGTGACGGCGCCGGCATTGCCCTGCAAAATCCATTCGCTGTCGTGGTAACCTTCCGGCTTACAATCGATTGTCGGATGAAGGATCTTCATTTTTTTGGCGACATCCCGATAAATATCGGGTCGGTATACCTTGCAGGCGGTTTTGGTCAGATCGACACCCTGCTGAAGCTGTCCCCATTGCTGCATCTGTTCCAGAAACCACAATGCATGGGAGCGCCAGGGATAACTGGCGGCGTAGCGATGAAAGACTCGGTTACCCTGGGTCAACTGCGGTTGCGGCAGCATAGAGAGCGCTGGGCCCAGATATGCTTTGCCCAGCAAAATTTGCAACGCTTCGTCACTGTTTTGGGGCATATCTAACCAGTGGCTGGCCTGAATCAAGGCGCAGATCAGCGCCTGATGGGTCGCAGGGTGGGCGTTGTGCCAGTTCTCCGTCACGGCAAAGACTTTATCCGGGCAATTATTCCAGATCTGATAACCGGAGATAATCGGGTTACCAATATTCATCTCCTGGGCGACAGAGTTCCAGGGCTCGCCAACACAATAACCGTCGATATGACCTTTCTTCATGGTCACAGCCATCTGTGGTGGAGGCACTACGGTGAGGGTGACATCGTTATCCGGGTCGATACCGGCATCGCTGAGCCAGAAGCGCAACAGATAGTTGTGGGCAGAATAGGGATATACCGTCGCCAGCGTGATTTTTTCACGCCCGGTTGCCCGTCGCAGGTTAATCAGCTTTTTAAAGCCAGCCGCAGAGGTATCGTTTGGCTGATGGCCTGACTCATCGATTTCGGCCAGCAGTTCATTTGACAGCGTGATTGCGTTGCCGTTCAGGCCGATACTGAAAGCGGTGATCATATTAACCTGGGGAGAACCGAGCCCCAGTGTCGATGCCAGTGGTATACCGGCGAGCATTTGCGCGCCATCCAGAAGCCCTAATAAGACCTTATCCCGGATTGATGCCCAGGAACCTTCACGGCTAAGCTGAACATCCAGGCCTGCTTCACTGAAAAACCCTTTCTCTTTAGCGATCACCAAGGGGGCGCAATCCATTAGCGGTAGAAAGCCCAGTGTCAGTGCAGTCTTTTCCGGTGTGTCCAGATGTGGGCTGTGTATTATCGTCATAGTGGTTGCTCTTTGCTCAATCCAGCATCTCAAGTACTGAAATTATATTTTTGGCGATCTGTGTCATCGGTTTTCCCTGATCCATCGCCATGGTGCGCATGGCGCTGTAGGCTTTGTCTTCGGTGCACTGCTGATGCTTCATAATGAGTCGCTTAGCCTGATCAAGCTGCTTGTGATCTTCCAGTTCGTTGCGAACATCATTCAGTTCGCTCCGCAGTGCCTGAAACTCTCGGAACCGGGCGGCGGCGACGTCCATGATTGATTGAATCCGGTCAGCACTCATACCATCTACGACGTAGGCGCTAACTCCGGCTTTAATCGCTTTCTGAATGGTCTGGCTATCGCCGGTTTCAGCAAACATCACCACCGGGCGCGGAATATGGCTGTTAAGGGTGGCCATATGCTCCAGTACATCCCGGTCAGGGGAGTCCAGTTCGATAATGATGATGTCAGGGCGGATCTGTTCAACCCGGCTGATCAACCCTTCGGTATCGTGCAGACGGCAAACAACTTCATAGCCCTGATCTTTAAGGGCCTGTTCCAGTAAAGCTGAGCGGGCGGTATCTTTATCGATGACCAATACCCGTTCCGGTTGTAAGTGAGTCGTGGTCATAAAGGGTTATTCTTGTCATAACGTTAACCTACTATTGCACTTAGCGTGCCAGAGGCTATATGCCAACCTGCCGATAGAGCTGTGTTCAGCCTGCCAGCCTTGTGATGTAAGGCTTGAGATGCAATTAATGACGAATGCCAGAAAATCAACACAGCGTTAAAGGTAGAGACTGAAAAGGAAAAAGCGCACCAGTTTTGTGCGACGCAGCATTATGCTGCAGAAATACTCGCCTGATAAAGGAGGCTTATCGACAGTTACGGTAGGCGCTGATCAGAGGAGCGGGTATAATGCGCGGCAATTCCCTTTAATCAGTCTGGATGCATATTTTCTGATGACAGTACGTACCCGTATCGCGCCGTCCCCAACCGGTGACCCGCACGTAGGCACCGCCTATATTGCTCTGTTTAACATGGCTTTCGCCCGTCAACACGGAGGCGAGTTTATCCTGCGTATCGAAGATACCGATCAGACCCGCAGCACTGTTGAATCTGAACAGGCTATTTTTGATTCGTTGCGCTGGTTAGGTCTGGAATGGGCAGAAGGCCCGGATAAGCCAGGCCCATTCGGTCCATACCGTCAGAGCGAGCGTAGCGACATCTATAAGACGCATACGCAAATGCTGCTCGATGGCGGAAAAGCCTTTAAATGTTACCGCACCTCAGAAGAGCTGGATCAGCTGCGTAATCAGCGCCGTGAACAGGGGCTGCAAAGTGCGCTGAAAGAGAGCGATCTGGCACTGCCTGCTGACGAAGTGGCTAAGCGGGAAGCGGCGGATGAGCCGTATGTTGTCCGCATGAAAGTACCGGAAGAGGGCGTTTGCGTCTTTGACGATATGCTCCGTGGCAGCATCGAAGTGGAATGGTCTCAGGTGGACTGTCAGATTCTGATGAAGTCAGATGGTATGCCGACTTACCACCTGGCGAACGTAGTGGATGATCACCTGATGGAGATCACTCACGTACTGCGAGGCGAAGAGTGGATTAACTCAGCGCCAAAGCATCAGCTGCTATATAGCTACTTCGGTTGGGATATGCCGCAGCTGTGCCACATGCCACTGCTGCGTAACCCTGACAAGTCCAAGCTGTCTAAGCGTAAGAACCCAACCAGCATCATCTACTATCAGCGTATGGGCTACATGGCTGAAGCACTGATCAACTACCTGGCGCGTATGGGCTGGTCGATGCCGGATGAGCGCGAGAAGTTCTCGCTGGCAGAGATGGTCGAGCATTTCGATATCAACCGTGTCTCACTGGGTGGCCCGATCTTTGATCAGGAAAAACTCAGCTGGCTTAACGGTCTGTGGATTCGTGAAGAGCTGTCCGATGAACAGTTTGCCGCAGAGTTCCAGAAATGGGCGCTGAACCCTGAATACCTGATGCAGATTATTCCGCTAATCAAACAACGGGTAGAAAAGTTCACCGATGTAGCACCGGTATCCTCTTTCCTGTTATCCGGAATGCTCCCGATCACGACAGAGAGCTTTGAGCATAAGAAGCTCCAGCTGGAAGATACCCGCCGGATTTTGCAGTTTGCTTCCTGGATGCTGGATACTGAACAGAACTGGGAAAAAGACCACCTGTTCGCTCAGTTTAAAGTACTGGGTGAAGCGATGGATTATAAGATCCGCGACGTACTCTTCCCAATCTTTGTGGCGATTGCCGGCACCAGCCAGAGTGTATCAGTCGTTGACTCTATGCAGATCCTCGGCCCGGACATGAGCCGTGCCCGTGTACGTCATGCACTGAACACCGTCGGCGGGCCATCGAAGAAAGAAGCGAAGCGCTGGGAAAAAGAGTACCGCGACGTCGCTAAAGCGCTGTCAGAGGCTTAAACGCCCAAGCTGTTTTTGATAAATTCAAAGCCCCGCACTGCGGGGCTTTTTTTGTTTTTGTATTAACCTGTAGGAGCGACGCCCCGTCGCGATAAAGCCTTCAGCAGGCAATAAAAAAAATTAATTAATCACCGCGAGAACGTGGCTCTCACAGAATTACGAGATTAAAGAGCGCTTAACCACAGAGAACACCGAGGGCATAGAGATTAAATCAATCAAAAGCACTTGTAGGAGTGACGCTTGCATGCCCTTTGGGTGCCCGTCGCGATAAAACCCTCGTTAGGCAATAAAATAAATCTATCGCCGCGAGGGCGCAGCTCCCACAAAAAGCATGTCCCGATAGGCTGAGTTCTATCAAAACCACCACGTATTCTCTGTTCCACCAGAACCTGCGATGAGCCTTTCTTAATCAGAGTGAGTAACTTTAAATAAGCAGTTGAAAAGGAAGAGGGTTTTAGCCCATGTTAAACACCAACTTTGCTTGACTCTGGAATGCACCATGATTAATATAGCCGCCACTTGGTATTGGGGCCTTAGCTCAGCTGGGAGAGCGGTTCGCTGGCAGCGAACAGGTCAGCGGTTCGATCCCGCTAGGCTCCACCAATTCCTTCCTCCTCAAAATTCAAGAGTAGAGGAAACCATCAGACCAGCATCTTGCTGGTTTTTTTGTGTCTGCAGTTTCTGTTTTGTGCCTTTATTAGCCTATGAGCCGAATAAATGAGCTAATCGGCTCACAAACTGAGCCGAATAAGATAATGGATAGCCCATTCTGAGTGAGAGAGGGGTTCTACGTGTCAGTTATAAGCTGGTATGATCTTGTAATTGATGTTTAACCGTAATGGATTTTTCCGCTAAACAGGGATAGATCATGGATCAGTTTTTACATTTTTACTTACCTCGCCGTATCCGACTATTCATTGGCTTGCCTGCTTACTATCTCATCATGCTGAAAACTGCCTGAGCCTTGTTTTCTCTTTGAGCTGAGGGAGTGGCGTAGTATTGTTCATCTTTAATATTAGTCGCCTGCTGCATCGGTATTAGTTGTTTCGCCCGTAGCCAAGTTTTCATTTTCTTCGGGTGTTTAGAAAGATTTATTTAGGATAAATATGGCCATTAAGAAGACCGAGCTTTACTCCTCCCTTTGGGCAAGTTGTGATGAACTGCGAGGTGGTATGGATGCCTCTCAGTATAAAGATTATGTGCTTACCTTTCTGTTTCTTAAGTATGTGTCAGATAAATACCAGACAGACCCAAAAGCGATGATTGTAGTGCCAGCAGGTTGTGCCTTTGCTGATCTGGTGAGCCTGAAGGGCGATAAAGAGATCGGTGAGAAGCTCAATATTGCGCTGGATGGCATTGCGAAAGAGAACGATCTACCCTGGTTGGCCAACAAAGATAATGATTTCAACGATGAAGAACGCCTGGGTAAAGGCAAGGAGATGGTTGACCGTCTCAGTAAGCTGATCGGTATTTTCGAGGGGCTGGATTTTGGCGGCAACAGTGCACAGGGCGATGATCTGCTGGGCGATGCTTACGAATACCTGATGCGAAACTTTGCGACCGAGTCCGGTAAAAGCAAAGGCCAGTTCTATACGCCAGCAGAAGTATCCCGTATTCTGGCTAAAGTGGTGGGTATTACGAAAGAGACAGCACAAGATCAGACGGTATATGACCCAACCTGTGGCTCAGGGTCGTTGTTGTTGAAAGCGGCAGACGAGGCCAGTAACGGGTTAACCATTTATGGGCAGGAAAAAGATGTAGCCACCACGGCACTGTGTCGCATGAATATGATTTTGCACAACAATGCCGATGCCGAAATAGCACCGGGAGGCCACAGTACCCTGGCCGAACCCGAGTACAAACAAGACAATGCCTCACTGAAAACTTTTGATTTTGCCGTGGCTAACCCGCCGTTTTCCTTTAAGGCCTGGAACACCGGCTTTCTGCCGCAAGAGGATCAATTCTCCCGTTTTGAATACGGTATTCCGCCAGAAAAGAACGGTGACTATGCCTTTCTGCTGCATATTCTTAAATCGCTGAAAAGTACCGGTAAGGGCGCAGTTATTCTGCCTCACGGTGTACTTTTTCGGGGTAATGCCGAAGCGGATATTCGCCGTAATCTGATTAAACAGGGCTATATCAAAGGTATTATTGGGTTACCCGCTAACCTGTTTTATGGCACCGGTATCCCCGCCTGCATTCTGGTAATCGACAAAGCGGGTGCCAGGGAGCGGCTGACAAACACTGACAGCGGCATCTTTATGGTCGATGCAGGTAAAGGCTTTATGAAAGATGGGCCGAAGAACCGGCTGCGTGATCAGGATATCCATAAAATTGTCGATGTGTTTAACCATCAGCTAGAACAGATCGGTTACAGCCGCATGGTTGGCTTTGATGAGATCGCCGGTAATGATTACAACCTCAATATTCCCCGCTATATCGACAGCTCAGCGGCGGAAGATCTGCACGATCTCAGTGCCCATCTGAGCGGCGGTATTCCAAATCGGGATATTGATGCCCTGGCACCCTATTGGCAGGTGTTTCCGACTCTGCGTAACTCGCTGTTTGAAGCTGAGCGTGACGGCTATAGCCGGGCTTTAGTCAAAGCGACCGAGGTGAAAAACACTATTCTTGCTCACCCCGAGTTTAAACAGTTCGCACAGAGCTCAGTGTCGCTGTTTGAGCAGTGGACAATCGATGCCAAACTTTCTGATATCGACGGGAGTGAACTGCCGAAAGCCATTATCCACCGCATCTCTGAAAGCCTGCTGCAAGCGTACACCGCTGCACCACTGTTAGACCGTTATGATATGTACCAAATTATCATGAACTACTGGGTAGAGGTGATGCAGGACGACGTTTATGTCATTACTCAGGACGGTTGGAACACTGCCAATGATATTCGTCAGCTGGTGGTTAAAAAGGGCGAAAAACTCAAAGAGACACCGGATCTGATCGTAAATAAAGCCAAGTATAAAGCGGCCGTGATTCCCCCGGCATTGATCATACAGCGATTTTTTTCCGAACAGCAGTCAGCAATAGATGCGTTGAAAGCCTCACTGGATGCCGCTACTCAGGAACTGGAAACCTATGTTGAAGAGCATGGGGTTGAAGGGGGGCTGTTAGAAGAGGCGATCAACGATAGCGGCAAGGTGAATAAAGCGAGTGTGACTGCGCGATTAAAACATGCCATCGAGACAGATGAAGTGACGGCATTGAAACGGGTGAAAACGCTGCTTGAAACAGAAGCGGAGTATAAGAGGGCGGTTAAAACCGCGCAGGAGGCACTGGACAAAATCACCCTGGAAAAATATCCACAACTGACGGAAGCGGAGATTAAAACGCTGATCGTCGAAGATAAATGGCTGGCGACCTTGCGGGCTACGGTGATTGCTGAGATTGAGCGGGTGACGCAGCAACTGGCCAACCGGGTTAAAACCCTGGAAGAGCGTTATGCCGAACCTTTGTCAGCACTATCCCAGGATGTTGAGGTGCTGAGCGGCAAAGTTGATGAGCATCTGAAAATGATGGGGTTGCAGTGGTGAGTAGTGTGGAGGAGCAGTTGGTGTCGGAGGGGTATAAGAAAACAGAGCTTGGGACTATTCCAGAGGAGTGGTTGATAAAAACTGCGCGTGATATTTTCATAAAAATACAAGACGGGACCCATTTTTCTCCAAAAATCGGTGGTAATGATTATCTTTACGTAACGTCTAAAAATATTCGACCGGGCAAGCTTGATTTAAGCTCAGCTGAATATATTGATGAAAAACAACATAAAAGTATTTATAAAAGATGTGATGTGAGAAAGGGGGACATCCTTCTAACGAAGGATGGAGCAAATACTGGGAATGCGGCGCTAAATAATATTAACGACGAGTTCAGCTTGTTATCTAGCGTTGCTTTTCTACGTGTCAGCAAGGAAATATATTCTTCCCAATATTTTCTGCAGCAAATTATGTCACCTTCATTCCAACAAGCTGTCCAGGTTGCGATGTCTGGTAATGCCATTACACGGTTGACGTTGGATAAAATCAATAAGCTTGAATTTTTAGTCCCAAGCACGAAAGAACAAACCGCCATAGCCACCGCACTTTCCGATGTCGATGCCCTCATCACCTCACTCGAAAAACTGATAGCAAAAAAACGCGCGATTAAAACCGCCGCTATGCAGCAACTTCTTACCGGCAAAAAGCGTCTGCCAGGTTTTGAAGAGGATTGGAAAACTGTTTCCATGAATAGGGATGCTGATCTCAAAGCCAGAATTGGTTGGCAAGCTCTTACAACTACTGAGTACTTAGATCAAGGCGATTTTTATCTTGTCACAGGCACAGATTTTAAAGGCGGCCGTGTAAATTGGTCTACCTGTCATTACGTAGATGAGTGGAGATATAGCCAAGATAGAAATATACAGTTAACAAATGGTGATGTTCTACTGACTAAAGATGGAACCATTGGAAAGGTTGGCTATGTTGACAAGCTTAATGGCCCTGCAACATTAAATAGTGGAGTATTTGTTATACGACCTGTTCAAAATGCTTTTAATCCGATGTATCTGTTTTATATTTTGTCATCGAGAATTTTTGATGATTTCCTTAACAGGATCACTGCCGGCTCAACGATAACGCATTTATATCAAAAGGACTTTGTGACCTTTGAATTTGAAGCTCCGAACTTAGAAGAGCAAAATCAAATAGCGGCTGTTTTTTCATCAATGGATGATGAGTTGGATAAGTTAGATCAACGCCTAATCAAAACCCAAAATCTCAAACAAGGCATGATGCAGGAACTACTGACAGGGAGAACGCGACTGGTATGAGTGAATCGCAGAATACAGAGTGGAAGGAATCCTGGCGCGATGAGTACATTAAGTGGCTTTGCGGCTTCGCCAATGCGGATGGCGGTGTATTAATTGTTGGGCGTGATGACAGGGGCAAGGATCTGGGTATTAACAATGCCCGGGAGCTGCTCGAAAGCATCCCTAACAAAGTGCGAGACCTGTTGGGCATTATGGTGGATGTCAATCTGCTGGAAGTTAATAACAAAAAGCTGCTGGAGATTGTGGTTGAACCCTACCCTTATCCGGTCAGTTATAAGGGGCAGTACCATTATCGTAGTGGCAGTACCAAACAGGAGTTAAAAGGCCCGGCGCTTGACCGTTTTCTGTTGAAGAAACAGGGGCTGCACTGGGATGCTCTGCCACTGCCGGGATTACAGAGTAGCGATTTAGATAGTGTTGTGTTGCAAGCGTTTCGTCAGCGGGCGATTAATAGCCAGCGCCTGCCGGAAAAAGTATTAGACGACAGCGACAAACTCCTGCTTGAGCGTTTGCGCCTGGTAAGCGGCGATTATCTTAAACGGGCTGCAGCTTTGCTGTTTCACCCCGACCCGGAAGGTTTTGTCTCCGGTGCCTGGATTAAAATCGGTTACTTTGAGCATGACAATACCGACCTGCGCTATCAGGATGAGATTCATGGTGATCTGTTTAGTCAGGTTGAACAGACCATTGAAACCCTGCAGCGTAAATATTTTAAAGCCCTTATCAGTTATGACGGATTACATCGTCAGGAGACTTATCCCGTGCCTTTGGCGGGGTTACGCGAAGCCCTGCTTAATACGGTGACCCACAAGGATTACGCCAGCTCGATACCGATTCAAATCAGTGTATACCCCCATAAACTGATGATCTGGAATCCCGGGATACTGCCCGATAGCTGGTCGGTGGATGATCTGATGGCAAAGCATGCGTCCCGCCCTTTTAACCCGGATATTGCCAATGTGTTTTTTCGTGCAGGGTTAATTGAATCCTGGGGCCGGGGGATTGAACGTATACAGCAAGCCTGTATTGAAGCGGAATCTTCATTGCCTGAATGGCAGTTAGAACCCCAGGGTGTCTGGACTATTTTTCATTATTCGTCTGAGTATTTGACTGAGATAGAGGGGAGCCGGATAGCGGGACCAGAAACTATCCAAGAAGCTCTTCAGGTAACTACCCAAGAAACTACCCAAGAAACTACCCAAGAAACTACCCAAGAAATTCTTCAGGGCGCTCTCCTGGAAACAATACAACAAACGACACAGGAACAGATTCTTGCTCTTCTGCGGCGGAATCCTGAATTAACCCGTAAACAGTTGGCAGAACGGCTGGATATTACCCCGGATGGGGTGAAGTACCACCTTGAAAAGCTTAAAAAATCAGGGAAATTGAAGCGTACCGGCTCAACTAAAGCCGGTCACTGGGAGGTGATTAAGTGAGTGCTGTCGGCCAACGCGAACGAGCCACGCAAAACCGGGTGGTTAAGCTTTTTCAGAACCAGCTGGATTACCAGTACTACGGTGATTGGCAAAAACGGGTTGATAACTCAAATATTGAAGAAAGCTATCTGCGTGACTGGCTGGGCAAGCAGGGAGTTGAGAGTGGGCTGATTACCGATGCCCTGCGTCAGCTTAAGCGGGCCGCTGCAATGGGCGATGGTAAGAAACTCTATCATGCCAATAATTCAGTCTATGGGCTGCTGCGTTACGGCGTTAAGGTACGTCAGACGCAGGGGGGGCAAACCCAAACGGTGTGGCTGATTGACTGGCAACAGCCACAGAACAATGAGTTTGCTATCGCTGAAGAGGTGTCAATCAAAGGCGAACATACCAAACGACCGGATATCGTTCTCTATGTGAACGGTATCGCGCTGGGGGTGATTGAACTGAAACGCTCATCGGTGTCGGTTACCGAGGGTATACGTCAGAATCTGGATAACCAGAAGAAAACCTTTATCCGTGATTTCTTTAGCACTATGCAGCTGGTGATGGCAGGCAACGATACCGAAGGATTGCGCTACGGCACTATTGAAACCTCTGAAAAGCATTACTACCGCTGGAAAGAGGAGAACCCCGCTTATAACCCAGAACTGGATGACCGCAGTAAGAAACACTTCTCGCTTGATGACGTCGATTATGCCGATGAACTGCTTGATTTTGACATTATTCATCTCTGCCAGAAAAAGCGTTTTCTGGAACTGATTCACGACTTTATTGTTTTTGATGCGGGCGTTAAAAAAACCAGCCGTCATAACCAGTATTCTGGTGTGAAAGCTGCCCAGCAACGGGTTCAGGAAAACCAGGGCGGTATTATCTGGCACACTCAGGGCTCGGGTAAAAGTCTGAGTATGGTCTGGCTGGCCAAGTGGATTCGTGAACATGTAGCCAATGCCCGGGTGCTGGTGGTGACTGACCGCACCGAACTGGATGATCAGATCGAGGGGGTATACCAGGGCGTTGATGAGGAGATCTACCGCTGTACGAGCGGTGCTGATCTGATTGCAACCCTTAACGCTTCAGACCAGTGGCTGCTCTGTTCTTTGGTACATAAGTTTGGTCGCAGAGGAGGGGCTGACGAAGATGATACTCAGGCCGAGAAGGCCACCGATGAATATATCCAGCAGCTTAAAGAGAGTCTGCCTGATGATTTCAGTGCGAAGGGAAACCTGTTTGTTTTCGTTGATGAGTGTCACCGCACCCAGTCTGGCAAGTTACATGATGCGATGCAGGTTATTCTGCCGGACTCTGTTTTTATCGGTTTTACCGGCACACCGCTGTTAAAGAAAGATAAGCAGAAGAGTATTGAGGTCTTTGGTTCCTACATTCATACCTACAAGTTTGATGAAGCGGTGGCCGATGGTGTGGTGCTGGACTTGCAATATGAAGCCCGCGATATAGATCAGTATATTAAGTCTCCGGAAAAAATAGACGAGTGGTTTGAGCTGAATACGAAAGGACTGACCGATATGGCTAAGGTGCAGCTGAAACAGCGCTGGGGCACTATGAAGAAGGTGCTTTCCAGCAAAGACCGTCTGGAGATGATTGTTAACGATATCCTGATGGATATGATGAAGCGACCACGGCTAATGGATGGCCGGGGTAATGCGATGCTGGTGTGCGCCAGTATCTATCAGGCTTGTAAAGTGTATGAGCTGTTCAATGGTACTGACCTTAAAGGTAAGTGCGCCATTGTCACCAGTTATCTGCCATCGCCTAATGACATTAAAGGTGAGGAATCCGGTGAGGGTTATACCGAGAAGTTGCATCAGTATCAGATCTATCAGGATATGCTGGCCGACTATTTTGAGGTGTCAAAAGATGAAGCCATTAAGAAAGCTGAAGAGTTTGAACAGCGGGTAAAAGAGCAGTTTAAGAAAGAGCCGGGGCAGATGCGCTTGCTGATCGTGGTGGATAAACTATTGACCGGTTTTGATGCCCCCTCAGCGACCTATTTATATATCGATAAGAAGATGCAGGACCACGGATTGTTTCAGGCGATCTGCCGGGTAAATAGGTTGGATGGTGAGGACAAAGAGTATGGTTATATTGTCGATTATAAAGACCTGTTCCATAGCCTGGAAACCTCGATTGGCGACTACACTAGCGGCGCTTTTGATGCGTATGAACAGGAAGATGTACAGGGTCTGTTGACGGACCGTTTAGTGAAAAGCAGGGAAAAACTGGAGCAGGCCTTAGAAACCAGTAGTGCACTATGTGAGCCGGTATTGCAGCCCAAGGCAACGATTGATTATCTACGTTACTTCTGTGGTGATGTATTAAACCCTGAAGCGCTGAAACTGAATGAAGCTAAGCGAGTGTCACTCTATCGCAATGTGGCAGCGCTGGTTAGGGCATATGCCAATATGGCTAGTGAGATGGAGGGTGCAGGTTATAGCGCTACTGAGACTCGACAGATAAAGACCGAAGTTGAACATTTTGCGGATATGCGCAAAGAGGTCAAGATTGCATCCAGAGATGAAGTCGACCTGAAGCAATTTGAACCTGCTATGCGCCGTTTACTGGACACTTACATCAAAGCTGAAGACAGTGAGTTGTTGATCGATTTTGAGGAGCTGGGGCTGGTTGAACTGATCATCACAAAAATTAAGCAGTGCCCTCCTAAGGCTGATAATAAACCGGTGCCAGAAGCGATGGCGGAAACCATCGAAAATAATATTCGTAAAGTTATTATCGATGAACAGCCTATCAACCCTAAGTACTACGAAAAAATGTCAGAGTTGTTGGATGCTCTTATTGAGCAACGCAGAGATGAAGCGATTAGTTATGAAGCCTATCTGAAAGAGGTGAAGAAACTAGCCGAGGGCGTTGTGAAGCCAGATGGTCTGGTAACCTATCCTCAGTCGATGAATTCCAAGGCAAAGCAATCGCTCTATGACAACCTGAATGGTAATGAAACGTTGGTTAGTGGGTTGGATGAAGCGGTTAAGTCAGTTAAAAAAGAGGGATGGAAGTCCAATCGGTTTAAGTATAAATCAGTCGAGAATGCAGTGACTGAACAGCTGGCTAGTTATAACGTCGACCTTAGCGGTGTTATGGATATTATTAAGAATCAGACTGAGTACGATTAAGTGGTCGAAGTTTGGGAAACGTTGACCGTTAGTGGTATTGAGGTTGAGATTGTCAGAAAGGGGATAAAAAACCTACATCTGGCTGTTTACCCTCCGGATGGGAGAGTGCGGGTTGCCGTACCTAACCACGTCAATAACGATAATGTTCGTTTAGCTGTTATCTCCCGTTTAAGCTGGATTAGAAAACAGCAGCAGGATTTCCAGGATCAGCCACGTCAGTCGGCGCGTCAGTACATCTCTGGTGAATGTCACTTTATGTTTGGTAAACGCTGTCGTTTTGAACTGATTGAGCGTCAGGGAAAACATGAAGTCCGCTTGTTGAAGTCCGGCCGGCTGAAAATGTATGTTAAATCTGGCACCAGTATTGAAGCAAAAGAACGCTTATTGAACAATTGGTATCGGGCTGAAATGAAACAGATGATTCCTCAACTGTTAGATAAGTGGCACCCTGTTGTCGGCAAAGAGGCCGCAGAGTGGGGTGTCAAAAAAATGCGAACTAAGTGGGGTAGCTGCAATATTCAGCAAAGCCGTATCTGGCTAAACCTTGATCTGGCGAAGAAACCGATTCAGTGCCTTGAGTACATACTGGTGCATGAGCTGGTTCATCTGCATGAACGCAACCACAACGAACGATTCAGAACCTTGATGGATAAGTTTCTGCCTGACTGGCGGACGCGAAAGCAGTTGTTGAATAAATCCCCGCTGGCCCATGAAGATTGGCAGTATTGAGTAAATTTATATAGATGATTTTAATATACAGATAGTGGAAGCTGGTTTGTTACGGGACAGGCGTTTCACTGTGTTGTGCTGCAATAATGTTATCAATTTTTATTACATGCTAACGTACACTTTAACCGTACACAGATCCAAAAAAATAATTAAGTATTTAATATAAAAAGGGAAAAAATGATTACAACGGAATGGTCAACTCGATATGCATATCACTTTACATATATTTCAAATCTAGAATCAGTACTCGATCATGGACTTCTCAGTACTAACGCTAAAATAGAGGCTGGAATTGAACATACTAATGTTGCAAATGATGATATACAAGCAAGAAGACGGGAGATGGCCGTAACTTGCGGCCCTGGTGGAGTTATTCATGACTATGTACCTTTTTACTTCGCCAAGCGCACTCCTATGTTACTCAGCATTGTCCTATCAAAGAATTATAATCAAAAAGGAATCATCTACTTTGCCCTTCCAATAACGAAGGTATCAGAGGACAGCGTTGTCTTTACGAACTCTTCAGCTAACACAACAGTGGCCCCTAGCTTTTACGATTCAGCAGAGAGTTTGCACAATATTGATCTATCACTTATAAAAAGAATGGATTGGACTTACCCGACAGAAGCAATAAAACAAAAAAAATGGCTGAAATACTAGTGCATAATAAAGTTGAAATTAGTGATATTGACCATTTCATAACATGGGACCTTTCCGTCGCAAAGGTAGTAAGCAACCTGCTTAAAAAAAGAGGTATCAAGGGTAAAAGTGTCAAACACCACACAGAGTATAATTTTAAACATCATTACTTTTCTGACTTAAATGAGCCACTTGAATCAAGAGTTAGTTTAACTACAGCTCCCAAAATTTTACATAAACGATATAAAGAAAGCATTAGGGAAGTGAAATCATCTAATAGCGGCAGCTTTACATTCGATAGCATTGAACAGGCTGTAGGGGCTATTCACGAAGACTTTCACTGCATCAAAGAACTAAAAGAAATAGACGGATTAGAATCTGAAAATCCAGTTCATACTGAAGATGTTGGATCGCATAGCAGATCTGTTGTAGGACTTATCCGCGCTAGTGATGAATTTGATACATACAGTGAAAAAAATCAGAATATACTTATTTTAGCAGCTTATCTTCACGATATAGGTAAAGGTCCTGCTTCCCGATGGTCTGGTGGTAAACAAAAAACAGACCATAACCACCCTCTAAAATCTTTACCCATGCTTACAAGAATTTTAACTGAAGAAATCGATGGGCTTGATGACAAAACTATCCGAAGAGTCTTTATGCTTGTTACTTACGATGATCTTATTGGTGATATTGTTGCTAACGGTCGAGATAAAAAACAACTGTTTGAAATAATAAAGAAAAAAACTGATGTAGATCTGCTAATAACCCTAGGTAAAGCGGACATGGGTTCGATTAAAGCTTCATGGGTAACAGATAACTTAGAAGCAATAGAAGTACTACGACAAGAAGCTTACAGCTATTTAGAGTCCCGAGATTAAAATGATTAAATACGTAAAAGGTGATTTCTTTGATTATGACGCTGATATCAGAGTCAACACTGTAAACTGCGTAGGTGTGATGGGGGCTGGGGTAGCACTGGCCTTCAAGAAAAAATATCCCACTATGTTCAAAGTTTACGAGAAACAGTGTAAGTCTGGTGAAATTAAACCTGGGGTTCCATCAGTCTGGAAGAACGATGATATGTTCGCTGCATCAACAGAAATTGTTAACTTCCCAACCAAAAACCATTGGCGCAAACCTTCGGAATATGAATATGTAGAGTCCGGGCTTGCCTGGATGCAAAGCTATTTGGCTGACAAGAAGAATGTTACGGTTACTCTTCCCGCTCTGGGCTGCGGGCACGGCGGTCTTGATTGGGATATAGTCAAAAACCTCATTGAGAAATATCTTTCAACTGCGCCTAGCGATATTCTTGTTTTCGAACCATACAGTTCGAAGAACGCAGGTAAGAATATTCCTGAGTTCAGCGAAAGCGAACTTCATTCTCTTAAAACCGCGAACATAGATTCAATCGCTGATGAATCTTTGCTCTATCCTGAAAACCTTAAAGTGTATACCCAAAAAACACTATTTCACTACGGACTGAATAAGCCTCTGAATGGATTTGATGTTTCTGTAATAGCTAGTTCTAAACCGGATGAAGCTGAAAAAGACTTGATATTTCAACTGATTGACCAATGCGCTAGTAAAAAACGTAGTATGCTATTTGGTAGCTCTGCAGCTGAAAAAAAGCTGGCTCTACATGCCGCCTCATTAGGTGTTATTACAGCTGTGTTTTTACCTTCAGGCATCCATATCTCTGCTAGTAAAATGCAAGCTGCGAATGATTCATTTGAACTCAGTCTACTTTCGATAGGCGACCCTTTTAAAGGCTTTGATAAGAAAGCTTATATGCCTTCTGTTCTCAGTAGAATTTATTTATCAGATACAACGATTTTCACTGCAAGGAAGCTTGACTGGATTTCTAAGCACAAGAAGTCACTACTAACATCTAATTCTAAGTACTTTTACTTCAAACATAATTCTTTAACTGAGCAGGATCTGAGCGCTGTTAAATTGCTAAATCCAATGCCGCTATATGATCTTAACAACAATGCTGATCAAATCTGGAATCTCCTACAATGATTACCCTAGCGGGGCTTTAAAACTCTTTACCTTACCCTCTGCCGATTATCCACTGGTCCTGGCCTGCTCTCTGGCCAGGTAGTGCAGCAGTATGCATACTATATACCGGTTGGTTTGCCCATGATCCTTGCATTAAGTAGAGACTCAGCAAGAGAGAAGCTGTCAATAAGTGATAAATAGGTCACTAATGTAAGGACTTGAACTGTAAATGGACGATTTAAATCAACAGATAGTAGATGCAGGAAACTGGTGGTTTAACCCCTGGTGGTTAGAGGATCGTTGGTATAGCCCGGGAGCTACCGTTCAGAAAGTCGATATTGTTGAAGCAATAGAACTACTGAAAACTGTGCTAACAAAAGAATGGGTTATGTCGCTGGGTGATGATCCATTTCGTCATTGCTTTATACAGTTGATTCATTTCGGTAAAGGATTGAGTCAATTAAGTAATATCTACCAACAGGCTAAGAAACTACGGCTTGCCCTTGAATTAGATGGCCATGAATCTATTATCGATAGTTATAAGAGAGTAGAGCAGGCGGGAAGTGCTAAGCTTGAACTCTTTATGGCCTATGTTATGTCTGAAACTGGCTACGATGTTTCGTTTATTAAGGCTAAACCTAAGAAAGGCCGTACCCCTGATATTTTGGTAGATCTTCAAGGCAATAGGTTTGTCGTTGAATGTAAGAGCTTGCAAGACTCAGTAACCGAACAGTGGTTTGATGATTATGTGAGTGAATTTGGTCGCTTGGTAATGTTCTTAATTCCTACCGGCTATGAAGTGGCTTATAGACCTATTGATATTGAATTAGACCCTTCTGATTATGGGTATCCGAACTATGGTAGCTATAAGCTAGCAGCTACTGTCGATGCGTTACCTATTATTCAAAAGTTGAAGCAGATAGGGCCATTTACTCCTAAGTACCAGTACCATGATTTAGGATCCAAGGGTGAGCTGTATATAGCACCTTCAGGTGTTGGTTTAACAGGTCGAATGGCGATACCCGAAATTACGCAGGCCTTTGTGAGTCGCAGACTGTTAAGTAATGGAGTTAAAAAGGCCGCTGCGCAGATTTTAGAGTATGGATTACCCGGTATGGTCTCGGTTTTTTATACCTCTCCACCTGATATAGGAGTGTTGAAATGCGATTTGTTGAAGCTCTTTGCTGCAGATATAGATGCTTATAAATTGGTAATAGGCGTGTTGATTTTCCCAGCGCAAAATATACTGCGGTATATACAACCTATCTGGGTATCTAATCCTTATGCCGATAATAAAGCGGAGGATTTTGGACTGCCAAGCTTATTATCAAAGGAGCTAGATCCACTTGTATGATTAGCCATTTTCACAAGCTGAATTTTCTTTATGTAGGAATTACAGTCTTGGTTGCTATTCGGTTTAGTGTTCATGCTTGGCTAACGTTTGATCAATATGGTTTGAAGGATAAAGACCTAGTGCCATACTTGGGGCATTCCGGCCGTGTATCAGAGGTCATGAATTACCGTCGTAAGTTAACCCTGCTGATGATATGCAAACTGCATACCGGTTTAAATATTCCAACTGAAAGTCTGGTACAGGACTATCCGTTACAAAATGCGGGTTAGCCTCCCTGCGAGCCAATGCGCCGATTAATGTGTCAGGGCCACAGCTGTTCCTAAGCCCCCTCCAATCAGACCTCAGTATTTCTCTCTTTATTCAGTCTTTTCCCTAACAGCAGTAATAGCGATGATACCAGCTTTTCTCGATAGCCTGTTTTTGATTTGTCGGCGGGGATGGGTCTGCATAGCGATGCGCATTGAATACCGATGCGGGAGGTAGCGACGCAGGCGCCTGCGCCCTGCAGGGCTTTGGCGCCGATATTGATGGCAGGAAAGCTGGATAGGTCGAGCATGTCCAGTCCGGTCTGGGATAGCCCGGAGTAAGCGGTGCTTCTGCCGACTTTATAGAGAGTGCGCATGCGGTTGCCAAAGTTTGGTTTGACGCCATAGGTGTCTGAGATCTCTTTGATCATTATGCTGGTGCGCCAGAGTGTGAGTATGGCGTCCAGCGAGGGCATCGGGCTGGCGGCAACCGCCAGGCCTGTTTGAACACTGTGTTTGCGGATGATGTTTTCCACCCGGGCATCCAGAGGGGCGATGAACAGTTTCTCAAGGTGCCTTAGCTGTTCGGCATCATCCAGGTAGTCGGGCATCAGTTGTAGTGCTTCGTCTAACAGTTTCTCCTGCGGCGTATCGGCGTAAAAACTTACCAGGCTGTCAAAGAAAGGAGTCACGCTTTGGCTGTTTTGTTGCTGTTGCAGGTCCGCGGCATGTCTTTGAAACTCCGCTATCTGTTGAATATCGTTAGTGCCCTTAAACCATTGAAACAGCCCAACGCCGGAGAGTACCGCCAGCGCTGCCAATACCGCGGTTACGGCTATGCCTAAAACAGAACTTATGGCTGAGGCGCTGTTAATCATGGAAATAAGGTCGTTGACTATTGTCAGACCGAGTAAGCCACCGATGCCGACAGCGGTATATTTTATCGCTTTGGAAAAGAGGGGTTGAGGGTATTGATCCCAATCGATCTGGCCGGTTGTCTGGGGCGGATTTTCAATCTTGTCCGACTCGATGGAATCGGGAATGCCACCCTTCAGGTCAGCTTCAGCGATCTTAAAGGTACGCGGGGTTCGTGTGTCTGTGTTCTGTTCCGGTTTTAACGACATATATCACCCAATAAGTTATGCAGCACTTCATCCATGCGGATATGAGGAATAGCCTGATCCTGATTTGCCCGGATGCCCCGGGGTGGTTTTAATACCGGTAGCTGCCAATCGATGAATGTCTCAAATTCCGCTTCTGTTGGAATATGGTCAGGAATACGGGGATTAACAAAGCCGATGGCGTCGCCTTCGCTGGAGATACCTTTGAGTATCTCTTCGCCCCCCTGGGAGTCTGCCTGAGAGGATCTGACCGATGCTACCGCTTCGACTCTGACATCAGCCTGGGCACCATTAATGCGCTCGAGGGATTTGCGAACGATGCTGCTTAGCAGGTGACGGACATTATCGTGGTCCTGCGAGACAACCTGATCAACCTTAGTGGCCGCGTAAAGCACTTTCTCTATCTTGGCGCGGAACAGGCCACCTTCGTAGTCAAAGCTATCACCAATGGCTTCTAAGGCCTGCATCATGTCGTGCAGATAGGCGTCGCCGCCATACAGTACATTCAGTACATCAACTAATACTACCTGCCGGTCGATGGGCTCGATAAACGCTTTAAAGAAAGGTTTTACGATAGCAGATTTGTAGGACTCGAATACCACTTCCAGTTGTTTGAAGTAGCTATTGTCATCTGCAGCATTCAGTTCTGCTTCGCTATAGTCTGCACAGGCAAGCAGGGGGATGAAGTTCAGGGCAGCATGGCCCTGTTTTGATCCGGGTTCGATGAAGCGTCCTGGCTGCAAGATGGTTAGCGGTGGCGATTGTTGCTTACAGGCTTGTAAAAAATTGATATAGATAGCGCGTCGCTTATCTACCGTGGCTGGATCGTACTCTGCAAAGGGATTAACGGCCTTCAGCAGATCGGAAGGGTTATGGGCAAACTTGTTTCTGGGTGCGGCAGACAGTTGATTATTGACCTGAATACACCATTCACGAAAGTTCATCTTCAGTAGTGGCAGGTCTACCAGCCACTCGCCAGGATAATCTCTGAGTTCAACAAACACGCTTTTGGTGGATTTTTTCCCCCGCCAGTTTTTATCGGCCAGTTTGATTTCCAGAAGCACACCGCTGATATCCTGGGTAGGTATCGGCCACTCGGGTGACTTTCCAGACAGGCTGTTGACCGCTTGTTGATAATCAAACGGCTGCAGGTAGCGGTTTTCCAACGGGTGTTCAATCACCTGTACGATGCGCTTTTTTAACCAGGGGGAGAAACCCCCAAGACGGGAGTTTTTGGCATTGTGTTGCTTAAGCTGATTAATAAGGCTGGTGATAAAGGTCGATTTTCCGCTGCGGCTCAGGCCGGTGATACCGATGCAGACACGGTTCTGCATTGCTCGGTTGATCAGCGTTTTAGCGTCATCTGTCACTGTATGAATCTTCTGCAAATAGTCCGTTTTTCTGCTGTTAGACATAGTGTGTCCAGATCCTGCATAGAATAATGTTCAAATGCTTTGGTTTATCAGAGTAACCAGCCCATATACCTATATGGCTGTGATTAGGCGTTTTTCAAGGTGCTTACTTTTGTAAGCGCAGAGTGACAAGGGGGCTTTGGTGCTGTGGTTATTGCTAACGTTATCGGTATGAATTGCTTGGTGATGATTGGTCGGGGGAATAGATAGCTTGTGTTGATTGAACAGGCAGGTATTTATAGAGAGCCGCTCAACAAAAAAAAGCCCCGATCATATTGATCAGGGCTTTTTTGTGGACTTGCAGAAAGAGATCTCTGCTCTGCGTAGTGCCTAGTCCTCTTTACGTACTACCAGTGTCAGAATGTTGTAGATAGCGACAGGCTCATCATTCTGATTCTTCACTTCGACGTCCCAAACAACGACACCGTTTGGCTGTTCTTCTTCGCTGCGACGATCTTTCTTGATCTTCTGTTTGCAGGTCAGGCGAACCTGAATGGTGTCGCCGATGCCGACAGGCTCAACAAAGCGCAAGTTTTCCATGCCGTAGTTCGCAAGAACCGGGCCTGGAGATGGCTCAACGAACATGCCTGCAGCAGCCGAGATAACGAAGTAACCATGGGCTACACGCTTGCCGAATAGTGAGTCTTTTGCTGCGATCTCATCAAAGTGAGCGTAGAAATGATCACCGGACAGGCAGCCAAAGTTAACGATATCTGCTTCCGTAACAGTACGGCGATGGGTGATCAGTGTCTCACCGATCTCCAGATCTTCGAAGTACTTGCGGAATGGGTGAACATCTTTTTGAATCAGTTCAGAGCCCGGATTAAATTCGTTAGTGATAGCCGTCAGAGTAGTTGGGCTACCCTGAATTGCAGTACGTTGCATGTAATGCTTCACTGCGCGAATACCGCCCAGCTCTTCACCACCGCCGGCACGACCCGGGCCACCGTGTACCAGGGTTGGTAGCGGCGAGCCGTGACCTGTTGATTCCTTAGCGCAATCAGCGTTCAGAACCAACAAACGGCCGTGATAGGACGCGCAACCCAGTACCAGGTCACGGGCTTCGTTGTTATCGCCGGTGACGATTGAGCCAACCAGGCTACCTTTACCCAGCTTAGCAATGGCAATGGCCTGATCAATGTCGTCGTACGCCATTAGCGTAGACACAGGACCAAAGGCTTCAACACCGTGGGGAACATCGGTTTGCGTTGGCTGATCAGAGTACAGCAGGGTAGGCGGGAAGAACGCGCCGGTTTCCAGGTTGCCACCGGTGATTGCGAAATCCTCAGTGCCACCGTAGATAAGCTCACAACTCTGTTTGAGCTGATCAACTTTTTCCCATACATCGCGCACCTGGCTGCGACCGACTAGCGGTCCCATCCGCACGCCGTCTACTGCCGGGTCACCGACAGTGGTTTTATCCAGACGTGCTTTGAGTGCTTCAGCCACTGCTTCAATACGGTTGCGCGGGATAATTGCACGACGAATCGCGGTACATTTCTGGCCGGCTTTAACCGTCATTTCCCGTGCGACTTCTTTGACATACAGATCAAATTCAGCCGAACCTGGCTCAACTGTTGCCCCTAAGATGCTGCTGTTCAGAGAATCCGCTTCCATGGTGAAAGGGATAGAGTTAGCAACGATATTGGGATGCGAACGCAGTTTCTGACCGGTAGAGGCTGAACCTGTAAAGGTCACCACATCTTGTTCGTTCAGGCGGTTAAGCAGATCACCAACGCTACCGCTGATCAGCTGAATAGCGCCCGGCGGTAGAATACCTGAAGCGACAATGGCTTTAACCATGACTTCTGTCAGGTAGCTTGAAGCGGTCGCTGGTTTAACAATAACCGGCATACCCGCCGCTAAACTCGGAGCGATCTTTTCAAGCATGCCCCAGCAAGGGAAGTTGAATGCGTTGATATGTACCGCAACACCCTCTTTCGGTACCAGGATATGGCGACCGATAAAGGTTCCCTGGGCAGACAGACGTTGTGCGTCATCTTCAACCAGGAAGGTTTCGTTAGGTAGTTCACGACGTACCAGACTGGAGTACGTAAACATGGTGCTGACACCGCCTTCGATGTCGATCCAGCTGTCGGCGCGGGTGGCACCGGTCCAGGCGGACACACGGTAGAACTCTTCCTTTTTCTCCATCAGCATTTTGCCAAGTGCTTTTAACGCATTGGCACGCTCATGGAAGGTCATCTTACGCAGGGCAGGGCCGCCGGTTTCACGGGCGTAGCGCAGGGCGTCTTCAAAATCGATACCGCTGCTGCTAACCGTACAGATAGATTCGCCGTTAACAGCGTTGAATACTTCAGCACCGGCATCTGTACCATCAACCCACTGGCCGTTGATATAGCTTTGTAGTTTCATCGGGTTATAAACCTCTAAAGATAGTTTCCCGGGCAGCGCTGCTACCCGGGAATAGCGTCTTAGCGCTGGTCGAAGTCTACGATCACTTCGTCAGAGATAGGATGAGCCTGACAGCTGAGCACGTAGCCAGCGTCGATCTCATGTTGCTCAAGGCCATGGGAAATATCCATGTCCACTTCGCCTTTGACTAGCTTACATTTACAGGTCGAGCAAACACCCGCCTTACAAGAGTAAGGAAGTTCCATGCCGTTATGCATACCGGCATCAAGGATGTTCTCACCGACTGTAGCCAGATCAAACATAATAGAGCGGCCATCTGCGACAACAGTGACTTTAGATGTTTTCTCTTCGCCGAATTCATCTTTACGTTTCTGAGCTTTTTCAAGCATCGTTTTAGAATCGTCAGACGAGTTTGCAAACAGTTCGTAATGGATCTGCTCATCACTCAGGCCTTCCATACGGAAGCCACGTGATACTTCAGACATCATCGCTTCCGGGCCACAGATGAAGGCTTCGTCAACACTCTTGATGTTGATGAGTCCTGCTTTCTGTAGCGCCGCGCCTTTAGCGTTATCGATAATCCCGTTTAACAGATCAGCGCCCTGATCTTCGTAGTTCATGATGTTGATCCACTGGAAGCGCTTCATGTAACGGTTCTTAACGAAGTTCAGCTCGTCTTTGAACATTACAGAATTACTACGACGGTTACCGTAGATCAGTGTCACGGTGCTGCCGGGTTCGTTATCCAGCACTGATTTCATGATAGAAATCATTGGTGTAATACCGGAACCGGCCGCGATGCACATGTAGTGCTTAGCGTTGTCAGCTTTCAGTTCTGTATTGAAACTGCCCTGAGGGGGCATGACTTCAATTTCCATGCCTGCTTTGAAGCTGTCGTTTGCAAAGTTAGAGAAACGACCCTCTTTAACACGCTTAATACCGACGCGCATATGGCCGTCGCTCACACCTGAACAGATGGAATAAGAACGACGAACATCTTCGCCATCAATCATCGCACGCAGTGTCAGAAACTGACCCTGAACAAACTTAAACTTTTCGGACAACTCTTCTGGTACATCAAATGATACGCAGATAGCGGTTTCAGTTTCTGGCTGAACGTCAGCTATCTTCAGCGTATAGAAATTGGTGTCAGACATTGCTTCACCTTTATCTTTTTGATCCTGGCTATGGCCTAGATCTTTTTAAAATAGTCAAAGGGCTCATTGCAGTCGTTACACTGAAACAGTGCTTTACATGCAGTAGAGCCAAACTCACTTATCCGGCGAGTATCACGGGAACGACAATGCGGGCATTGCGCATGGGCTTCTGGTGTCAGGCCATCTTCGTCGAGGTCAGCATCTTCCGGAGGGGCGATGCCGTATTCACGGAGATTTTTGCGGCCTTCAGGCGACATCCACTCTGAACTCCAGGCGGGGGACAGTGACATATTCACAGTCACCTCCTGATAGCCTGCTTCGTTCAACGCTTTTTCAACGTCAGTACGAATATTGTCCATCGCGGGACAGCCGGAATAGGTTGGCGTGATAGTCACCGTTATACGGTCACCGTCACGCTCAATGTCACGCAGAATCCCAAGATCCCAAATAGACAGTACCGGGAGTTCGGGGTCTTTGATGATATCAAGCAGATCCCATAGTTCCTTTACGTCGGCGGCGTTACGTTGCTGCAAACGCTGATACTGCTCGGCTGGCATAAGTGAGATTTCATTCATAGCGGTTTACCACTGACAGCCAGGATGCGAACGGTGCACTATCTGCATCTCTGTCAGCATGTGGCCCAGATTCTCAGTGTGATAGCCGGTACGACCCCCACGGACAGCCCAGCTGTCATCGGGAACAGTCAGCGTTGCTGTGGTGAGTATTTCGCTCACCATGGCATGCCATGCATCACGCAATTTAGAGACGTCTACACCGATACCGTTATCAGCCAGCAGTTGCTCAGTTTCATCCATATCAAAGAGCTCATGGGTATAGCCCCACAGTTGATCGACAGCTTTCTGAGTACGCTGATGACTTTCTTCAGTACCATCACCCAGACGTAAAACCCAGTCACGGCTGCGACGCAGGTGATATTTGGTTTCTTTGATCGCCTTAGCAGCAACCGCCGCGATGGTTTGATCTTTCGACTTTACCAGTTCTGGTAGCATTACCGTTGCGTAGGCATCGGCTAGCAGCTGACGAACCTGAGAATAGGCGAAGTCGCCGCGAGGCATCTCCATCAATAACATGTTGCGGTAATCACGGTCACTACGCATGTAAGCGAAGTCGTCTTCGGTACGGCCATCATCAGCCAGTTCAGCCGCGTAGCTGTAGTACATACGGGCACGGCCGATGTAATCCAGTGCTACGTTTCCGTAAGCGATATCTTCTTCCAGGAACGGACCATAGCTGACCCACTCAGAGATACGGTGGCCGAGAACAACTGAATCGTCACCCAGACGGGTAACGTATTCTAATGTAGCTTGTTTTATTGCATCACTCATTGTATTTGCTCCCGCCAATTACATGTTGTTTACAGGGTCAGGCAGAACGTAATAAGTCGCATGACGGTAAGGTTTGTCATCGCTTGGGTCGTAGAAGCATTCTGCATCGTCTTCCTGAGATGAACAGATGTCGTTAGATTTCACGACCCAGATGCTGACGCCTTCACTACGGCGGGTATAGCAATCACGTGCGTATTCAAGTGCCTGCTCATGGTCTTCAGCGTGCAGGCTGCCAATGTGCTTATGGTCCAGGCCGCGCTTGGAACGGATAAAAACTTCAAACAATTCTAATTTTTCGGTGTTCATTGCAAATGCCCCTTATGCTACGTTCTGTGCTTTTTTGGCGTTTTTCTTTTCGTTATATGCAGTGATTGCATCACGTACCCAGGTACCTTCATCGTGCGCAGCGATATGGTGTTCAACACGCTGACGGTTACAGTGACCATTGCCATTGATAACGCTGTAGAACTCATCCCAGTCGATCTCACCGGCATCGTAGTGGCCACGTTCTTCGTTCCACTTGATCTCTTTGTCCGGGTGTTCCAGGCCGAGTACTTCGATTTGAGGAACGGTCTGATCGATAAACTTCTGACGCAGGTCGTCATTGGTTTCACGTTTAATCTTCCATTCCATCGACTTAGCCGAGTGAGCGGATTCTGAGTCGTGAGGACCAAACATCATCAGTGCAGGCCAGTAGAAACGGTTCAGCGAATCCTGAGCCATCTGCTTCTGTTCCGGAGAACCTTTAGCCAGTGCCAGAAGTGCTTCATAGCCCTGACGCTGGTGGAAGCTTTCCTCTTTACAGATACGGATCATGCCGCGTGAATATGGACCGTAAGAGGTCCGCTGTAGCGATACCTGGTTAACAATGGCTGCACCATCTACCAACCAGCCAATAGCGCCCACATCACCCCAGGTAAGGGTAGGGTAGTTAAAGATAGACGCGTACTTTGCTTCACCAGACTGCAGTGCTGCGATCAATTCTGCGCGGCTGATGCCCAGCGTTTCAGTGGCACTGTAAAGGTACAGACCGTGTCCAGCTTCATCCTGTACTTTAGACAGCAGTACCGCTTTACGACGTAGCGATGGTGCCCGGGTAATCCAGTTTCCTTCAGGCTGCATACCGATCACTTCGGAGTGAGCGTGCTGCGACATCTGACGGATCAGGTTTTTACGGTAGGCTTCCGGCATCCAGTCTTTAGGCTCAATCTTTTCATCAGCCTCGATCTTGCGCATGAAATTTTCTTCTTGAGATGTCATATCAATAGTCTCCATAATTTTTGGACCCGCAGGTTCAGGGTGTGCTCTGAAAACCTGCGTTGATTTATTCTCATCGTGACCGGCACTTTCAGTGTCGGTCGCAAAGTGTGTTACTGAGCGCTTTTAATTCAGCCTTTAGGGCGATTATCAAATACGCGTTTAGCTTTACCTTCAGAACGTGGCAGACCACCTACCGGTACGACATCGATCTTAGTGCTGATGCCGATCACAGATTTGATGTGATGCTGAAGCTCTTTTATCACGGGAGCCTGATCGGTATGCTGCGCTTCCGGCGTTAGTTCAACTTTGACCTGTACGGTGTCAAGGTTGCCGTTTTTATCGACTACGATCTCGTAGTGAGGCGCTAGGGCCTTAACTTTCAGGATCTGCTCTTCAATCTGCGTTGGGAAGACGTTGACTCCCCGGATAATCAGCATGTCGTCAGAGCGACCGGTGATCTTATCCATGCGGCGCATTGGGCGCGCAGTACCAGGAAGAAGACGGGTCAGGTCGCGGGTACGGTAGCGAATTACGGGTAGTGCTTCTTTGGTCAGTGAGGTGAATACCAACTCGCCGTACTCGCCATCGGGCAGTACTTCGCCGGTGGCTGGATCAATGATCTCAGGATAGAAGTGGTCTTCCCAGATGGTTGGGCCATCTTTCGTTTCCGCACATTCCTGAGCGACACCCGGCCCCATCACTTCTGACAGGCCATAGATATCAACAGCATCAATACCCAGACGGCCTTCGATGTTCTTACGCATTTCACCGGTCCATGGCTCGGCACCAAAGATACCAACACGCAGTGCCATCTCTTTCGGATCCAGACCCTGACGGTCCATTTCGTCCATCAGGTTGAGCATGTAAGAAGGGGTTACCATGATGACATCGGGATCGAAATCACGCATCAGTTGAACCTGCTTCTCGGTTTGACCACCGGACATCGGAATAACCGCACAACCTAAGCGCTCGGCACCGTAATGGGCGCCCATACCACCGGTAAACAGACCATAGCCATATGAGATGTGAACTTTATCGCTGCTTCTGCCACCTGCTGCACGGATAGAACGTGCAACTACATCTGCCCAGACATTGATATCGTGCTGGGTATAACCCACAACTGTTGGCTGGCCAGTTGTGCCGCTGGAGGCATGAATACGTACAACATCGCTCATAGGTACCGCGAAAGAGTTGAACGGATATGCATCACGCAGGTATTGCTTAGTAGTAAACGGGAATATTTTCAGGTCATCTAGGGTTTTAAGATCTGATGGATGTACACCTTTTTCGTCGCAGAGCACACGGTAAGCACTGACATTGTTATACGCATGTTTAATACTGAATTTCATGCGGCTTAGCTGCAGCGCTCTTATTTCATCAATACTTGCTGTTTCAATTGAATCCAGTGAGTTTGGATCCACTTTGACGTTCATCATAGTTCTTGTCCTGTTATCAATTCTTTGTAATTATTTTTATATTAAAGCTGGAATTTTCAGCGAAAAGTTTGTTCATTGGCACGATTAAACGCGCTCAATAATCATCGCGATGCCCTGGCCGACACCGATGCACATAGTGCAGAGTGCATACCGGCCACCGGTACGATGAAGCTGATACATCGCAGTCGTTACCAGTCGCGCGCCACTGGCACCTAGCGGGTGTCCCAGTGAGATCGCGCCGCCATTCGGGTTTACGTGTGCAGCGTCATCAGGCAGTCCTAAATCACGCAATACAGCCAGTCCCTGGGAAGCAAACGCTTCGTTCAGTTCAATGACGTCCATCTGATCGAGGGTTAAACCGGTGTTAGCCAGTACTTTTTTGGTGGCAGGTGCCGGACCAAAACCCATGATGCGCGGTTCTAAGCCAGCGGTAGCCATGCCCACGATGCGAGCTTTAGGCGTCAGACCGTTTTTCTCAGCCGCTTCTTTAGATGCGATAAGTAGTGCACAAGCACCGTCGTTTACACCTGAAGCATTACCTGCCGTTACTGAACCACCTTCACGGAAAGGGGCTCTTAGTTTAGCTAAGGCTTCGAGTGTAGTAGAGGCGCGTGGGTGTTCATCGGTATCAACAACAACGGGATCGCCTTTGCGTTGAGGGATGACAACAGGGCAGATTTCTTCGTTGAAAGTGCCTTTCTCCATGGCTGCAGCTGTTTTCTGCTGGCTCCGGAACGCGAAGAGGTCTTGGTCTTCGCGGGAAATATTAAAATCTTCAGCGACGTTTTCAGCTGTTTCAGGCATAGAATCTACGCCGTATTCAGCCTTCATCTTTTTATTGATGAAGCGCCAGCCGATGGTGGTGTCGTACAGACCGTTAGGGTTACGGCTGAACGCTGATTCCGCTTTACCCATAACAAATGGTGCGCGGGACATAGATTCGCAGCCACCGGCAATCATCAGCTGTGTTTCACCCGATTTAATTGCGCGTGCCGCCATGCCAATAGCATCGATACCCGAACCACACAGGCGGTTAACGGTTGTCCCCGGAACATCTGTTGGCATACCCGCTAAGAGTGCAGACATACGCGCTACGTTACGGTTGTCTTCACCGGCCTGGTTGGCGTTACCGTAAATAAGGTCGTCTACCGTTGTCCAGTCAACATCTGGGTTACGCTCCATCAGTGCTTTAAGTGGCACTGCGCCTAAATCATCAGGGCGAACAGGGGCTAAACCGCCACCGAAACGGCCAAATGGTGTGCGGATTGCGTCGCAAATATATGCATCAGTCATGGTGTATTACCTTCCTTGCGGTAGTGTGGTGTCGTGATCAGTGCCGGGAATAACGACACCACGAATTCGGTGAGAGCGGCCACGGAACAGTGCGATCAGCTCTCCTTTCTGGTTTTCAACGCGAATATCATAAACGCCCGTACGGCCACGTTGATGGCTTTTAGTTGCTTTTGCTGTGAGCATATCGCCCCGGTGACCCGGGCTGATATAGTCAATACTGCAGCCAGCCGCAACGGTAGGGTAGTTCTCCGTATTGCATGAAAATGCAAAAGCACTATCCGCCAATGAGAAGATCATTCCGCCGTGACAGGTGTCATGACCGTTGGTCATCCAGTCCTGAACGGGCATGGTCAGTTCGGCAGACCCAGGGCCTACCTTCACAACCGTCATCTTTAACTCTTGCGTCAATGGATCATCAGCTAGCAAGGCTTCAGCACAAGCCTCGGCTAATTGCTGAGGATCATTCAGGTCATACTTATCAGCGTAGTTTTGCTCAGCCATGAAAGGAAGCTCCTGCAAAGAATTTACGACGTAGCAGGGCAGACGGACGGTAGCGGTCTTCGCCGTAGCTTTGCTGCAGATTGCTGAGACAGTTGAAAATATTATTTACGCCCACTTCATCGGTCCAGGCTAATGGGCCTTTCGGGTAGTTCAAACCACCGCGCATAGCGATATCGGCATCGGCTGCGGTACACACGCCTTGATTGACGGCATCCGCTGCTTCGTTAGCGAGCATGGCGACTGTACGCATGACCACCAGGCCTGGAATGTCATCAATGACGCTTAAGTTAATCTCCAACGCATTGAATAAACCGATTACATCCTGTTTGGCGGCGTCACTGCACTGATCGGCAAAAGAGACGGCCAAGGCAGATGCGCTGTTGTAATCAATGGCCAGGTCAAACAGGGCTGTATCCTTGATACCCACTGCTGCGACTTCAGTAGCAAACCGACCATCGGTCAGGCTTAAACGCGCACTGCCAACCTTGATGTAAGATTCACTGTCTGATGCCTGCTTTTCGACGTTGATACCCTGCGCTTCGATACGATTAATCAGGCTATTAGCGACGCCTAAATCACCGACTACCTGAATCACTTGAGGGGTATTGCCTCCGGTCGTTGTTGTTGCCGCAGGTTTTTCCGCGCCTTCACTATAGTCATAGAATCCATGGCCACTTTTTCGGCCAAGACGGCCGCATTCAACCAGAGCTTTCTGAGTTAATGACGGCAGGAAACGTGGATCTTGATAGTAGGCATCAAAGACAGAACAGGTCACCGCGTAGTTAACGTCATGACCAATAAGATCCATCAGCTCGAATGGGCCCATACGGAAACCGCCCGCACCCTTAATGAGTTGATCGAGGGTTGCGGTATCAGCGCCGCCTTCTTCAGAGATACGCAGAGATTCTGCATAAAACGGGCGGGCAACACGGTTAACGATAAATCCAGGGGTCGACTTGGTATAAACCGCCTGCTTACCCCAGGCACTTGCTGTGGCGTGTGTCAGTGCAGCGTTGGCAGTAGAGGTGGCCAGACCAGACACAATTTCGACCAGCTTCATGATTGGTGCTGGATTGAAAAAGTGCATGCCGACCAGACGCTCAGGGTGTTTCATCTCAGCGCCAAGTGCTGTTACTGAAATAGAGGAGGTGTTGGTCGCTAAAATACAGTCTTCAGCACAATTGGCTTCAAGGTTAGCCAGTAAGCCCCGTTTGATGCCAAGGTCTTCAATAATAGCTTCAATGACGAGTTTACAGTCTGCCAGTGCTGCAATGTCGGTTGCCGGTGTGATGTTAGCCATTAACGCTTGTAGCGCTTCTTCTGTCATCTTGCCGCGTTTAACCTGACCTTGCAGACCCTTTTGTATATGATCTAAACCGCGTTGAATCGCTTCAGGGTTCTGATCGAACAGAATCACAGGGTGGCCATAAGCGGCGGCTACCTGAGCGATACCGGCACCCATGGTACCGGCACCGATAACACTGATCTGAGCGCTTTTATCTAATGGAGCTATTGTGCTGTTAACTGTAGTCATATGTGCTCCGATTACTTGCCGGTAAAGTTAGGGCTGCGTTTTTCCATGAATGCGGCAACGCCTTCACGGTAATCATCAGTGCGTCCTGCTAACCGTTGCAGGTCGCGTTCCAGATCCAGCTGCTCATCCAGTGTATTGGTGTTGCCAGCGCTGACAGCACGAAGGGTCAGGTCAAAGCCTTTGGTTGGCTGTTTAGCCAGCTTGCGGGCCATACCCATGACTTCATCCATTAGCGCTTCATCATCAACACACTTCCAGATCATGCCCCATTCTTCAGCTTGTTCAGCAGGGACTTTATCGCTCAGTAGCATCAGCGCTTTGGCGCGAGCAGTACCTACAAGACGAGGAAGTGTCCAGGTGCCGCCTGAATCCGGCACAAGGCCAATTTTGCTGAAACCCTGAATGAAGACGGCTGAACGGCCAGCGACAACGATGTCACATACCAGGGCTAAGTTTGCACCAGCACCCGCTGCAACGCCGTTAACCGCACAAATAACCGGCATCGGCAGATCGCGCAGGGTGCGTACTAATGGGTTGTAGTTCTTTTCAACAGACAGACCCAGATCAGGCATGTCTGCATCCGCAGCTACATTACGATCACTCAGATCCTGGCCCGCACAGAAGCCACGACCGTTTCCTGTTAATACCAGGCAGCGTACGCTGTCGTCTGTTTTGATCGCTTTCATGGCTTGACGCATCTCGGCGTGCATGTCCGCATTGAAGCTGTTTAGGCGATCAGGGCGATTAAGGGCAAGCAGAGCTACCCCATCTTCAATAGATAGGCTGATTGTTTCGAAATTCATTGGCTTAGCATCCTTTGAATAAGGGTTTGCGTTTTTCCAGAAAGGCATTGATACCTTCGTTACGGTCTTCGGTGGCGGCAAGCAGTGTGAATGCTTTGCGTTCATAAAGAAGTCCGGAACTGAGGTCAGTATCAAATGCTTTGAGTAAGGCATCTTTCGCCATTTCTACGGCAATAGGTGCGTGTCTTGAAATTTGTGCTGCGACTGTTTGTGCTCGCTCAAGGGTCATTTCAGACAGGGTGATTTCTGAAATTAAGCCGGCGCTCATAGCCTGGCCTGCGGTGATAGGTTCACCGGTCAGTACCATCTGCATTGCCAGAGATTTACCAACACTTCTAAGGAGCCGCTGAGTACCGCCTGCACCAGGCATAATGCCTAATTTGATTTCAGGTTGGCCGAACTTGGCGTCCTCACCCGCGATGATGATGTCGGCGTGCATTGCAAGTTCACAACCTCCGCCAAAACAGAATCCATTAACGGCGGCGATAATTGGTTTTTTAAATGCTGTTACGCGTTTCCAGTGTTCAACACGAGGGTCTTTCAGCACTCCAACGGCATCCAGAGACGCCATCTCCCGTACATCAGCGCCTGCTGCAAAGGCTTTAGCTGAGCCTGTAATAACGACAGCGCCGATATCATTATTCTTCTCAGCGGCTTCTAGTTGCTCTACTAATTCTTCGAGTAGTTTTGTATTGAGTGCGTTTAGTGCTTCAGGTCGGTGAAGGGTAATCGTTAGCACGCCGTTAGACGGCCCGCTGATAAGAAGGTTTGTTGGTGTGTTCATGCATTGCCCTGTTGTATAGCTTTATTTTGTAAGCACTTTCTCTGCAGCTCGGTGTGCTTTTCTGTCGGCTTAATGTCTGATCGTCTGATGTAAATAGTAAGACGAAACAAATATTGATGCTGATCAATTAATGACAGTAAAATCTAAAGTGATGCACTTTGTCAAATTTTTGATCATTTATTGTGTCATTTTTGGGTTGTGTTTTATTTGTTGAATTTTGCCGTTAACATATTGTTATTATGTGGTTTTTTGGGTGAATGTTCAGATCTCTACACAGTGGCTGTGGTCATCTGTAATAGGATAATTAGTCTAATTTTTTGCCTTTTTATGATGCTTTTCAATGGAAAGTAATGTGGATATAACTTGTTGAAAAATAAGGATAAATATATTTTTTGTTGATGTGAGTCAAAGGATTGGGTTATAGTTGTTTCCAAGAAGGGATACAAAAAAGTTAATTTATTTTGTTTTTTTGAATCGTAATGTTGTTTGATGTTGGTTTTCATTGGAGTATCTAATGCCATCTACACCTAATTTTTTCGATCTGCATAAGGCTGTTTTAGAGCAAGCGTGTCAGGCGGTACAGGAACGTGGTCACTGGACTCCGTATCCAGAAATTCCGAGTGGAAAGTTCTACGGCGCTTCAGCGAGGGAAGAGGGTTTAAATGCTTACGAATCGTGCCTGAATAAGCCTTTTTCACTCAAAGGGCCTGAGGTTATTAGTACAACAGGGATTGAAATCTCGCCGTATACCGGTGCCCTGGGTATTCACTATGACCAATATCTTGCGGAAGATTTAGTGGATGCTGCTAAAGCGGCGTTACCTCAGTGGAGAGATGCAGGCCCTTCTGTTCGAACCGGAGTCTGCCTTGAGATACTTGATCGCTTGAATAAACGTAGCTTTGAGCTGGGTCATGCTACGATGCACACGACCGGTCAGGGCTTTGCGATGGCCTTTCAGGCGGGCGGCCCTCATGCACAGGATCGTGGACTTGAAGCGATAGCGACTGCCTGGTTGGCGACAGACGGTGTACCCAGGGATTCGCTTTGGCATAAGCCGCAAGGCAAGCATGATCCCTTAGTGATGAGTAAGCGTTACCACATCGTACCTAAGGGCGTTGCTCTGGTAGTGGCTTGTTCAACTTTTCCGACCTGGAATACTTACCCTGGCCTTTTTGCGAGTTTAGTCACAGGAAACCCGGTTATTGTTAAGCCCCATTCGCAAGCTGTATTACCCGTTGCGATAACGGTTCAGGTATGCCAGCAGGTATTAGTCGAAGCGGGTTTTGATCCTAAGCTGGTCACCATGGCCGCTGAAGGCGAAGCGGTGGGGATTGCACAGGCATTAGCAACGCATAAGGATGTTCGCCTGATCGATTACACCGGTGGTAATGCATTTGGTGACTGGTTATCTGCTCATGCGACTCAGGCTCAGTTGTATAAAGAGCAGGCCGGAGTGAATACTATTCTGATCGATAGTGTGGCGAATATGAAACGGGCAGCTCAGAACCTGGCTTTTTCGCTTAGTTTATATTCCGGTCAGATGTGTACTACGCCTCAGGCATTGTTAATTCCACGTGGGGGTATCATTACTGATAAGGGCCATATGAGTTTTGAAGAAGTGTCTTCAGTTTTGTGTGACACTATCAAGAAATTCCTGTCTGACCCTGAACGTGCTGCGGGTGTACTCGGAGCGATTCCTAATCCTGTGACCGTCAGACGCTTAGAACTGGCGGCCGAGTTGGGCAGGGTTGTGCTTGCTTCTGAAACTCACTCGATGCCAGGCTTTAAAGGAGCCGTGTATCACACGCCGTTAATTCTCTCGGTTGATGGCGCTGATTCTGTCTGGCAGCAGGAACAGTTTGGACCCATCTCATTTATTGTTGCTGTTGACAGTACTGAGCAGGGCCTTGCCTTGATTTCGAATGTGGTTGCCTCGAAAGGAGCGATTACCTTCGGTGTATACTCAACCGATGATGCGGTATTAGATGCGGCTGAAAGTGTGGCAATTGAACAGGGAGTTGCATTATCCTGTAATTTGGATAGCGGCGTATTTGTTAATCAGTCAGCTGCTTTCAGTGATTTTCATGCGACAGGTAATAACCCGGCGGCCAATGCTGCCCTGACTGATCCCGCGTTTGTTGCTGGACGTTTTGCTGTAGTGCAAAGTCGTCGTCATACAGACGTATAAAAGTGTATTAAGTAAAGGAGGCGTTGATGCAGGTTTATAGTATTGATGGCGTGACACCGGTTGTAGATTCCACAGCTTTTGTTCACCCTACTGCGATATTAATTGGTGATGTGATAGTTGGGCCGCGGTGTTATGTTGGCCCGGGCGCATCGCTACGCGGAGATTTTGGTCGCTTAGTGCTTGAAGAGGGCGCTAATGTTCAAGATACCTGTGTGCTGCATGGTTTTCCGGGAACGGATACGGTTGTTGAGAAAGATGGACATGTCGGTCACGGTGCGGTGTTGCATGGTTGTCGTGTGGGGCGTAATGCTCTGATAGGCATGAATGCAGTGATTATGGATGGTGCTGTTATTGGTGAAGAGTCGATCGTGGCAGCTTGTGCCTTCGTTAAAGCCGCGTTTAGCTGCGAGCGACGCAGTATGGTGGTGGGAACGCCTGCAAAGGTTATAAGAGCGCTGAGTGATAAGGAGGTGGCCTGGAAAAGTGCAGGGACTGCAACTTATCAGGAGCTCACGGTGCGTTGCTTGAATACGATGGAATCGGTGGAAGCCCTGACAGAGGTAGAGGCTGATCGCCCGAGACTTAAGGTCGGTGAAGTTAAGCCTAAATACCAAACTGATACGTAGACAATCCGATATTAAAAAAACGAGGCTCAGCCTCGTTTTTTTTTATACTTACGCAGCTATAAGCTTTTGAGCCCACCATAACGTTGGTAAAATTTACTATTGGGTGGAGGAAGAGGGCCTTCTGCTGTTTCCAGAATGTCATCCATGTGCTGTTCAGCGCCCTGCCAGGTACGTTGATAGATGTTGTAACAAAGTTGTCGGGCAGCACTGCCGGCCCAGTCTCCTGGCAGTAACTCTTCAGGTAGTTCCGGATCTCGAAGAATTATTCTTCGATACTCATGAATCAGTAATAAGCGAATTTGAAAGCATTGCTCGGGTGAAGGGCTGTTTTTCTCTTTTAGATGGTTCCAGATCGGTCTGAATTTATCCAGAAAGTTCTGATAGCTTTCAGAAAGTTTTGGCAAATTCCATGACTCGCGTGTTTGTAAACGGAGGGCGCGACTAGCGATCGAACCTTCACCTAAATCTTCGAATATGATGACATCATTGTGAAATTCAAATTCTTGTAGAAGCCCCTGGAATTCTGGTTTTCTCATCTGTGGATGTAGCAGCACGGTAGGTGCTAAGGTGCCAAAGCCATGCCATTCGAGTTCCTGTCGCAATTTATGGCGATCATCCTGGCTTAGCTGATTAAGTACCGCCATCAGCCAGCGGCCATCCCACTCAGGGTTGTGTTCAGCATATACCCTCTTAAAGGCTTCTCTGAAGCGCCGAATACCGGGGCCTGTCAGGCTATAGTAACTTCTGCGACCAACCTGCTCAGCCGCCAGCCAGTTTTCTTTAGATAGCCGGAATACCGAGGTGCGAACCAGGCGTTGATTAAGCCCAAGTGGTTCTAAAAGTTTGATTAGGCTTCCAAGCCAGACGGTACCCCCGCGAGTAGCAATTGCGTCTCCATACAGGGTAATGATTAACGAACCTGCGCGAAAAGGTCGGCGGCTTCGAAAGTTGTCAATCAGTGTTTCAAGGGCTGGGAAGGCGGACATGTGATTCCATGTTAGTTTTATTTTACTTCACCTGCTTGCAGGCATTAGTACATTTTATAGATCGTTGTTTATCTGGGCAAACTTGCTTTTTACGTAAAGGTAACATTTTATACATAAAAAGAGACCTCCAATGAGAAGCTTATTTATAAAGTGGTATTTAACGGGCACAAAAAAACCAGTCGAATGACTGGCTTTTTATAGAATCGCTAACGCTGTTAGCAGATGCTGCAGCGTTGTTGATTTAGCTTGTTTTACTTATAGCTACGCGCTATTTCGCGCAACTCGCTAAGCGCTGCTTTGCCATCAACTTTACGATCAGCTGCTGCTGCGTAGAAGTTTTCATCCATGCCCTTGGCCAGATTTGCGAACTCTGTAGAAAGAGCGTCGCCATCTTTAACCATGGTAATGTTTACGCCAGCTTCCTGAGCTGCGGCCAGACCTTCAGCATCGCCTGCATCCCATGCTTTACCTGCCATAGCGGAAAGCTTCTCGCCTGATACATTCAGAATCGCCTCGCGATCTTTAGGATCCAGGTCTGCAAGGAAGTCAGGGTTCATGAACATTGAGAAACTACCCAGGTACATGCCGCCTGGTAAGGCGATAACGTTTTTAGCAACTTCTTTAAGACGCAGAGATTTCTGCTCGCCCATCGGAATGAAAACGCCGTCGATAACACCTTGTTGCATCATCTCATATACTTTCGGTGCTGGAGCGCCTACAGCAGTAACGCCCATGCGGTGTCCGATTTCACCTTGAATACCGCCGCCAAGACGAATCTTTTTGCCTTTCAGATCAGCAAGAGAGCTGACAGGATCAGCCAGGTGGATCTGGCCTGGTCCGTGTGTGAACAGACCAATTACTTCAAGGCCTTCATGCTCATTTGCCTGAGTGAAGTATTTTTGGTGGATTTTCCAGTGAGCCACGGATGCTGCTTCGGCATTAACACCCAGCAGAGGCTGCTCGACTACCTGAGTCAGTTTGAAGCGGCCTGGTACGTAACCGTGGTAAGAGAAAGATGCGTCAGCAACGCCATCTTCGACTATTTCGAACATGGTTTTTGGGTGGCCCATACCGTATTCAACGGCAACTTTAACCCGGCCTTCGGTCGCTTCTTCAACCCATTTAGACCAGGTTGGCCATACAACAGCGTTTTGTGGGTGGGTTGGTGGTAACCAGCTTGCTACACGCAGAGTTGTTTCTGCCGTTGCCTGGCCTGCAACACCCATGAATATACCGATCGCAAGCGCTTTCTTTAAATTCATTATGTCTTCCTCTATTTATACTATTTTTATTGTTGATTACTAAACATGTTAAGCATTTATAGATTAATACCTTCAAGGAATCAACCTATATGCTCATGTAATTGTCTTGGGCAGTCGCATTGAGCTGTATGCCGCATTCTTAAAACTGCAGCAAGCTCAGTTAAATACATCAGTTTTTGTCGACAGCATGGTTGGTTTTTTATTATGTAACTGACCTGGATCATTATAATATGATACCTATTGATACATCAATGCTAATATTTTTGTATCGTATTGGCCTTTAGTTGATGTTCTGCAGGCTTTGTTTTAATTCAAACTATCTGTTAGTAAAGCATGAAAGCTGATCATTACGATACTTTTTTCTATGATTCTTCATCATCAGTTGTAGTCATTTATTTTTGAATTTATGGGCCGGTAATGGAGAATTAGTCTCTCGTTGATATAGCCCCATTGCTGGCTAACCTAATGACAGTATCTGCAAGTATCATTAATGTTGGCTGAACTGGAGTGTGCCTGGCCAGAGTCTTCTGATTCTCCTGCAGAACTACTCAAAGGTTTTAAACTTCAGCTCAATATCGCTTAACCTGCGTTCTACATACTCTATGAATAGCTGAAGTTTGTTCGTTTTTACCCTGTTCGGATACAAGGCATAGAGCGCTATGGCGGGTCTGCTCCAGTCTTCGAATAGTGGTATTAATGTGCCTGACTTTAATGCATCGTAGCAAACTGAAGTTGGCAGCATCGCAATGCCATAACCTTTCAGTGCGCACTGAAGCACCATATCCAGACTGTTAACGCTGAGGCTATTACGTGTGTGAAGGATGATTTCTTCGTGATCTCGGGTAATCTTGATATGTTCACTAGTCGGAGAGTCAAAGGTTACAAAGTTCTGGCTGCTAATCTGGTTGGGATGGGATAGCGGTTGATGTTCTTCAAAGTAAGTTCGTGAGCAGCAAAAGTGTAGTTTGCTTGACAGTATTTTCTTGCTTATCAGATTTGAGTCTTTAGGGGCACCTCCTCTTATTGCCAAATCAAACCCTTCGTTAATAATATCGACCACCTCATTAGTAAAGAATATTTCCAGGTTAATTTGCGGGTGCAACATGACAAAATCAGAGATGATATCGTTTAGTAATCGGATCGAGACATCTACAGGCAGTGTTATTTTCAGATCGCCGGCAGGCTTTGTCTGAAAATTGGAGGCTTCATTCTCGATCTCTCTGAGCTGTGCCAGAGGGGAGGAGCTGCTTTTATAGAGGTGTATGCCTGCTTCGGTAAGGCTCAGCTTTCGGGTATCCCGGTTAATTAGCTTAACTCCCATGCGCTCTTCAAGGTTTTTCATTCTTCTGCTCAGGGTCGCTTTAGGAATGTTTAATTGCTTGGCCGCTTTGGTATAACTGTTTAATTCGGCAACTTTACTAAAGCTGAAAATATCATCGAAATTGCTCATATATCCTCTGAAACGTTCTATTTTGTTCCATTTATGGAATAGTAATGTTCAATTATGCGTATTGTGTACTGTTTATCAATGTCTATAGTGTAGTGATATCTATTTTGATGGTGGACAGAACAACAATGACTGCACTTAATGAAACTCACAGTCCGGATTTAATAAGCTGGGTAGACACGGCAAATGCGCCCGGAACTGACTTTCCTATTCAAAACCTCCCTTTTGCTATCTTTCGCAGGCAGGAAAGTTCTGAGTTTTTCAGAGGCGGTGTGGCGATTGGAGATCAGATCGTTGACCTGCTTAAGGCTAAGGAAACTGATTTGTTCGGGGGGCTGGCGCTCTCGGGTATCGAGGCTTGTGGCGGAGATTCTCTGAATGCGTTTATGGCACTGGGGAAAGAGTGCTGGTCGGCCTTGCGATTAAGGTTATCTCAGTTGTTGCGGAACGATATCTCAGAAGAGGTTAAACAGCTGCTAGCTGAATGTTTAGTCCCTCAGGACCAGGTTGAGTTTTCCCTCCCATGCAGCATTGGTGACTACACTGATTTTTATACATCGATACACCATGCTACAACAGTAGGCTCACTGTTCAGGCCTGATAACCCGTTGTTACCAAATTATAAGTGGGTACCTATTGGCTATCATGGCAGGGCCTCGTCAATTGTTGTTTCAGGTAATGATTTCGCCAGACCCTCAGGCCAAACAAAATCAGCTGATGTGGAAGCTCCAGCGTTAGGCCCTTGTAAACGCTTAGATTATGAGCTTGAACTGGGTGTCTATATGGGTGTTGGCAATGACCTAGGGACTCCGATCGACTTAGACAGTGCAGAAGATCACGCTTTTGGTGTGAGTCTGTTGAATGACTGGTCAGCCAGAGATATTCAGGCGTGGGAGTACCAGCCGCTTGGGCCTTTTTTATCTAAAAACTTTATCTCATCGGTCTCTCCATGGATCGTAACCATGGAAGCTTTGGCGCCATTTAGAGCAAACTGGACAAGGGACGCTGAAGATCCACAGCCCCTTGCTTATCTGGATTCTGACTCTCTGAGAGATGCGGGAGCGATAGATATTAAATTAGAAGTTTATCTGGAAACAGAACAAATGCGTGAAGCATCTTCTCCAGCTGTACAGCTTGCCGAATCGAATTTCATTCAATCTTACTGGACCCTCTCCCAGATGATCGCTCACCACACGGTTACTGGCTGTAATCTGAGAACAGGTGATTTCCTGGGTACGGGGACTCAATCAGGTGCGAGCGAAGGGGAGACCGGTTCTATGTTAGAACTAAGTTCAGGCGGGAAAAAGTCTTTCTCTTTACCTAATGGTGAACAGCGGACCTTCCTGGCAGATGGGGATAAAGTCATTCTTAAAGGCTGGTGCAGCAATAGTAGTGCTCGCAGGATAGGTTTTGGTGAGGTGTCTGGAACCGTTATTCCTTAAGAACAATGGATGGCCATGGTTATCCAGTTAAAGTGCTCTGTTATTAAAAATAAGAAAACTAATGTAAGGAATCTCCATGATAAACATTAAGCAGATTCATCATGTCGCATACCGTTGCAACGATGCAAAAGAAACTGTTGAATTTTATAAGCACTATCTGAATATGGATTTTTTAGTAGCCATTGCTGAAGACAAAGTTCCATCGACGAAAGAGCCAGACCCTTATATGCATCTGTTTTTAGATGCAGGAAATGGCAATATTCTGGCTTTCTTTGAGCTACCTAACTCTCCCGGAATGAGTCGGGACCTTAATACTCCGGAGTGGGTTCAGCACATCGCTTTTGAAGTGGAAGGTCGTGATGCTTTACTCGCTGCAAAAGAGGAGCTTGAATCGAAAGGGCTTGATGTTTTAGGCGTCACAAACCACGGAATCATACATTCAATCTATTTCTTTGATCCGAATGGTCATCGATTGGAATTGACCTATCGTTCCGGGACGCCAGAACAGATGAAACAGTTGGCAGAGGTTGCTCCATTGATGCTAGAGGAATGGGATCAGACCAAGAAAGCGCCTAAGCATGCGGCCTGGTTGCATGACGAAGAGTTCTCATAAGTCGTTGGGTCTATCTTCATGTGTGCACGCTTCTATGTAGGTTTTTGAGATGATTCTATATGATTATTTTCGCTCATCTGCCGCTTACAGAGTTCGGATTGCTCTGAACCTAAAGAAAATTGCGTATACCCGGGTTCCCGTTGATCTGTTGCAAAGCGAACAGCGGGGCAGGGACTATTTGCTGAAAAATCCTCAGGGTTTAGTCCCTCTTCTTGACGATGAGGGGCAACTGATTCAGCAGTCAATCGCAATCTGCGAATACCTCGATGAAAAGGTTCCCGAGCCATCAATTATTCCTGCAGATATCAACGAGCGAGCGATAATGCGCTCAATTGTGGGAATGATCGCATCCGATATCCATCCGGTTAATAATCTCAGAGTGTTGAACTACCTGTCGGATGACGTTGGGATTACTGTGACGCAGCGAAACACATGGTATAGACATTGGATGTTAGTAGGGCTGGAATCACTGGAGGCGTTTCTCGGAGCTTCTGATAAGACTGGTGATTTCTGCATTGGAGAGCAGCCGACTGTAGCTGATATCTGCCTTATTCCTCAGTTATATAATGCGCAACGATTTAATATTGAAACAGATCAGCTGAAAGTTGTTAATAGAATAGCAACCAATTGTAAAAATATTTCAGCATTTGCCAACGCTCATCCGGATCAGAGCATGTAAGCAAAACCAGTCGCAGGACTGGTTTTTTTGCTGGAATATTTCGTGTGAACGATTTTACTCAGTATCCGGTTGGTGCAAATACCAGTGTGAAAATGCTTCTGCGGGCATTGGCCGGGCGAGAAGGAAACCCTGCATCTGATCGCACCCCATTGATTTAAGTATCTCCAGTTGTCCTTGTGACTCAATACCCTCAGCAACAACTTTAAGGCCAAGGACGTGACTCATTTCGATGATAGATGAGACGATTGAACAATCCACCTCAGATTTCTCAATATCTACCAGAAAGCTCCGGTCAATTTTGAGGATATCTAGCGCAATGTTACGAAGATAACTAAGGCTTGAGTAGCCGGTTCCGAAATCGTCAATTGCCACCTGGATGCCGTTACTCCGTAAAGTATCTATACCTCGTTGAGTTTCTTCCAGGCAATGCAGGAAGCAGGATTCGGTCAATTCAATAGAAAGCAACTGAGCAGGGATATTGTAGTGGTCCAATATTGTTAAAATTTGAGAAGCGATATCAGCGTGTAAAAACTGCTTGGCAGAGATATTGATTGCCACGGTTGTTTCCAAGCCCTGCTTACACCATTCGGCGATTTGCAGACAGGCTTCTTCAATGACGAACTGGCCGATACGCGTAATCAGACCCATATCTTCTGCCAGAGGGATAAATTCAGCGGGAGATACATAGCCTAGTTGAGGGTGTAACCATCTTATCAATGCTTCACAGGCAGTTGACTGACCATTATTCAGATCAATTTTAGGCTGGTAGTACAGTTGGAATTCACCGTTACTGATTGCGGCTTGCAGGTCACTGCCTAGCTGATAACGCGAATGAATTAGCTTGTGCTGTTCTAAAGAGAAAAACCGTAAGCTATTGCGACCGGAATCTTTAGCCAGATGTACCGCTGAGTCGGCACATTTAAGCAGCGTCTCTGCATCGGTTGCATCGGTCGGGAAAAAGCTGACCCCGATGCTAACGGTGGCTTTTAACTCGGTATTATCAATCAGAATAGGCTGACTGATTGTATTCAGTAGCCGATTCAGAAATTCACTGATGTGAGGGTTGTTATCGACATCGGTCAGGATGAGGTTAAACTCATCCCCTCCGAACCGGGCAACGGTATCGCCATCATCAAGCTGTGCTTCGACTCGTCGTCCTATCTCTTTGAGAACTTTGTCGCCGATTTCATGGCCATGCAAATCATTTATCTGTTGGAAAAAATCGACGTCAATATAGGCGACTGCGACACGGTGTTCGTGCTCCCGGGCATAGCCTAAAGATAGCTGCAGGCGATCGTTAAACAGCTTGCGGTTAGGTAATTTGGTCAGCTCATCGAAATAGGCGAGGCGCTTTATTCGTGCCTCAGACTTTTTGACTTCTGTCAGATCAGAAAAAATTGATGCGTATTGAGTGATTTCGCCATTTTCATCGGAGATGGCGGTAATACTGAGCCATTCAGGGTAGACAGAGCCATCTTTGCGCTTATTCCAGACTTCTCCTTGCCAGACCCCTTTTTTAAGCAGGCTTTGCCACATCTGCTCATAGAATTCATTATTGTGACGCCCGGAGCTGAGGATGTTTGGGTTCTTACCCAGTACCTCATTGCTACAATAGCCTGTGATCTCTGTAAAAGAGGGATTAACCCGCAGGATTTTTGCGTTGCGATCACAGATAACAATCGCTTCCATCGACGCTTCTATAACTTTATCAGCCAGACGCAGATTATGTTGTGACTGCTCTAGCGCTACATCTCGCTCGTATAAAAGTTCGCGCAGGCGATAGACATAATCATGCTCGACGCTGTTGAGAATATCAGAGTATGAAATAAGACCGGTAATCTCTCCTTGATTATCCGTCGTAGCTAAATGTTGAAACTGGTGTTCATGGAACACTTTACGCGCGTTATATAAGCTCAGATCTTGCTCTATAGTGACCAGAGTGTTGCTGCATAGCTCAATGATTGAATCGTTCTGTTGGCTGTTGGCAAGTAAATTAACGGCATCCCGTTCTGTGAAGATGCCACAGATTTGATTATTCAGATTGATAAATAATGCCGAGCGTCCTGATTCTTTTAAACGTTGAAGCGCAGAAAGAACGGTCTCATTGCCGTTGATGCTTTCAGGCGACAGATCTGCAATATCCATCACCGAACGGAGGAAAAGATCATGCTCCATACTGTGACTGTTAACGACATCAGTCTCGGAGATGATACCGCAAGCTTCACCCGATGAAGTGGTAACCACCAGATGACGTACATCGTCCGCTATAAATCGAAGCCCTGCTTTGTCGACTGATTCATTTTCTGAAATGGTCAGGACTGGTGAAGTCATAAACTGCGTTGCTGGCGCGGTTTGATTTTCATCCTGCCATAACTTTATCAGGTCACGACGGGTAACTATGCCAACAGGGCATTGGTTTTCACAAATCACAATACAGCCGATACGCTTTGTCGCCATTGTTTCTATCAGCGACTTAGCTGGGGTATCAGGATTGCCAGTGATCAGGTCCGTTTGAGCAATATGCCTGACAAGGAGCTGAGTTGTGTTTGTGGGGATACTGGAAATCAATAAGGTGTCCTTTTTACCGGATTGTAGTAATAGAAAACAGTCAGCATAGTACAGGCATAATTCAAACGAACAAAGTTTTCATATTCCCAAATTGAGGGGTTTTCAATTAATTATTAAAACAAATTTCTTGTGTTTTTCATGCTCTTGGTAAATGTTCTGGCGTATTCAGTTTAGGCTATAAGTCAATTTTACTGATCTTTATTTATCTGTATAGCGTAACAAGTGTATGAACTATTTTATTCGATCAGGCTATTCACAACACTTCTGGTTCAATCTGGGCGCCTTTCAGCTGTGCTGGTGGTGCGCCATCCTTTTGACCGATTCAAGCCTGGTGATACTAGCGGTTTTGCTAATATTACATCTTTTGTTACATAGCCATCCCGTCCATGAAACAGCGGTGGTATTGAGTTGCGGGTTAACAGGCTTTGCTGTTGATGTGTTATTGACTGCTACCGGTATTTTTCATTTCGGTATTTCTGCGTTTCCGCCTCTCTGGTTATTGTTTCTATGGTTCTGCTTTAGCGCCACGCTGCGACAAAGTATGCGCTTTTTCCATGGGCGATGGGCCCTTGCTACGATCTGCGGAGGTGTATCCGGCGGTCTGACTTATGTTGCTGCGGCTAACTTTGGCGCAGTAGGCTTTGGTTTTCCTTTTTTTCAAGCCTTTCTTCTTCTGGTGCTGGTGTGGATGGTACTTTTCCCGCTACTGCTTTGGTTAAGTGATCAGCGATTTACGGAGCAGTTTTCTGATGCGACTTAATCTTTTATTTTTCGTTCTAATGATATTCGCGGCTGGGGCTCTTCATGCGAAGCCTGAGCATCTGCCGGTCACGATGAAAACTGTTGGACAAGCGGAGTTGAAGTTACTTTGGTTTAGCCTTTATACCGCAACACTGGCTAGCCCCGAAGGTCGCTTTATATCGGTTTCTGGGCCTTTGCTGTTGACTCTGAAGTATAAGCGCAAGATCAGCAGACAGAATCTCCTTGATGAGACAGAGAAGCAGTGGGACAGGGCAGGTATTGACGTTGATAGTTATGCTCCCTGGTTGCTAAGGCTAAAGGAAATCTGGCCAGACATCAGTCAAGGAGACTCTTTGGCCTTTTTTCAGACAGCGGAGGGGGAGGGACGCTTTTATTATAACCAGCAGCATATTGGCACCTTATCGGATAGAAAGTTTAGCAAGGCGTTTCTTAATATCTGGTTATCGGATAACAGTTATTTTCCCCAGCTCACCAAAGCCCTAACCGGAAGAACCGGAGATTAATGTGGAGATGGATATGATTAATATGACAACGTTATTGCCCCTGGTATTGCCATTATTGCTGACATTGCCGGGCTGCGCGGTCACAGTTGATGATTACCGGGATGATAAGCCGGTCCTGGAGTTAAATCGTTTCTTTGATGGACGTCTGGTGGCTTATGGTATGGTGCAAAGCTTTTCTGGCAAGGTCACCCGGCGCTTTAAGGCGGATATCACCGGGCAATGGCAGGGTGACCGGGGAATACTGGATGAGCAGTTTTATTTCAGTGATGGAGAGCAGCAGAGCCGTTGCTGGAAATTGGTTAAACAAGGGAACCGTTATCAGGGTACAGCAGGGGATATTGTCGGTGAGGCGTCAGGCGAGGTTCAGGGTAATACCTTAAATTGGCGGTATACCTTGCAGGTCCCGGTGAATGGGAAGGTATGGGATATAAACCTGGATGACTGGCTCTATCTGATTGATGAGAACAACCTGATTAATCGTACCAAACTGAAAAAGTTTGGTCTTACGGTGGGAGAGCTGACTCTGCATATTCGTAAGCTATCAGATGCAGAAGTCGCTATAGCGGGTGATGTTGAGCCTGTTTGTGATCTGACGGAGGGAAAATGAACTCTAAGGTATTAGCGATGGATCTGCCCTGGAAGAGCGCCTGGGTGACGGGGGCTGGCAGAGGTATAGGGGCTGAGCTTACCCGATTACTCTGTCGAAATGGCGTTATTGTGTATGGATCAGCACGGACGACCGAACAGCTAGAACTGCTGCAGCAGGAACTGGCAGAGTGCTCCGGCAAGCTAATAGCAGTACCTTTGGATATTCGTGATTTAGCGGCGGTTAATAAGCAGTTTAATGTCTGGGACGGTGAGGGAGTATTACCTGAACTCATCGTATTAAATGCAGGCAGTCACGACCCTTTTTCTGCGGCAGAGTTCTCTGCACAACGTTGCAAAGCGCTGCTGGATATTAATCTACAAGGAACCATCAACTGCCTTGAGCCAATCTTATACCGTTATCTTAATAAGGCTTGTATTCGGAACGAAGGCTCGCCACATGCTCGTTTACTGCCCGGTATAGTAGGTCAGGTTGCGGTGGTTTCATCTGTTGCCGGTTACAGGGGGCTTCCAACTGCCGCTGCATATGGGGCGGGGAAGGCTGCGTTGATTAATCTATGTGAATCTCTTTATCTTGATCTGCAAGGGAGCGGTATCAAAATTCAGCTGATCAATCCTGGTTTTGTACGGACCCCGCTAACGGATAAGAACGATTTTCCGATGCCAGCTTTGATGGAGCCGGATGATGCTGCCATGCGAATAGTGAAGGGGCTTTTGAGTAAGCGTTTTGAGATAGTATTTCCACGTCGATTTGTTTATTGGTTAAAGCTCTTCAGATTGTTGCCCTATAGCTGGTATTTTAAACTAATAGGTCGAACCACAGGAGCGGGTAAACATGTCTGAAACCTATGACTCATTAGATAAATCGCTGCTTACTAGAGAAGCGTTTGATGGTTATGCCATGCAGCTAACGCAACTTAAACCGGACAGCCTTGAGACATTAGCAAACTTGGTCGCCGAGGATGTATGTTTTAGTGATCCATTTAATACTGTTCAGGGAAAGGCATCTTTTATCGGTGTGATGGCCGAGATGTTTGAGCAGTTGGACGATGTTCGTTTTGATCTGTTTGACTCCCAGATACAGGGCAATGTTGGTTATCTTTATTGGCGTTTCTCCGCTGTTTCATCTCTGACAGGTCGTTTCTCTACCGAAGGTTGTAGTCGCATATGTTTTAATACCGCTTTGCTGGTGGTAAAACATCAGGATTTTTGGGATGCCAGCTTGTTGATGCAACAGTTCCCCTTATTAGGAAGGCTGATACGCATAATTCGTAACAGGGCGGCTTATAAAGACAGGTAGCAATCGAAAAATTACTATAAACCACTCATTCGGAACTCCGATATAGCCCAGTTTGGGTATCTGTTGTTAAGTTAGTCGTCGTCGGCTGATGTTACAATAAACGCTATATTCAGATTGATGCATGGTTGTATGTATGCGCCCGAAACCTTATCTTATCCCTCCTCGTCCAGAGACTCTTATATCACTTACATCCATACTGCAGCAAAGCGAGCCTTGTCTGGATGCAGTTGTTAATATTATTAAAGCGGATGTATCGCTGTTCACCGTTGTTATGTCGACGGCTAATAGCCCTGTTTTTTCAGGAGCCAGTCATTTTAAATCGTTGCATCAAGCGGTGATGCGATTGGGTTTAAAGCGTCTTTATACCCTGACAGAGCTGATATTGCTGAGAAAGTCTCTTTCAAAAGTGGGGCGTTTGGATCGCTTTTGGGATACTTCGGTTGAGGTTGCAGAACTGGCTGCGCGTCTGGCCCCCCAACTGACGACAGAAAATCCTGATCGTGCATATGCTTTGGGGATGCTTCACGATTGTGGGGTGCCATTAATGATAGAAAGCTATTCTGAATATCGTGAGTTTCTTAACTCAAATGAAGGCCTGAATCATTCAACGCTTAGCCTGAAAGAAAGGGCGCTTTTTGGTGTTGACCATTTTACGGTAGGTGCTGAGATTGCGGAAGCCTGGCAGATCTCTGATGATATTTGTGATGCCATCAGAGTACAGGTTGACTACCCTGTCGCTTTGTTGAATCAGCATGATGAAGTGTCAGAGAGTAGCAAAGCCCTTTTTTGTATTGTCTTACTGGCTAAAAATATTAGTGACAGCTACCGCAGGTATTGGCGTCTGGATAGCCCACTGTCACAAAGTTATGAACTAAAGCCCGCGCTTGAATATCTTGGGTTACCTGATATGGACTATCTGGATATTCGAGATGACTATTTGGATGAATTGGAAATGATACGTTAATTGGTCGGCATGCTATTTGGGTTTCTGACATAGATACAAAGCTAGTCAGCCATGTATCTATCTTAGACTGCTTATGGGTTGCGGTTTATTAGTTGATACAGTCCAACATCTATGGATCCCTCTTCGAAGCCTGCTTCGCAATAACAAAGATAGTAGCGCCATAGACGCCTGAAGCGCTCGTCATAGCCAAGCTTTTCCAAGGCTTCAGTTTGTTGCTCGAAGCTCGCGCGCCAGTGTTTCAGAGTAAGCGCATAATCCTGACCGAATAGTTTCTCCTGCTGCAGCTCAAACCCATGCTCTACAAATTTTTGCTTCAGGCGACTGATACTGGGTAACATACCGCCAGGAAAAATATAGCGTTGTATAAAATCAGCCTGTTCCCGATAGGTTTCAAATCGTTGGTCTTCAATACTGATGACCTGAAGGATAGCTTTGCCACAGGGCTTAAGGCAGCTTTTTAGGGTTTCAAAATAGGTATCCCAGTATTTTTCACCTACCGCTTCAAACATCTCAATAGATACTACACCATCGTATCGGGTAATCAGGTCCCTGTAATCGGTCAGGCTAATGTTTGAGCGTCTATCTAAGCCCGCTGCAGCCAGTCTGTCACGGCTCCATTGCAACTGTTCTTCTGAAAGAGTTACCCCATGAACTCTGACGTTATGTTGTTGTAGTAACTGCTCAGCAAAACCGCCCCAGCCACAGCCGATTTCAACAATATGATCGTCTTGTTTCGACCCAAGCATGTCGATAATCTGTTGGTATTTAGCTATCTGGGCAGCGTCTAAGTTTTGTTCATCGGACTCAAACAGGGCCGCTGAGTAGGACATCGTTTTGTCTAGCCAGAGTGCATAGAAATCATTACCCAGATCATAGTGAGCCGCTATGTTGCGACGGCTTCCTGTGCGGCTATTCTGATTGCGCCAGTGATAGATATTATGTGCTAGTTTTTTCAGATGGCCAGCTTTCGCAATATTTTCCAGCATAGTCTCGTTTTGCAGCCCCCAACGAAGCAGTGACGTCAGATCCTGAGTGTCCCATTCTCCAGCGGTATAACCTTCTGCCCATCCAGTTGAGCCTCCGGTGAAAAGCCTAAAAAGACAGCGCAGATTATTCAATTTAATGGTGACTTCAAAGCCTTTTTGGTCGCCAAAACTTGTGTGATATCCGCTTGGCATTATCAGATGAAGTCTACCTTTGGATTTACTCAGAGAGTTGCGAAATCGATTGAGAATTTTTTGTTCCAGCCAACGGGGTTTTTTTCTTTATGTAGATAGTCGAGCTTATAGTCTGGCTTGATCTGAGAGTTGCTTACGACTGTTGAAACAGATGAATTACAGGTTTTCATAGTGGCTTTCTCCATCATGATCTGACCAGCTGATACTGTAACTTTTAGAGGTGTTTCGGGGTTGTAATTTAAGGCCCTTAACCCAGAGTCGCAAAGCTTCCCAGTGAATTGCACCTATGACTTTCAGTGTCATCAAAGGGTGAGTAAAAAAAAGCTTTAGCAGTCCAGGGTCAGAGATCTCTAATCGCTGGCCACTAAACGTGGCGTTTAAAATAGGGGTCTCTTTTTCATTCTCTTTGCGGCTTTGGTGAATACAGACCGAGACACTCTCTCGTGGAGGAAGAATTCTGAAACTGTAGGCGGTGTCCATTGGCATGAACGGGCTCACATACATTAATTTATGGCAGTTATGCCGGACTATCTTTTCTGTTGGATTATCATTCACTAATAAATAGCAATGCCGCTGCCCAAAAGTGTTACTGACTTCGTAGAGGATTACTTCGGGCTCATTTTTTTGGTTATAGCAAAAGTAAACGCTTAGAGGATTGAAGCTATAGCCCAGGATTCTAGGATAACAGAGCAGTTCAATGCGACTGGTGGCCGAAGCATATCCCCGTTCTGATAGTAGTTCTGTAATCTCTTCGCGTAGCTTTCCGTCTCCTCGTCCGTGGTCACTTTCTCTGAAAGAGAAAAGGCTAAAGCGGCTGCGGCTGAAGAGTCTGAATTTTGTGTGCAGGGCAGGTAGCTCATCCAGGTCAAGACAGAGGGAGAATACCCGATAGATGAAACGATGTTGCTTCGGTGTAAACCGATGATGCATAACCACACCGGTATAGATCGCCGAATTAAACTCATCCATTGGCTTGCTCCAGATGATCAGTATCGTTGTTTTCTTTAGTCGAGATATTGGTTACAAATATTCTGCTGCTGGGTTCTTCCAGTTGCCAGGGGCGTGGAATACCGCCTAACTGTTCAGCAACAGCTAAACCTGATTGAATACCATCTTCATGAAAACCGTAGCCAAACCAGGCACCGCAGAACCAGGTGTTCTGGCGTCCCTGAAGCTTCCAAAGCTTTTGTTGATTTTTCAGAGAGTCTTTATTGAAGGCTGGATGGTCGTAAAAAAAACTACGTATCATTTTGCCTGGTGCAGGCTCTTTTAGAGGATTAAGTGAAACGATGATAGGTTGCTCTGTTGCCAGCGGTTGAAGGCAGTTCATCAAGTAACTGACGGATACTTTTCGATCATCGCGGCCACTGCCTGAGGCCATATAATTCCAGCTGGACCAGGTTTTTTTATCTTTAGGCAGCAGGCTCTGGTCAAGGTGGAGAAAAGCCTGGTTACGCTGATAGGGGAAGCTACTCAACAGAGTTTGCTCTTCGGGGGTAGGGTTCGCTAACAGAGATAAGGCCTGATCTGCATGGCAAGCCAGTACGATATCATCGTAGTGTTCTCGAGCACCATGAAGATCTTCAATAATAACGCCTTCGGGCTGGCGTATTACTTTATGAATACGACTATTGAGTTTTATTTTACCCTCAAGCTCTGTTGCTATTTTACGAACATAGCCGATACTCCCGCCGGGAATTGTATGCCACTGAGGTCGATCATTTACTTGAAGCAAACCATGGTTTTTACAGAAACGAAGGAAGCTAAGTGCCGGGTAGTCCAGCATCTGGTTCACTGGTGTAGACCATATCGCTGCTCCCATAGGTAGCAGGTGATCGTAAATAAAGCGGTCGCCGTAGCCCTGTTGTTGTAGCAACTCTCCAAGACTGATTTCAGCCAGTGTTGAATCAAGCATCATACCGTCGGCGTTACGGTAAAATCGCATCAGATCTTTTAACATCGACCAGAAAGGGGGGCTGAACAGGTTGCGCTTCTGAGCAAATAAACCACCTAATCCCGAACCACTGTATTCTAACTGACCATCATTGATTGAAACCGCGAAGGTCATATCTGTTTCACAGGTGGGTAGATTGATATGTTCAAAAAACTTCACCAGATTAGGATAGTTCACCGGATTAAAGACAATAAAACCGGTATCTACATCAATATTCTGACCTTTGAGATCAAAGCTAACCGTATTTGAGTGGCCCCCGAGTCGGTCGTCTTTTTCATAGAGTGTTACCTGGTGGGCTTTATTCAGGAGCCAGGCACAACTCAGGCCGGCAATACCTGATCCTACAACGGCAATTTTTCTTGGGCGAAGGGCGGCAATATTCATCTGATCAGTCCATACTGTGATCTGTTTGGAACACTTTACGTGGTCTATTTGAAATAGGATCACAATTTCTTTTATATATAACAGCTTACAGAGTAATTATTTTTTTAAAACTGAGTGATCTTTATTACTAATTAACACGTACAGGCCTGTATGAATAACAAACCACCGGGTGAAGATTTGGAAAATATCGTACAAATCAGTCAAGCCGATATGGGCAGTTCTGATTGGAGCGATCTGTTGGCTAGCTTGTCAGAGAATCCTGACAAGCAGGTTTATGCCAGGCTGTTTCATCACTTTGCCCCCAAGGTGAAAGCCTATGTTTTCCGTCTTGGTGTAAATGGTAGTGCTGCTGAGGAGGTGACCCAGGAAGTGATGCTCTCTATATGGCGTAAAGCACATATGTATCACCCGGAGAAAGCTGCTGCCAGCACATGGATATTCAGATTAGCCCGTAACCAGAGCATTGACTGGATGCGTAAACAAAAATACCCCCAATATAGTCTGGATGAGTGGAGCGAAACAGCTGCAGAGCCGGGCCAGGGTGAACAAGAAGTACTGTCTGACCGTGTTGCAAAGGCTATAAGTTTGTTACCGGAAAAACAGTCACAGGTTATCTATATGTCATATTTCGAAGGGCGGTCACATGGTGATATCGCCAGCCGTCTCGATATCCCGCTGGGGAGCGTTAAGTCCAGAATTCGATTGGCATCAGAGAAATTGAAACAGATCTGGGGAGGTGAGTATGAACATTAATCACCATCTGGACGATGCAACTCTTATTAGCTATTCAGCAGGGGCTCTGTCTCAGGGAATGGCGCTGGTGGTTGCTACACATATTTCAATCTGCGCTCAGTGTCGTCAACTGGCAGAAGCTAATGATGCACTAGGCGGTGCGCTGCTTGAGTCGCTTGAATCTGAAACGGTAGCTGACACTATGCTGGCTAACCTACTATCGCAGCTTGACGATACGCCTCAGGAGGTAGTGACTCTGGCGCCTGTTAAACATGATCCGGAGATTCCAGCGCCTTTGAGCGACTATATTGAGGGTTCTCTGGATCAGCTGGAATGGAAACGTATTGTTCCGGGAGTAGCGTATTATGATATGCCCTGGGAAGGTCGTGGAGTTTCACGTTTGCTGAGAATTGCCCCAGGTAAGTCTATGCTGGCGCATACTCACGATGGCAACGAGCTGACTATGGTCTTGCGTGGTTCATTTTCAGATGAAATCGGGCGGTTTTGCCGGGGTGATGTTGCTGATCTGGATGATCAGATAGAGCATCAGCCGCTGGTGGATAGCGACGAGGATTGTATTTGCTTGATTGCTACCGATGCACCGCTACGTTTTACGACATTGTTCGGTAAGTTAGTACAACCCATTACAGGTTTCTGATGGCTTATCTTTATGAACCGACTTAACCCCGACAAGCTGAATTTGAGCAAATGGTCAGCGGTGAGTACTCAGAACCGTGAGAAACATTTTCTGGTAACTGAACTCATAAGAGACGAGGAGGGTGTTGTTCAGCAGTGTGTGCTGGAAGCGGTGCTGACTCATCGTCAGCAGGTAATCCCCTGGCAACAACTTAAAGATAGCAACTGTTGGCAACAGGGGTGGCATTAATCTTAAGTATATTTATATCAATGAAAAGCCGGGTGTTTGCCCGGCTTTTCATTGAACATAATTAATGATGAAAGCGATCAAAAGCTGTTAGCTATTTATAACTCAGAGTTTGAGTGCCTTCATCTGTCGTTTAAACTCTTCGGTCACTTCACGAGCCTGGCTTCGGTTTCTGATCGCCGTGGGCGTGATCATGACAACTAATTCAGTCCGACGGCTGGTTTTACTGGTTGATCCGAAAAAGAAACCAAGACCTGGCACATCCTTGATTCCAGGTACGCCGGCGTCACCCAAATCTTTGTTTTCTCTAATCAGGCCTCCTAACACCAGTGTTTCCCCGCTTTGTACAGCGACAGTAGTTTTTATTTGGCGTTGATTAATCGTAGGTGATTGAATGCCTGAAGAGGTGGTGACCGATGCGTCGCTAACATCCTGATTTATTTCTAAAACGACCAAGCCACCATCTTTAATTTGCGGTGTAACTTCTAACAGCACACCGGTATCCCGGTACTGGACTGAGGTTGTGATCAGATTGCTGCTGTTATTTGATGTGTTGGTTGTTTCAGAGGTGGAAATAGGCACCTGATCGCCGACTTTTATCGATGCTGACTGGTTATCCAACACCATCAGAGAAGGCGAAGATATTACATTTATTCGACTATCAGATGCCAATGCTGTTAGGAGTGCCAAAGGGTTATTTAGTCTGTCTAATACCTGGTACTTGAAGCCGGTTGAGCTTTGTGGGCTGGTCAGAGAGCCATTGCCAGTATCACCGTTGCCAAAGCCATTCTTAAAGAACCAGTCGATACCATATTTCAGGTCGCCGGAGAGTTTGACTTCTACAATAGTAGCCTCGACTAACACCTGTTGCGGTAGGACATCAAGTTTTTGTAGTGCCAGCTCTACAACGGCATAATCTGACTGTGTCGCAAGCACCAGTAAGGAGTTGTTTTCCTGATCGGCAATAATACTTATTTTCCCAAGGTTTGACAGAGAGGTCTGGCTAGGGAGCGGTGTCAGGCGTCCCTGACTGGTAACGACGGCATTTGCAGAGCCTGTTACTGCAGGGGTGGTGGGAGAAGGGGAGCGAGGGCCACTACCCTGGTTTCTGCTTTGACTGGGTGTTGAAGAGTTCTGACCTTCAAAAAGCTGATCAAGCATGCTGGCGAGGTGTTCTGCTTTCCCGTACTTCACTTTATAAACATGTAACGAAGTACTGGCCAGATTATCCATCCGATCTAGTCGTTCAATCCACTGCTGAGCACTTTTTAGGTATTGAGGTTGCGGTGTAATCACCATTATCGTATTGAGCCGCTCAATAGGGACAAACCTAACCAGTCCAGCCATGGCGCCAGATGAACTGTCGCCGAATATATTTTCAAGTTCAGTCAGGATAGTGCGGCTATCGACTGATTGTAAGCGGAACAGGCCAATTGACATCCCTCTTAACTGGTTAACATCAAAAGTCTCTATGGTGGTTAGCAGGGTGCTTAGTTCAGTTCGTGAGCCTGACATTAGCAAGAGATTATGGGGCTCATCAACGGTAATCCGGGCACCTTCAGAGGCGACCGTTTTGAGAATTTTCTCCATCTCTTTGGCAGAGATATAGCGTAACGGGGTGACTAAAGTCTGAAAACCCTGATCACTTTGAAGCTTAAGTTGTGGTACACCGCCAGCCAGCGTGTTGCTTTTCGGCATGATCTCAATCAGATGGCCGTTATCTCTGAGTACCGCTCCATGCATAAATAAAAGTGAATCTAAGGTTGGAATTAAAGCATCGCGACTGAGTGGTTGACTAGTGTGAAGGGATACTTTGATCTGTACCGCTTCATTGATTGCGTAGTTGCGATTAAGAATATCCCCTAAAATTGTTTTGGCTACTTCATGGATATCGGTATCGTTGAAATTGAGAGTGATGTTGCCTTCAGTGCTATCTGTTTTAGTTGATTTAGTCTGGCTGATCATAGGGCGGGCTTCAGAGACGAGTTCGAAACGTTGCCCTGTCGTGCTTATCGATTGCCTTTCAGTTATTGAATTAGCTGAGGCGGCTCTGGTTATGTCTGCGCTCTGTCGAGACTGATTCCTCTGGTGTATTTTCTGGCCTACAGGTTGGTTTGGTGTAAGTCCTTCGTCGGAATATATAGGCGACGAATTACACCCGGTCAGCCCCAGTATGCTGATCAGTAAAGGGATAACTTTCCAAATATATGTGTTGCTCATCAAGCTCTCCTGCTACTGGTTATCCAATGGACGAACGACTTTTCCATACTGGCTTCTATTGATGAAAAGTGATGACGATTTAGTACTTCGCTGTGATCGTTTTGATGCCGGTGCGGAGGGTTTAATGAGTTGCATCTCAATTTCACGCCCGTCATTGCTAAACATTACGCTGTCAGGAGTGATTTCGTCCAGTGTCCAGCCGCTCAGTTTCATCCCGTTCTTTAAAGATTCGTGATTTTTTTTACCAATAGCACTGAAGAGCGCCATATTTTCGTCACCGTTAAGAATAATCCCGGTGAGAATCCAGTCTTGCTCTGGTGTCCGATCAGGCCTGCGAGTAGCGGTCATGGCCGTGCTTATTTCCTGAGGCTTGCGGGTAGAATAAAACAAAGGGCGCTCACTGATCTCGTCAAATTGTTCTATCTGCTGTTGTGCTTCCTGCAATGATGGTAGTTCGGGAAGAAGAGAAAGTGTTGATTGTTCACTCATAGCAGCAGACTCTGGGTTTGAAGCAGGGATTAACAATTGCACTAACAGAATTGTGATCAGGAGTGCCATCACTGTCAGTTGTATCAGGGTTAATCGAGTCAGGTAGCGTACGTTTTTCATAACGAATCCCTGCCAGTACTGTAGCCGGTAAGATTAAACCTGATATCCAAAGGGGGTAATACTTGCCTACGAGCGTAGCTGGAATTTCTAATGGGGGTGGAGCTTATGCTGAGATTTTCAATGTACAGCCCAGGTTTACTGGTTTCCAGCGCAAATAAAAGCTCTTTTAGTTGATCAATACCCGCTTTGAAATGAACTTTTAGCGTAATGCTACGGAGCAATTGTTCTTTGTTTGAGGACGAAGGAAGGCCTTGAGTACTGACAATCTGGCCCCCACTACCAGCGACAAGTTGTTTCAGATGTTGCTGTAATTTAGCGGATACCACGGAACGGGTTTCGCCTTCCAGGAAGTAAGCTTTTAATGGTGAGTCCTGTTTGACTTGTAGTAACAGATTTTCCTCATGTGGCCGACTGTCATTTAAGCGCTGATAGCGCTGCAATTGAAATGTCAGGCTGTCAATCTGATCATTAGCCTGCTGATATTGGCTCACGGTAGGACTAACCACAAGGAGGTAAAGAAGAATAAGGACTGCTATGAGTATGCCCAGAGCAAGGTTGCGCTGTTGTTGATTATTCAACTGCATCTGCTGTCCTCCCAAGCTGTTGTGCCGATATCATAAAGCGCTCTTTTCCTGACCGGGGGTTCTGTGTAACTGGCGAGAAAAAGCTTACATCGGTCAGTTGTCCTGAGTTTTGTAACAGCGCAATGAGAGCTGATGCATTATCGGCTTCACCCTGAATTCGAAGAGACTGTCCTTGCATTGAAATTTTATTAAGCCAGACGTTATCAGGCAATAATCGGGTTAGCTCAGCAATGAGAGTAATCGTAGAGTTTTGTTGTTGTTTTAGTTCTACATAGTTTTGTTGTTGCTTAAAAAGTGATTGCCGTTCATCCCGGATCTGGAATACCTGTTCAGCCTGACTGCGAAGTAGACTGATCTCGGTGTTGAGATGTTTTATCTGGGATTGCTTTTCTATCAGAGGGAGGGCTATGACAGAAAAAAGTATGAGTAGATTGATACATACGAGGCTTAACTGAAAACGTTGATAGCGAGTCTTAATAGAAACTTCATCTGATTCAGGCAGAAAGTTAAAGTGACTGTTATGTAGTGTAAGAAGCTTTTGCGGAATTATCCTGTCAGGTTTAATTCCCAGCAGATTCAATTGTTCCAGAGTCGTCTTTAACTGTTCTTTAGGTGTTAGGTAGAGTTCAATATTGCATTGTTCCGTACCTGATATATCTGTTATGGCTCCGATATCAAAGTAAACCTGATCGGGTTTAAACGGCGTGACTCTATCCATTTCAAAACGAACGACATTATCGACGTAGTCTCGAGCACTTCGAGGTACAGTGAGGCTTGTCTGAAGAGTCATTTCAGAGGGGAGGGCTAATGTCGCATGCTGGGCTTTGGCTAGAAGAGGCTTCAGTGGTTCAGGAAGGGTTGCTACGTCCCAAGGGGGTTCCAGAATCCAGCGTTGGTTTGCAGCATTGATGGTAAGTTGTTTGCTTTGAAGTTCTACAATCAGACGAAGGCTATCTTGCTGCCAGCGGGATCTTATCTTGTCAGGTAACAACAAGATAAGCTGGTTAAACCACCAACTCAGCGCTGTGGTTAGTGTTGAGAGTGCACCACTAAGCTGCGAAGAGAGTGGAGCAGATGTTGAGCTGTTTGTAGCCATCAGCTGGTAACCCCCCGGTTTTCAGCATCATAATTAGGTAACTGATTTCCTGTCAGTGACCTTCGATTCTTATTTTACACGTATTACAACTCTTGCCGAATTAGAGCGCTTATGTTCTTTATCCCAGACTCGATAGCGAAAAAACTCATACCCGTGAAAACCCTCTGCGGGAGTATAAGCGATAGTTCCGTTGCTATTGACCTTTATGCTACCGCCTTTATTAAGTCGTCGAACAATTTTAACACTCGAGGAGTTAATATTATCATCTGCATCTTGATCGTTGGAAAGTATATCCAATATTGAAGTCACGTTTTTTTGTGTCTCAAACATATCATTTACAGCGAAAGGTGCAGAGTTTTCTTTATCTTCTTTATCTTCTTTATCTTCTTTATCTTCTTTATCTTCTTTATCTTCTTTATCTTCGTCAGAGCGGATAGTCAGGGTCACTGTTATCATTTCACTATAATCTATACCGTCACTTACCATGTAGACAAATGTGTCAGTCTGGGCATCCCTCTTGTGCTTATAGACAAAGCTGCCATTGCTGTTCAGGCGCAGGCGTCCTTTGCTCGGTGGAGAAATGAGATGGGCAGTTATAATATCCTGATCTGCATCGGTATCGTTTTCGAGCACCCCATCGCGTGCTAACACTCGAAATTTTGAGTACTCTTTGACGGTGTAGTGGTCACTGGCTCCTATGGGAGGAGCGTTCGAAGGACCGGTTAACTCTATTAGCCTTGTGTAAGCAGCCTGAGCATCCACCAGACCATAACCCGTATTACCGTCAGGTCCGGGAGCGTCGATATCAGAAGCTGTTTCATTTATAGCCTGTTCAAGCTGTAGAACTGTTGCATTAGGTACAGCACCCTTTAGTAGCGCCATTACGCCTGATACATGAGCGACCGCAAAAGAGCTTCCACCGACCCATTCAGTGTATGGCTGACCGCTTCCATATGACATTCCCGTCGTTTGAACATCAATACCCGGAGCCGCAACTGTAGGGAATACCGCACTTAAATCGCAAGGGGATGGGCCTCTGCTACTGCTACGGGCAACAGTCAGGCTTCCATCGGGGTTATGTTGAAGAGCGCCGACCGACATGATGCCGGGAAGGTTAGCTGGACTGAGGCTACTATTGCTATAAGGGCCTGAGTTGCCTGCAGAGAATGTCACCGCTATGCCTGAATCTTTTAAGGCCTGAATATCAGCCTGGAATTCTGTCTGGCAGGTCCCCACTGTTCCTATCAGCCCCCATGAATTATTAACTATATCGGGCGCATCATCGGTTGATGGATCTCCGTCAGGATCAAGTGCCCACTGTAAACCAGCATGCAAGTCACTCAACGCCCCATAGCCCGTGCGATCAAAAACCCGGGCTGCAATCCATTGGGCATTAGGTGCCATTCCCACTGCAGTACCAGAGCTATCCCCGCCGAGAATTAATCCTGTAACGTTAGTGCCGTGGCCAAATCCATCGATTGGAGCAGTGCTGGTGCTGTGCATATCAAGCCAATCATTGCTACCACCCCGAAACCGGCTTGCAAGATCCGGGTGCTCTCCATCAACTCCTGTATCAATCACAGCTATAACGATATTTTCTCCGGTAATACCCTGGCTCCAAAGTGAGGGGACATTGATGCTTTCGATGTTCCATTCTGGTGCTGAAGGAGGAGTATACGCCTGACCAGGTGCTGCTGTTTTCAGGTCTGCTCTCAAAGATGAAATCTGAGGGAGCTGAGATAGCGCTTCTACCATATAAGCTGGCAGAGTAAGAGCAATTGAATTGATTAGCCATAAATCTTTGATCTGGCCTTGAGCTGAGAAATCTAGTAGTGGGTTGAGGTCTTTTCGGGCGAACCTTAGCTGTTTACGTAACGACTGTATAACTCTGGAACGTAATAACTTACGTAATTTTTTTCGTTCTTTTTTAGTGAGACTGTTATCTGCTTTTAATTGTTGTCTTATTGATTTTCTTAACTGACGAAGCGTAGCTTGATTCGTGGTTAGCTCATTGAACTGCAAGATAACAGCAACCGGATCGAAGCTACCGGTTGCATCCAGTTGCGCTTGTAGTTCATCTGAAATAACTGCTGCACCGCTGAACGTAGGTAATAGCAGTGTTGCAGAAAAAAAAGCAGGGATTAGTATTGGCTTAAAAAGTCTATTCATGCCGATGACTCCAGGTTCAGCTGTTGCTAACTTTTAGACCCGTTATCTCAAGTTTTCCAATTTGTACACTGACTTTATCTCCTGGTTTTACCTGGCGGCCAGGGTTAGCAAAAAAATAAAGTAATTGGTGTCGGCTCGGGGCTCTCGAGATGATTGGCGTAAGGGCCCTATTTTTGATGGAGCGGGTACCTGCAAATGGTTACCTGTACTGGAAACAATTAATTGAGGCTTTATCGACCGATTGAGAATCTGCTTAGCTTTAACTGGATCAAGGACTTTATAGCGAAAATCCAGCATGTATCCGGCGGCAGATTGGCGAAGAGACATTACTTTTATGCCCCATTGTTGCTCTAGTTTATCCTGCTCTTTTGCAGATAAAATTTCTGAGGCAGTAGCTGTTTGTAATATTGGTAGAGCAAAGCAAAACAGTATGATTTTGTACCAATGACGCGCTTGTATCTGGAAAAAACAGTTCATCGTTTTTTCTCCCCCGTTCGTTATTCTTATACTGTCTCTAATTCCATTACAGACAGCTATGATAAATACAAGCAATTTACAGGCCGAAGTTGCTGATAATGATATTTAGTTCTTTTAAAACAATTAGTTATGTGTGTTTGTTTTTAGAGACACAAGGTGTGTTGGTTTGATTGTTATCTACTCCTCTCACTTGCGATGGAAGAAGAAGGCTCTTTTTGTTAATTCTGAGAATAGAAAGCTGGCAGAGGATTATTGAAAATAAAAAAAGGGGAGCCCTGAGGCTCCCCTTTAGCAAACAGTTATCCTACCCTGGACTCTGCTTGCTGGGGGGTTAGGGGTTGGTTACGTTAATACGTACTTTTCCTCCAAAACCAGATATTAAACCAAATTCATCCATTACTTTGTATTTGAATATATCTGTACCTACAAAGTTAATAGGAGGCGTGTAGGTAATCCTATAAGTAATTGGATCAATAACGACTGTTCCACCTTGAGTTGGTTCTAATCTGATGTGAAGTGTTGATGGATCGATAGCCCCTGTGTTATCTGTATCGTTAGCGAGTACATCGATTTCAAGTGCTGTGTTTATATCAGTAGATACCCAGTCATTGTAGGTTAATGGTGCTTCATTAACTGGCTCAGGACTAGTCTCGACATTGATAGTAATTGTTCCCTGAGTAACGCCTCCGTAGCTGTCATCAGAATTATATGTTGCGGTATCGGTTCCTCCTGTAATTGCCGGTGGAGTATAGCTAAAGCTACCATCGGCAGCGATTACAATTTCGCCCCCCAATGTAGTGGTAACTGTGCCAGCTTGAGCAGAAAGAGAGTTCATGTCCGGATCAGTATCATTAGCCAAGACGCCTGGAGCTGCAATAACTAGCGTTGCATTTAACCTGAGATCTAAGCTGTAAGCATCATCTCCATTAGTTGGTGCACTATTAACGTAGGGTAAACCACTGCTCCAGCTCATAGCTGAAATATCAGAATAGAAAGGAAATCCTCCAATTTCAGTCATATCCATACGGGTTTCCAGCAAGCCTGTAGTATTATTCAGGCCGAAGCTACCACTGTATAGCACTATGTCTTCATCATTAGTACTGGGGAGACCGGCCAACGGATTGACATTTCCGACGATACTGAATAATAGCTGGTTGGCATCCGGATGTGCCAACGCATCAATATCTGCAGCATTTATAGTGAAATCACTACTCAGGTCACTACCGTCAAACATCATTCCCCAGGTGCGTGTTGCTTGGCTAAAGCGGATCACATCTTCATCTTGAATTCCGCTGAGCCCCGGAACTTTTGCTGACCCTATGGTGGAAATTTGCAGATCGCCATTCACATCAAGACTCAGAGCGTCAATGTTCTCACCTGGTTTTGTAAGACTAAGCTCTTCAGGGGTATAAACTATATTGAATTCATTACCCACATTTAATGGATCGAACATTACAATAGCTGACCCGCCTACAGGGGATAAAATGTTTGGTACAGTTGTGGGAGTACTGAAGGACATGAGCATTCGGCCATCTGAAAATACATGTAATGCATCTATATTTGCAGGAATGCTGGCATTAGAAGCATCTACCAGATTATAGGCAGGGTCAGATCCATCAAATACTAAAGCCCAGTCACCAGTAGCAGGATTAAAGCTGACCACGTCTCGGTTTTCAATACTTAACCCTGCAACAACAGTAGTGTAATTTCTACTCTGATTTGCAAAGGTTGAGAAGTAGTAAATTGGATCTCCGGATGCGGCTGTTCCTGAAACAGTGAATTGATTAACAAGACCTCCTCCTGAAGTGCCTCCGTTAGTTGTATTTAAGCGCCGATCATATAATGACAGCTCTACAGAACCGGGTGGGTTACTTGCTTCACCGAGAGTTAGCAATGCATCCTTGCTTTGGCCTGGGGCTAAGTTTACTGAAGTCTGGCGGCGAGGGTATGGGTATGGATAACCTGATTCTGCTACCAAGTCCATATGCCCTCCTAGCAAGTTGGGAGCATGGGTATCAATGTCCATGTTTATCATGCGGAGTAGCGTTGTGCTACCAGCAAGACCTATATCTTCTGGTGTGCTTCCTGGAGCATAAGGCTCTCCATTAACCATAAAATACTTTGGTTGATAGCGCACGGTGCTGGTCATAGTTCCATTAGGACCGTAATTTCCTGATGCAACGGTGTCATGTAAGACTGGATCAATTGCACTATAGATTAGCACTTTGTCTTGGTCATAGGTGACGCCTGGGTAGGCTTCACCGTTCGCTTCGTTCTTAACAACGGCGCCATATAATCCCATCTGTACTTGAATCTGAACATGCGTGCCAGACTGATAAGCATAAGTACCAGCTTTAATATTGTTCCATGTATAAGTGCCGGTACCTCCACCTGATGGAGTTTCTGAGACAAAAGATCTGACACGAGTTCGTCCCTGACCGTCGATAAAGGTACCTGGAGTTCCTCCGATATCAGGGAGTCCCTGTCCTGGTATCATGATAGATGTCGTATCTGATGGCAGAGTGTTTCGCAGGTTGACCGTCAGCGTCGAATCACCCACGGGTACATCCAGTTGAGGGCCTGGAACTGTGGCGTTACAGCTGCCTGATCCCACTGGATCCAGTCCATACCCCCACATCTGAATAACACCTTCGGGTAATATGATTTTAGTTGTTGGACCTACGCATAGGTCGTATGTTGCCGCTTGAATCGATCCAGATGTCAGCATCAGGGATCCGATTAGCAAAGCGGAGTGTCTCAAGGTATTCATAGTAAGACTCCTTTTCCTTAATTCTCTGATGCCAACCCTATGGGATTGGTACGCCGTGAGGTTCAATGATAAGCATGGTCATCATGCCGCCTGGGAATATATCGTTATTGACCAGCTCTTTCTCTGTGTGGGAGTGCCACATAAAGAACAGACCGCCATTGAGGTTTAAGCCACCCTCACCCGGAGGGAGTGATTCCATCGCGCCCAGGAACGGACTACCGCTATAAAAACCACCAAAAGTCAGATCAAGGTTTTCGGGCAGATCAACAGGTACAGGTACATTATGGAATCTGCAATCTTCAAAGGTTACAGGGTCAGTAGAATCTGATCGAGTAGCCAGACCATTACATAGTTCACCGCCAGCTTCAGTGTGACCATATATGTCCCAACCCATGTTTTTACCAGTCCATTCGAAGAGCGCATCATAGGTTGCTCCTGGCAGAACTTGTTGAGTGTAGTCACTGAATGCGAGGTCCGCACCTACTGTCTCTACGTTTGCTGGATCACTGGTGAGGACATGACCGTCGCGGGCAATCTGTAGAAAGTGGTTGCCATGGGTGTGCAGTGGATGCATATCGTGTCCCGCACCGATAATTCGTAACAGAACTTTCTCCCCCGGGTGCATTCTGGTTAGCGAGCCGTAGGGTTGATGTGGCATCCAGCCGACATTGTTATCGAACAGGGTATCAGGACCATTTCGACCATTCATAAACCAGAGAACGGCGTCATAGTTACTCGTATCCGGGGTTAAGCCGAAGTCGACCGCCTGATGAATAGAAGGGTCCATTTCTGTCAGGAAGTAAAGATACTCATGGTCGTATGCTGAGTCAGATGTATTATATGCCTGACTATCTGGATTGATAGCAGGGCGAACGATCATTGCTCCTGTAAGCCCCATCTCAGTCTGCAGATCTGGATTAGAACCGCTGTTATAAAGGTAAGTTCCTGGCTTACTGGCAGTGAAGCTGTAAGTAACGGTTTCACCAATACTGGCCTCCTCCGTCAGTACAACCCGGTCAGTCGTTCCGTCTATATTAAGATCAGTGGAAACGACGGCTGCTACATTTTCCTGACCTGGAAATACCATCGATACAGGTTCACCTATATTGAGGTTGGTCAGGTTAATCGTTACCGCATCACCTTCATGAACTATGATAGTGGGTCCAGGGTATTGCACCTCTGAAGATGCATTATCCATATCCCCATAGGCCCAGATTAACAGACTGTCTCCATCGGGTGTATTTATTGCTGCTGAACCGGCTTCGAGGTTAAACGTTTTCTGGTGGCCATCGGTGGTAGTGCCTTCGATGCCTATTATCTCTGCCTGCACCGTCCAACTGGCTGCCGAGAATGCCAGCGCGCTGGTGAGTGCGGCAAAGCTGTGTAAAAGTTTCATGATAATTCTCCTTCACTGCTCAAATCAGATAGCTGGATTTACTATGATTTCAGTCATCATTCCGCCAAAATCTTCATCGCCGTTGCTCAGGTAGTTAAGGTTACCGGTATAGAGGTAATATTTACCAGCGGCGACATCAGCAGTATCAAGCATTACGTCAAGCGCCTCACCACCACCTAGAGTGACTGATTGAGTTTTGTAGTAGAGTTTCTTACCACTCGGTCCGACGTGCTGTTTAGCTCCTACTCCGACTACCTCCATTGGAATACCTAGAGTGTTTATCGAGTAAAAGCGGGTTACATTCAGGTTTGATATTCTTAACAGAATCTTCTCTCCCTGAGTTGCTTCGATATGAGTATCTACTGGCTGGGTTTGCCTACCTTGTTTGAATGGAATGCCGGGGTCCAGGTGTGTGTCTACTGAAGGTAATGCGCCTGCTATAACCGTATCCGGATAACCGCGACCATTCAGCATTGGGTAGTTATCAGCCATCTCTGCAAAGGGCAGCGGTTGAACTGACTCACTGGCATCATGAAAAGCAGAGTCAAATGAGCCTAGTTGTATTGGCACTTCAACATCATAGCCGGTAGACCCATCACCGTCGTTGTAGACAAACCTGTCAAAAGTACGTCCTGACGTCAGGGGGTATTCAAAGGTAGTGCCATTTTGAGCTGGGTGGATATATAAATTACCCAGCATGCCCATCTGCATGTGCTCAGTTGCCTCAACATGACAGTGATACATATAGGTACCGGGATCCTGAATATTGTAGTAGTAGGTTATGCTGGCACCCATGTTGATCGATACAGCGGTATCTGGCAGCCCGTCAAATATTGATGAAGCATTAGGATAGCCGTGAAAGTGAACGGTATGAGGGTCAAAAAGGTCAGGTCTCATCACCATACCTGTATTAGATAAAGTAAGGTAAAACTCTTCACCCTGTTGAAGTTCTATATTAGGCGCGGGGAACTCCGCGGATAATACGCCCTCAAGCATTATTTGATCATCGGGTGTACCGGTGAGATCGCCAAAGCCAAACATATAGAGTGGGCGGGGGGTATCGTCAGCCATTTGTATATAACCGTCTCCTCCGGTCAAATGCATACATTTAGCAGTGTTCACTTCACCAGGATCTAAAGTGTCACCATCACCATTAAGATCGTGAGTAACAATTGAAGATTCACCAATATCAGTGTTATCACCATCACCATTAAGGTCGCCTGGGCACTGAGAATAGACGGTAGCGTTTGCTAAACCGGCGCAGCTTAATATCGCACCGGCAATAACAGCTCTGACCATCAGGCTTACTGTGTTCTTGTTCATGGTTTCGCTCCTTAAACTTTTGAGCTGATACCTGTCAGGGTGCGGTCAGCAGGGCTGACCGCACTGACTGTTATCGTTGCAGTGGGATGTTTTTAAGCACACGATTACCGATGCGCACGCTTACTTTAGTAATACCTGTAGGATCAGTTCCCTGGTTAACATGGTAGAACCAGCGACCATTAACACCTGTTAAATTCCACTGTGCAAATGGGGCACCAGATGCGGTTCCGTTTAGGTAGAGACGAACTGAGGTTCCTTTCGGGAAAGTAGAATAGCCATTAATGCGCCACCTATGATCCCCATTCGTCTCTGTACGGGCCAACGCCTTCATAACTGAGATGTCTTTTGTTAGCGTCACTGTTGCTGTGTTGGTTAATGGGCTTGCAGTGTCTTTGTACTGGAAACTGAACTGGCCAACTGATCCGGCGCCTGTCGGTGTGCGGAAAGCAAACTGATTGGCGTTCAAATCATTCCAGCTAAGTACCCCACCACCGGTTTCGCTACCAACAACAGGTACCGTAGTAGTCCAGCCTAAATGGTTAATATCATTAAGTAACAGATTATTGATATTCAGTACAAATGCCTGTAGATCACTTGTGCTTGGCCCAGCAAAGGCAACTCTACGGGAATCGTCTACTGCAACCGGTATAGCTCCAAGAGCCAGTTCTTCTGCACCTATTTCAGCACCGGCACCGTAGAATCGGGAAGTGCCAAAGAAGTCAGCGGCTAGACTTGCATTGCCTGTCAGAATATCTGATTGCCCATTATCAATAGCCTTGTTTGTTGGGTCGTTAGCCAACCGGTAGCTACCGATAAGAACTGGATCAAGAGTTAGCGGGCCGAATCGGACATCGATAAAGTTACCACCTTCATCAAGTGCAGCTGCAACATTGAAGGCCCCTAGTCCTTCTTCAAGAATCAAGGTCTGACCGGGTTGACCGTTTGGTAATGGGTTTGTAAATATTACATGGCCTAGTCCTGCAACCTTATTTGCATTCATAGGATCAGCTGTATATACAGCATTTTCAGTCGTTTTAGTCAGAAGAGAGTTCCGAGGACTAAGGCTCAGAGCCTGATTGTCAACTACAGAGATATCACTATAAATCGGACTTTCACCGTTTGAGATATCAGGTGTCAGAGCAAACTTTTGCGGTATGGCAAGACTATCGATTACCCAAGAGAAACTGCGGTTACGATAAATAATGTTGTTTACCAATTCCGGATCAGAGTGAGTCTGACCAGATATTGATTCCAGACCGGCACTATGGATACGGGAAGCAATACCGGCACCCGGTTGAGGTGCAGAATTGTCAGAACCAGTATTAAAAGTTGCAGCAACAGTAGAAGTACTGTCGTTATAAGCGATAGTGTTGTGCACCATGCTAACAGCGCTAGCATCACGAAGTGCTACACCGCCACCATCACGACCAGCAACGTTGTTGACAATAATATTGTCATACAGTGCGATACTGTGCCATAGGCTGCTGGTCAGGGGAGCTGCCGTAACATCGGCACCATTAACAAAGTTAAGGCTGATACCACCACCACTGCCTGCTCCTGCCTGGTTACCCATGATCTTGTTGGTTTCAACTAGAACTGAGCCGGTACCAGGGGTTTGCTGTAGTCCACCGTTGTTGGCTTCAAGACCTTCTTTACCACCGATAAATATACCACCGCCGTTTACTTCCAGTCCCTGATTAAAGGACTGGTTGTAAGCAATAGTATTATCAGCGATCAGACCATTATTACTTAGCCCAAGGTGACCAATACCAGCACCATTACCCTGAGTGAAGTTACCACAGATCAGGTTGTTAGTGATTTGGTAGTTATCACTACCGGTGTAGAGTGCAACACCGCCACCGGCGCCACCGTTACCACCATTTTTGACGATCTTGTTATTGTGGATATTGAGGTTGTTATTCTCGCTATCGACATTAATTTGATCCCCATTAACTAGGTTAGTTAATGTTGGATAACCGGAGCGAATACCGCCACCGAAGCTACCCGCATTACTGTAGATGTCGTTGTTACTGATTTCCAGATTGTCAACGTAACCACCAACCAGGATACCACCACCTTGTACTGCACCGGTGATGGCAATACCATCGATACGGGAAGTAGCAGTAGCAAACTCACCGATATTACCTACGACAAAGATACCTGGACCTTCTTCGCTGCCGAAGATTGGTAACTGGCCCGCTGCATTAGCGCCACCGAGTACCTGACCTGGAAGAAGGTCGTATTCTGTACCTGCGGTGTCGTAAATTCGGTTACGCCAGGCTTCAACCTTAGAGGTTGGAGAGCGAACGGCATTAATTGAAGTTGATGCTGCCCCAAAACCTTGCAAGCGAACCGGCTTATGCATAATAACCAGTTCGTGGTAAGCGCCGGGTGATACTAAAATCAGATCACCAGCCGTAGCTGCATCTATTGCATCCTGAATAGGAGTATCGGTCAGATTATTGGATGGAGTTACAATCGCAACAGTTTCAGCTGCGCCAATAATATTTAGCGTTACACCATTGGGTGCTTTTTCTCCTGTAGCACTAATAACTTCCAGCTGTCCGGTAGTTGCAGTTAGCGGAACAGTAAAGGTAATAGTGTCTTCGCTCCAGGTTGATACAGCGCCACTTGCAATGGTGTTAATATCGACACCGCCCAGAGTAACCGTACCTTCAACTGCCCCAAAACTGTAATCACGGAAGATTGTTTTAGGGGTAGCGCTTGTGCCATCGTACTCAGGATTTGCAACTTCAACCGCGTTACCCAAAGAGGTGATAGTGATAGTCTCTTCAGTACCTACAACTGCTGCAGGTCCGCCGGTCACACTGCTATTTACGCTGAATATCCCAGGCGTTGTGGTAGGTAGTTCACAGTCAAGTGCGAACTGATCAGGCCCTGCAAAAGCAGACACCGGTACCACGGGTGTATCAAGGTAGGTAGTTGAGCCAGGCGCATATTGGAACGTATAACAGAACTGGCTGTATTGGGGGTTATGGAATGGATCTTTCTCCAGTTTACCGTTTACCAGTTTAGGGCTGGCATCATTCATACATGCGCTTAGCATGTTAGGTGACAGGCCCGTAGGTATAGGTAGGTTTACAGTAAAACTGGAAGGAACCAATGCGTTAAACTTACCCCATTCGTCAGAGTAGGTACGCAATACTTCACGACCAGTCCAGTCTCGGAAAGAAACAGGTAGCCATGGTGGTGCATACTTTTCGCCGAAGTTAGGAGAGTTTGGATCAAACTCATTTGCGGTATCATCTAAAATACCACCGACTACATGGGCTGCAATAGGCACGTCGGTGAACATGAAGAAGTCTGCTGCCGCGTTTTTACCTGTGCCGAGCAGTACAATCTTACGATCACACAACGGACGAATCTGACCTGCAAAAGGCGCCTCATCAGCTGTTAGACTCCCGTCTAGAGGATCCCCATTTTCATCGGTCATGTAACTCATGAAAGGAGGTACTAAATGTTCGTCACCCACACATTCTGGTGGTAGTTGCAGTGGTGATGGAACATAAGCGTCTCCATAGTCGACGTTACGGTCTTCCTCTTTAAGTAGCTCGTATCCTTCTGGCATTACGGATTCTACAATATAAACGCCGGTTGCTATGTCATTAAATGCATATCCACCATCGAATAGACCGTTGGTGACTTGGTTGAAGTTTCGCAGGCCGTCGTGGCAATCTGTGGTGAAAGCGTCAGGGGCGCCTAGTTCTGCATGTACAGTATACGTTTCTCCCTGACATGCATTAGGGTTGGCATCATCCCAGCTATCGGTCCAGGTTACCTGGATAGCATCACCGTTATCGAATACGCCAGTTGTATATCCTGCACCATCGGCAGGACCCTGGTCGGTATCCTCAGGCCCGGGGAAGTTTCCTAGTGGATGTCGGTCGACGTCAGGTTTTCTATGAAGAGAAACCCCATTAATCACATCAACATTTACATTACCTCCGCCAGGGAGCTGGCTGTCGATAATTCCATCATTGAGGGAATCTTTGTACAGATTTAACTGAACTCTTGGAATACCTGGTTCCCATTCTTCAGCGGCAGCATAGCGAGGATCATTCTCTGCCCGTGTAATTGCGTATAAAACGAGTCCTGAAATACCACCATTTTCACCATCAGGGTAGTGCTGTTTACCAAACTCAATGCGGTTAGTCTGACCAAGGAAGCTCTGTACTCCTAATGTCAGTACTTGTCCCTGAAGAGTCGTTGACAGGTTATTGCCAGTATGAGGGTTAACTGCTGCATCACCTGCTGTAGCGCCAACACAGGCGGCATCACCAGCATCAACGGCATTATCGATTCGAGCTTGTGTACAAAACTGGGGTTGTGGGGTTAACGTATCGAACGTTGGATCATCCCAGCCTGCATCAGCACGTACTTCTCCTCCGTTATCAACTACGTAAGTTGCACCAGTAGCTTTTAATGTTGCGAAATCTACCTCAGCAACCAACCAGTGAAAGAACGGGAACACTTCGTCGAAGGGTGCTTCACCTTCAGTATCAACAGCGAAAGATTGATACACCGTACCATTACGGAAGCGTAAGTTGACGGCAGTAGAGTCGGCGCCCATAGGGCCTTCGTTCGGATCGCGGAAACCATCTCCGTCAAGATCGTTGAATACACTGGAGCTGAACTTTGTAAACCAGTTAAAGACTGGGATTTCAGCCACATCTACGATGGCATTTGGCGTGCCAGGAACTGTTACTGTTTGATATCCAAGAACGATATCCAGGTTATCGTCCCAGATAGCCAGTTCGTATGTGCCTGGAGGCACGTTGGTGAAACTGAAGTTGCTGTCTTCATCACAAGGCTGGGCTTCAATTGCAGGCAATCCACCTGCCTGGTTTAGGCCTACCCAGCATCCAGGGAATGGCTCACCGTTATAGAAGGCCAGTTCCGGTGGTCGGGACATATGGTTATTGACAACTTGTCCTGTGATTGTGGCACTACCGAAGTTATCTGTTTTAAATGCAGTGTCTTCAAAGGCTTTCTGGAAGCCAGTAAAGACATGGAAGCCGGGAGGCCCAAATTCGGTGAAATAAGATGGTTCATTTGCCATTACCCAGGCGTCAATGACTTTACTGCCTTCAATGGTACCGGTCTGTAACCAGCCTCCGCCAGTAGGAGGGACCACAATAACGCCGTACTTAGCTGGAGCAAGGTTTTTGATCAGTACGCTACCATCAGCTGCGGGTTGTATGACACCGTTGCCCGGAACGAGAACAACTGGAGCTCCATCAACGAGTACCGCGTTACCGTCGATATCGTACTCATACTCAGTGCCCAAGAGGTTGCCAAAAGCATCCTGAGTCACTGCGCCGCCGGTTGCGCCATAACGACCACCAGCTTCTTCAAGCAAAATCCGGAATTGAGTGGGATCAAATTCACCGCCATCAGGGTCGTTAATTCGCCCCTGGTTAACGCTGATAGCTGGGTCTTCTTCTGGCAGATCAGGAGCACCGTTAATCGGGCTAAAATCTTCAAAGACTAAAATAGAAATTTGAGCCGTTGGCAGAGGGAGTGGGTTAACGATTACATCAACGCTTGTCACACCGGCCTTAATTTCTGCACCACCGATGGTGTAGCCAGTATGAGGTGTAACGCTGATGTAATAACGTTTAGATGCATCCAGATCAGGTGATACAACTGGATTGATATTACCTATTGCGGATTCACCTTTGCCAGCGAGAGGCGAGTAACTGCTGTGAAACCCGGTGGATAATGATTTTCCAGTTGGTACTCCTGGTTTGATATCCCAGGTAGTGTCTTCCTCGATAAGCCAGCGGAAACCGTCCACTGGATTTAAGATAGATGGATTTACAGGATCAGGTGTTACCACGTTAATGCTAACTTGCTGAGCCTGTGCTGTTGAAACTGCAAGAACGCTGGCGAAAAGCAGAGAGCAGCCTAACGCTGCCTTGTGTGCTCCATCACCGCATTGTCGCTTTAATTTTGTAAAACAAGACATGGCGTCGAACCCCTCTTGTCGTTCTTTTTTTAGAATCATCGTAATGTCGGCTAGCAAACACATAGTCCCGATACTGCGACGTAAATTAGGTTAGCCTTGATAAATAAGAGAGCAAAAAGTGAACCATGTTGGATGGTTATTTTTAAAATCTATTAAAAACAGTTGGTTAAGGGTATGTGCAGGTATGAAAGCTAAAGTGTTGCTGTTGAGTGACAGTATGGTTCTCTCATTTGAGACACGAAGAGAGAGGGAGATTTATCAACTTTGCAACAGAGCAGTCAGAGAGATCAGAGCTCAGGTACGGCCCAGTATTGGCGAGCGATTTTTGGTGAAACATTGACTTCAGTGAGAGGAATCAGATAGCTGCCTTTGGATGCAAACCGTTGTCCGGGGGCTAAGCTAAGTCTTTGATATACTGAGGTTTCAGGGCTGTTCTCTAACATATGTTCTATACGTTCAATCAGGTAGTCCTGTGAAAAATTACTACGTATATGCATCATAGACTCAGTTAAAACGCTGAGAGCAAGGTAAGTGTTAGATTGGAGTTTATCGTAGGGGGTGACAATTTTCCGGGCATAAATCCAGGCTTTACTACGTATTCTGCGTCCGGAGTCCCCTGGCAGGCTATAGGGGTGGGCTAGCCAGCTTGTTTGACTTAACCTGCCTGGTATCTGGTTAAACCGGCGGTCAAGAAGTGTTGAGGAGAGTATTGTTCTGGATTTTGAAATGTCGATCCCTGTAGGCCAGTGTTTCAGTTCGGCTTCGGTAAGCCATAATACATAAAGATTTCGTGCGCTGTTCTCAAGAATGCGTGTCGGAGTGTTCAGAAGTTCAGAAAAGGCTAATTTCTCAAAAGTGATTCTGTTTTGGAGTTTCGATATCCGTTTTTGTAGTTCCTCAGTTGCAACAGCACCACGAGGATCTTTGCCTGTTATCTGGATAACTTTATCGTATTGCAAATTTTTCTTTAGAAAATGAATTATTCGACGGGCTTCTAAACTCATACCAGCTGAAAAGTAGATGCTGTAATGTCCTGGTTTGCTGGGAGGCAGGTCAGTATCAGGAAAGAGACAGGGTAGTTTTTCTGCTTCGCAGAATGAGCTTATGGGATTCCAGCCCAGATGACTGGTACCACCCACGACTGCAAATACTGGATTGGCGTCATAATATCGCTGTAACTGGGCTTGCCAGGTTGAAGGATCTCCGTTTAGCTCCCAGGTATTAAGTTGCCAGTGGCGATAATTATCGTAATGCCAGTCTTTATGCCAGGGGGAGTATTTTACCCGTCTTACTTCGTGACGGGTTTGGGCGTTTTTTTCTTTAAAAAACTGATTTAGGGTGTTTATCAGGGCTAGTTTCTTCTCTTTTGATGTGCCTTCGGTAACGATGGTTGCTAATTGAAGGTTGTCAGCGCTGACGCCTGGTGGATTGGAGTAATCCAGGGTGCTTAGGTAATCGATCAGTGCATCGGCCTGTGACTGACTAAGCTGATAGCGGGGCATGACTTTACTAAATGTATTCCCATTGGTGCTGATGCCATGAGTGATTGCTGTTCGCAGGCTTTCTCTAGTATAAGCGGGTCGGGTGTAAAAACCTTCGGTGCGTTCAGCGTACAGTTCCCGTTGCTTTACCTCAATTGGAGAAAACAGGGTGGGGCCTGTAATATCGGGTACCTGATAGCCTCCTTCGCTGGTGCCAAGACCACTGTGACGATGGCAGTTTACGCAAGCAAATAGCTCCCCGGATAATGGCTGCCCCTGACTTACGGCTGTTATCGGGCTTCCGTCTTTTGATAAGCCTGTCATAAATAGCGAACGACCCTCCGCTAGTTGAGAATTGACAGGTAGCGTCTCCAGGTGTGCCTGACTTAGCTGGGTTGGATTCTGCTGAGAAGTGCCTTGCTCTGCCCACACCAAATTGGGTAGGCATAGGACTATAGGTATAAATGAAATCCCCAGCAGTGACCTGATCGTATACATAGGTTTTATTAATGCCCCATCTGCATGTGATGATACTCACCTATCAGCTGTTCACTGCTGGGAAAGCCTTCGAGTCTGGTCCAGGGTTTACTCGCATTGGCTCGGAGATAAGTGACTGGCTCATGGTTCATTTTACTGCCGCGATAAATGTTAAATGCTTTCTGTAAGGTAATACTGTCTTCTATAGCCCCCGTGATAAACGTCCAGTTATCACGGGCTTCAAATTTAGCAGCATAGCGTTGCAGTGCTTCAGGTGTGTCTTCTTCCGGGTCTATAGAGATTGATATCATAGTGAGGTCTTTCTCTTCAGCGAGCTTTCGGTTGACGACGGAAAAAGTAGAACTGAGAACAGGGCAGATTGTGGGACATGTTGTAAAAATAAAATTAACCATCATAGGCTTATCGCTGTTCAGAAGTTGCTGAACCTCAATGCTTTCACCTTTTTGATTTAACATTGTTAGCGAGGGCGCTTTATAGTCATGGCTGCTGCGGAGAATTTTGTCTTTACTTGAATTGGACATCATCGCTTTATGATGTGCATGTGGGTCGTTAGATTCTGCCGCCATAGAATGTTTCTGATGAGCGCTATGATCCATTGTATTATTGGCAGACGTCTCAGAATCAGCATTTGTGCCATGACTTGCGTGGTTGCTGTGATCCATTTCTGCAGCCTGAGAAGACAGGGTAAGTAGTAATACTGTTGCTGATATAACTGCTTTGTACAGCGTTGTTCTTATGTACATCCTGTTCATGGCGAACCCCCCTATGAGTGCCAGTGTGTTGCCAGCGTTGAAAACGCCAGTTCCTCTCTCAGGTAGTAGTTCTCCATGCTCAGACGCTGTAGCCTGAGTAGTTGCGAAACATTAATCAGTACTTCTTCCTGAGACAGTGGTTCAATCAGAAAGTCGCTGATATGTTGTGCAAATTCGGGGTTGGGCCTAACCGGCCCTCCGGTTGCTGATAAAATAGCTATCAGCTTGGCCAGAGGTGCTCTGGATTGTAATTTGTTGATCAGCTTTTGCGTAGATACACCGGGTAGCTCAGCAGAGAATATAACTAGTTGAGGTTGCTCCCGACGAAGTATCTTCATTGCAGAGTGATGGTCTTTTGCAAAAGATAAACGATTTCCGGTAGGCCTGAGCCAGTTAAACATTTTTTGCTGGTTCGATGGTGAGTCATCAATAATTAAAATTGTTGATGCCATGTCACGGTCCGCCACTTTTTCTACGCTGCTGATCATCCCCCCGAATGATTTACAGTCGTATTGGAACTCCGTTCCAATACACCTGAGAATGTTTTCGTTATGTTGCCAGGCATTTCATAAATGTTGCTTATTAGCTGCATAATGAATAAAGCCTCTAACATCAAATGTATAAAGCAATTGCTATTCCTAAAAAATTAACGTCATGTTTTATATCGTTTTTATTCTATAAATATGCTCTATTCTCTGTGTTGATTCGCACCTTTGAATCTTGAGTTAAACTCTCTTTATCAGGTTTGCGAATTTGAGTAACTATTTGATTTTACTTGTTCCAGAATAACCCGGATCTCTGCGAGCGGTATGGGTTTTGTCATTATTTGACTAACTCCCACCTGTTGTAGTCGACTGAGGATATCTCGTTTTTTATCCCGACTATCGTTGGACTGCCCTGTTAATGCGATAATAGTCGCTCGTGAGTAGCTTTTCAGGATTTCCTGACACAGTGTTATACCATCCATATCACTGAGTTTTATCTCAGTAAGTACTATATTCGGTTGCCAGTTACGGACATGAGACAGACCGTCTTTAGCATTGTCTGAAAGTTTTACTTCAAACTCGTATTGCTCGAGATAAGCTTTAAGGTTTTCAGCAAAGGTGTGTTCATCATCTATAACCAGTACCTTAGAGCTTATGTTGGTCACGATAGGAAGAATCACGGAAACAATTGTGCCTTCACCTTCATGGCTCGTGAGCTCAATTTGTCCGCTGTGATGTGTAGCGATTCGTTGTGCCATCATCAGCCCCAGTCCCAGTGCATGTTTCTTATTACTGGTAAAAGGCCTAAACACATTTTTCAGTTGGTCTTGTGGAATACCTACACCGTTATCACTAATCTCCAGACGCAGATGGTGCTTATCATGATTCTGTTGTCGAACAGTCAATATGCCCCCGTCAGGCATAGCTTCAAGGCAATTATCCAGAATAATTCCCAGTAATTGGCGTAACAATGCAGGATCTCCATTGACCGGGGCATAGGTTTCAAAAGGGAGTAGTTCGATCACAATATTTTGATGGTTAGCTTGTTCACTGATTAACTGCAGGCTCTCTTCGACTAATACGTCAAATACCACAACTTGGTTATCAAAGCGTGATTCTGTTTCAGTAAACTGAATAAATTCGCTAATCCATTCCTGAAGCTTATCAACAGAAGAGATTATGTTTTCAGACATGCGCGAGGCGTTGTCAGGGGTGAGTAGCGCCAGTTCAGCGCTTGAACGAATTGAAGCAAGCGGGTTACGAATACCATGAGCCATAGCCGAGGTCATTTCACCGACAGTGTCTAATGCTTCTGATTCCACGATTGCCTGCCGTTGTCGGCGGAGGGTTGTGCTGGCTTTTCTGACAAGGGAGAACAATACAATAAACAGGATACTGCCGCCTAAGGCTGCTCCTGACCAGATGTAGATCTTAATTTCATAGATACTCTGGAACAGAAAGTCAGGTGTTTTATATAGCTCAACTACGGCAACGACCTTGCTTTGATCAGAGTTCCACAAAGGAATGTATATTTCGATTACCTGATCCAGATCTTTTGAAAAGTAGGTTAGATCTGTTTTATCTGTACTTTCGTCGAGTGCTGAAATATCTTCCTGCTTGAATACTAAGGCCCCTTTGAGAGCTTGGGCTAACTCAATATTATCGGTAAAGCGTTGTCCTATCAGATGGTGATCAGATGCCCAGACTATGGTTTGGTCGGGTGCATAGATCTTAACCAGGGGAGTATCGGGGAAACGACCAATCCGCTGAAGGTATCCAGCTAGCCAGCGCTTACTATTGAAAAAATCTTCCTGATAAGGGGTGTCTGGTAAACGCTCGGTACCGGCTGCGGTCTGGATAAATTGTTGCGTGATCCGAGCATCTTGCTGCAGCATCTTCATTGTTACTATATTAGTCAGTACCAGTGCGCCCACAGTACTGATAAGCATAATGGTAATCAGGCTAACGACAGTAAACGTACGTTGCAGGTTGGTTGTTTTGTGTGAAAACAGCGCGTCATGCCCCGAATGACTGGAGACCTGTCTGTTAGCGGAGTCTGTTTCTGTTTGTTTATGAGGTGTTGTCATCACTCATCACCAGAAGGTAGCGGGCCGCTTTTAGATGAACGAGCAACATAGCCCTTAAGTCCTAATTTATCCAATTGTCGGTATAGCGTTGCGGTGGAAAGACCAAGTAACCGGGCAGCGGACTCCCGGCATCCTTCAGTGTTTTCAAGAGCGGCTACTATGTGTTGTTGCTTAAACTTTTCTACCGCCGAATTTAGATCAGAAAGAGTACCGTTTTCATCTAGCTGTAAATTGATCAGATCACTGGAGGGTAGCGCAAGATCTTTGACCCGAATAGTGTTGTCATCACATAAAACCGCAGCGCGCTCAAGAATATTTTTAAGTTCTCTCACGTTTCCCTTTAGAGGCTGATTCATAAGGTGGTGGATAACATCATTATCGACCTCCAGGATAGGGCGTTTTAGCTCTGTTTGAAGTAGTTGTAAAATCAGAGAGACAAGCGCAGGCATATCCTCCATGCGTTCCCGTAGAGGGGGGGTTGCAAGGTCAACAACGTTGAGACGGTACCAGAGGTCTTCACGGAACTCCCCATCGGCGACCATCTGTTCCAGGTCTCTGTGAGTTGCACAGATAATTCGGGTATCAACGGGTACTGATGAATCGCTACCTACCGGATAGACCTGACTATCTTCCAGTACCCGTAGAAGTTTACTTTGTATTTGAAGAGGCATCTCGCCTATTTCATCAAGAAACAGCGTGCCTCCTGAGGCCATTCTGAATGCCCCTTCGCGGGTTTGATTAGCGCCGGTGAAAGAGCCTTTAATATGACCAAACAGGTAACTTTCTACCAGCCCGTCGGGTATTGCTGCCACATTTACAGGTACAAAAAGACCTTCGTTATTAAGTGATCTTGCATGTATAGACTGAGCAACCAGCTCTTTACCAGTGCCACTTTCACCCTGAATCAAGACGTTGGTGTTAGTCACGGCAACTTTACTAATCAGGCGCCGCAATTCACACATCTGAGGACTACTACCTGCCAGTAGTTCTATATTATCTTCCCCTTGCTGGAGCCGGTTACGAAGGTTAGCATTTTCATTGAGCAGTTGTTTGTATTGCAGGGCGTTTTCAACTTTATGTTCTATTTCCTGCAGGGGAAAAGGTTTGATGATGTAATCATGGGCGCCGCAGTGGAATACGTCTAAAGCTGTTTCTAATGAGCTGTATGCGGTCATTACTAAAACAATACTGGCCGGCGCGACCTCTTTGATATATTCGATTAACTCAGTGCCATTGGTATCAGGCAGGCGCAAATCACTGAGAATGACATCAAACAGGTGGTCTGAAAGCTGAATTTTTGCCGTAGCTTTGGAGTCCGCCGAGTATACTTGATAACCTTTACTACTAAGGAATTGGTTCAGGTTATCATTAAGAACCGGTTCGTCTTCAATTATCAGTATGTTGCTCATTAAAAGTCCCCTGCCTTAGATTCTGGGTTATTCGCTATCAAGTCGTTCCTGACAGCATTGGGCCGGAAAGCTTAGCTGTACTTCGGTACCGCCATCAGCGGCTCTGGATATGTTTATAGAGCCTTGATAGCTTTCAATAATCTGTCGAGTGATCATCAGGCCTACGCCCATTCCCTGATGATAAATATCTTTTTGAATCTGCGCTTCCTGGCTGATATTCCGACCGCTATTTGAACACCTCAACTCGATCCCTCCGTCATCAGTGGAACTCGCATCAATATCGATACGCCCCCCTTTTTCGACAGCCTTGAGCGCATTGTCGCAAATATTATCGAGCAACAGCATCAGATGCTTTTCTCTTATGTTGAGAAGAGGAATGTCTTCACTGATGGTATGAAACATATTAACTTCCCGTCCGGTTGGGCAGAATTTAAGCAGATTAATTGTGTGCGGTAAGAACTCATAAAGGTCTATGCTCCGTGGTTCAAGTGCTGATGTATGCTCCATGATCCCGGAGAGTTCTCTAAGAATCATCCGGATTCTACTGACAAGATCCAGGCAGGTTTGCAGTTGAGTATCGGGCTGCGTTAACTGGCTTTGCATCAGCTCAAGTTGGCTATAGAGCGCGCTTACAGGATTGCTTAGTTCGTGGGTAATGCCAGCGGCGGTCATCCCCAGACGATAAAGTTTTTCGGGTTCGCCCTTTAGTTCTCTATGGTTCAGTGATTCTGTGGGTTCTTTAATAATCACCACAGCGCCCTGATCAGGGTGGCTAACAGGATAAATATCTACTTCAACATCGGCATTGTTCTGCTTCAGGAAAATAACTCTGCCTTCAGAATTTGTCCTCTGGTCAAGCGACCAGCGGACGCTGCTGGTTATCGTACGTCGTTCATCCTGCTTACTACTTATACTATCGATATCGCTAAGATTTCGGCCAATATTACAGAGTTTTAACCCGGTTTCATTTGCATCAATAATATTGAGATCGGCATCGACCATTAACATGGCGTCATTGCTACGTTGAAATAACAGATCCCAGCCGAGAAGGCTGCTATCGTGTGATGTACTATCTTTCGGTAGCATTTCTACCTCCTTGTTCTGGCAGAAGGTTTACTGCCATGTCGGTCAATCCGGGGATAGAGTAATCCCATGCGAGTATATGAAAAGGATCTCTGATGTTACCTGGCTGTAAGGCGATCGTAGAAGTGAGTTGGGTCGTGCTGAATCCAGGTTTCTCAACGCTGGCAGATATTTCTAAAAGACGGCTACTGGCAGCATTAAAAAAGCGACGGGACTGGTTTGTGGTTATTCCCAGGGCTTCAATAAGTTCAGGCCTGGCAGCAGCCATATCAATATTGCTTTGTCCGGAATATACCGTTACCAGTGGCTGTAATTGTAAATAAAGAGGGGTTGTCATACCTAAAATTCGCTGAAGCTCAGCGATGTTTTTGAACGGTTGATTGGAGGGGGTAAATGGGTGATCAGCCAGTCGGTAATCGCGCTTTTCTGCGCCATTCAGTCGCACCAGCTCATCACCATCACGCCAGTCAAGAATTTGATCTGCAATAGCATCCGCTTGCTGTGGGTCATCTAACAGGCCCTGTATTATCTTGTGTAGGAGAGGGCCGGAAATATGGTTGATATCTGCTTTACCTCCCTCACTAAAGATATTGCTGCTTACAATGAAGTCAGCATATTGGAGAGGCTCTTCTTCTGAATCTTCTGAGCCGGGTTGTAGTTGATGATTTAATAGCTGGTAAAGCGTTAGGTGAACGGCTGCTTCTGCCGCATAACGTGCCTGTGCCTGATGTAGCCACTGCCGAGTGGTGTCAGTGCTCTGTCGTTGGCTGGCAACGAGACTTCCTGCCAGTAGCGTGAGTATGGTTACCACCCAGAGTACGCTTAACAAGGCCATACCATTCTGTTTGCACTTAGGATGCATGCCGGTGTCTCCTAAGCTGTATAGTCAAAGGGGGCCAGTCAGAGAGGGAGGTGTCGGATTGGTAAATTTTAATAAGGTGAGGTAAGCGATTGTTGTAGGGCCATCGGTCTGTCCAGTTAGCTGAACTACCTACTGAATCACTGTACTCGATACGAAGAGCGCTGCTGGATTCAAGCGTAAGGTTTTGCCAGCTTTCTTCGTGGATACTTTCGTAAGGGGTTATCTGGATGTTGATTCCGGCAGGTTCCTTTTGAAGTGTCACCTGGTAACTATATAAACCGGCATTACCTTGTAATGGAGATAGCGCGGCGATGAATTGAATATGGTCCTCTTTTCCGGTGAATTCAATGGGACGATTAGGCCTCTGCTCGGCGCTAACAGGTAAAGCGTTTTGTAGCTGTTGTCGCAGGTGTTGCCGTATCAGGTATTGCTGTTCTTCTGCTTCGTTGTGAGAAGAGATACCGTGCCAGCTGCGGATGCCTTGATAAAAACTACCATAAACGACGGTTAGCAGAATGGTAGTGATAGCCATGGCTACCAGCATTTCCAACAGCGTAAAACCGGATGATTTATTGAGCTGTCTTGTCATGAAGGGCCTCCCAGACGAAGGGTCTTCAATACAACCGGATAATCCTGACGATTCCCCCAACTAACCTGTACTTCGATTTGATATAGCACGAAAGGGGAACGTACAGACTCTGTGCTCGCGGTCTCCCATGGAGTGATACTGGCTTGCCAGCGATACTCTGACTCATTACCTTCTACCTGAGATGTCAGTAGAGGGTGACTGGCGAGTTGTTCCATAGTGCTTTCGGCAACTTGCACAGCGTTCCTATAGTGGGTGTTAAGGGAGGCGCTCTTTGATGTTGTTGAGAATAAGTTAAGGATCACGCCGAGGGTAAGGGCGGCAACAATCATGGCTACCAGAACTTCCAGTAGAGAGAAGCCTTGCTGACAACTAGAGTGTCTCATAGCTCACTCCTCCCGTTAGCCAGTTTATACTGAACCTGGCCAGGCGTTGCTGATTGTCTTTATTCTGGGAGAATAGCAACGTTGCGCCGTTACTTCCTGCTCCCGGTATAAATATGATGTAGCCGTTATTAATGGGCTCTTCCTGCGGACCTAAAAAAACTAATTGAGAATCCTCAGGCCAGCTATATAGTACTTCCCCCTCAGCGTTTAGTAAGTTGTTTTCTATTTCTGATAACTCCAGTCGCGTTATTTTACCTGTTCTTGCTGCTTTATTTCGGGCTTGTTTAAGAGAGGTGTTTAATGCCTGAGTTTGTTGTTGAAATCGAGCCCCGGCGAACGCCGAACCGAAGCGGGGAACAACCAACGCAAGCAACATCCCTGCGATGGCCATTACGACCAGCAGCTCCAGCAGTGTAAAACCGGTTTGTTGTACTTGAGATGATTGTTGTTGCATTTATCCTTGCCTGTTTTATCTATTTCCAGCTGACAATATCGGCCTTTTCACCTTCACCGCCTTCATGGTTATCGGCACCTAGAGAGAATAGGTCGTATTCACCAAATTCACCCGGAAATTTATAGTGATAGTGCTGACCCCAGGGGTCCATCCGGATCACTTTCTTTTTTAAATAGGGGCCGTTCCAGCTGTTTGCAGCTTCAGGCCGGTTAATAAGAGCGTCCAGGCCTTGTTCTGTATTGGGATAGCTACCAACTTCAAGACGATAAAGATCTAATGCTGCACCGAGTTCCTGGATTTGTAGCATCGCTGTTTTGGTTTTGGAACTGTCCAGATGCTTCAATACCCTCGGTCCCACTAGTCCTGCCAGCAGCCCGAGAATGACTAGAACAACGAGAATTTCTAATAGGGTAAAACCCCGCTGCCTGGACTTGTTATGGTTAATCACGCATCTCTCCTTAGCTAAAGTGCGATATCGTTAATACCGATGATCGCGGATAAAAGTGACAGAATCAGTACAGCAATGATCAGGCCCAACGATAAGATTAATACGGGTTCCAGAATATGTAGTAACTTTTGAGTTTGTGTCTCAATCTGACGATCGTAGATGTCAGCAATTTTCAGCAACATACTGGGTAGTTCCCCCGTTTCCTCGCCAACCTGAGTTAGTTGTACAACTAACGACGGAACTTGGTTACTGTTTCTTAGTTGGTCAGACAGACGCCCGCCTTCACGCAGATGAATAGCGGCCTGAGTCACCTCACTATTAAGGGTGCCATTACTGAAAGCTGCACTGGCCATGTCGATACTGGTGAGCATCGGTACGCCGCTGTTAATCAGGTTACCTAAACTACGGCAAAAGCGAGTGTACTCGAGTTTTATATGTAGGGGACCTATCATTGGCAGAGCTAGCCTCAATGTGTCCCACCAGGTTGCCGTAGCTCCGCTGGCTAAAGTGCGATAGAGAAGAGCGATCAAGGCTAAAAGCCCGCCCAGAAAGTAGACTCCGTAATCTATGGTTATCTGACTTAACCACAGGACGAAGCGGGTTTCGGGTGGAAGCTCCTGGCTGAACCCTGCAATGATGTCAGCAAACTGAGGCACGACATAAAGTAGGATCATTAGAATTGAAAGCAATGAAACGCCTAGTAAAATGGCTGGGTAGAGAAGGGCTGCAGACACCTTCTCTTTTAGTTGCTGGTTACGTTCAAGGTGCTGGCAGAGGGTTTCAAGCCCTCGTGCTATTTCTCCTCCGGCCTCAGAAGCGCGGATCAGGCTGATGTAGAGAGGATTGAAATATCGTGGGAATTTTTCCAGAGCCTGGCTGAAGGTTTGCCCCCCCCGCAGTTGCTGACGTAGTTCACTAATGAGTTCTTGTAAGGCAGTGGAAGGGTTATCCTGACCCAGAATCTCCAGACTCCGATCAAGAGGAATACCCGCTTCTACCAAATACATAAGTTCCTGAGTGAACTCAAGAATTAATTCGGTGTTAGCTGATCCTATACCAGATGCTTTGCTGCGCTTTTTGAGACTTTTGGGCTGTTGGCTATCGGCGTAGATAGGTACCTTGCCGCTGCTCTGTAACTGACTGATGACATCTTCACGGCTTTCCGCGGTGATACTACCCTCTGTGAGTTCACCGTTGTTACTTATCGCCTTATAGAAGAATGTCGTCATCATCAGCTTTCCTGTGTGACCCGAAGAACTTCTTTGAGAGTTGTAAGTCCAGCGAGTGCTTTGCTGCAGCCATCGCTGTACATCGTGTGCATCCCTTGTTGCATTGCTAGTTTTTGCAGCGCGCGTGCATCACAGTTTTGCATAATCTGACGCCGGATATGATCATCGACTGGAAGTACTTCGCAGATAGCGATACGTCCGTTATAGCCAGTATTTCGACAATGCTCGCAACCAACCGGTTCACAAAGTGTACTATCAGGGCCTATATTCAGGCCACTATGCTTACTTAATCGCTCTAAAAGTTCAGGCATTGGCTGATACGGTTTGGCGCAATGCTGGCAAAGCTTGCGTACCAATCGCTGACTGACGACGCAGAGTAGCGTTGATGTTAATAAATAGTCTTCGACGCCCATATCTAACAGACGGGTAATACTGCCAGCTGCTTCGTTCGTATGCAAAGTAGAGAGAACCAAGTGACCGGTTAAAGCTGACTGTACACAGATCCTGGCAGTTTCCAGATCGCGCATTTCCCCTACCATAATAATATCGGGATCTTGCCTGACAATAGATCGAAGTGTGGTTGCGAAATCCAGACCTATAGATGAACGGACCTGAATCTGATTAACACCTTCTAACTGATATTCTACAGGGTCTTCTACGGTAATTATTTTGCGCTGCTCAGTATTAAGTCCCTGAAGTGCCGTATAGAGTGTTGTTGATTTGCCGCTGCCGGTGGGTCCTGTTACCAGAATCATCCCATTTGGTTTATTAAGCGCTGCTTTGAGACGTGATAATGGCTCTCCAGTAAGGCCCAAACTGTCAAAATCCTGAACCTGGCTATCTCGTTGAAGTAAACGCATGACGACGCTTTCGCCATGTACTGTAGGGATACTGGATACCCTGATATCAATGGTCTGGCCTTGTACTCGCAGATCAATGCGGCCATCTTGAGGTAGCCGTCGCTCTGCAATATTCATATGCGCCATGATTTTGATACGAGAGATGATAGCTGCACTGAGATGAGCAGGGGGGGCCTCTACATCTTGTAGCAGGCCGTCGCACCTGAACCGTACTTTTAACTTGTCGTGGAAGGGTTCAACATGGATATCTGAAGCGTTATTTTTACATGCCCGCTGGATTAACAGATTGACCATGCGAATAACAGGCGCTTCGCTGGCCATATCTCGGAGCTGATCCACATCGGTATCGTTGTCATCAGCAGATGTTTCTACCTGATCAGCTATTTTTCCTAATTGGGACTGACCATCACTATAAAATTGCTCGTACAAACTTTCGAGATCGGTTTTGCTGATGACAACCGGTTCAACCTTGTTAGCGCCGCTGGCGAGTTTGGTGCTTTTAATAATGAATTCGTCGCTAGGATCAAGCATTGCCAGCACGAGCGTATGGTCGGTGAACTCTAGAGGAAGAACTGAGTGCTGTTTGAGAAAATTCTCTGCGATCAGATCAGAACAGGCTGGAGTGGCTGGGAAGTCTTCGAATGATACTTTTTTCAGGTTTAGAATGTCAGCTAAACACAAAGCCAGGTCCTCAGCGCTCACCTGGCCGAGTTTTAATAGCATTTGAGGCAAACGGGTAGTTTCGCCTTGCTCGTTTACTAGAGATAAAGATCGATCAAATAGTTCAGCTGTAAGCTTATTTCGGGCGCTAAACCATTCTTTAATCTGTTGCTGTATTAAATCTCTATGCTCATTGTCCGATAGTACGGCATTTTCCATCGCCACATCCTTTCGTTTTCCGCTTCTGGAATCCAAATCAAATATAAATAGGTTTCCAGCCTGTTTTAAGATTAAGCGTTTGTTTAGTTTAGTTGAGAAAAGAGAACAAAAACAATTATCTAATAGGTGCTTTTGAGGGATATAACATGAATTTATTTGTGGTTATCTGATTTTTTTATAAAAAAACTAATATGAGAGTTTTTTATCACTTATGCGAGACTGTAGGAGGCTGAAAGTATCTTGTTGAAAACAATATGTTTATTGTCTTACCGGAGCAATCTTGTAACTTTTCAAAGTTGTTGTTCTCAAGTTTGAGAACAATTCGATATATTTAGCGCTATTGCGTGCAGAGATAGAGAAAAATGTAGGGAAAATGGTAATTATTTTAATTGCTAATGGCTTATTGTTTGAAATTTCTATTAGAAAATGTTGCGTAATTTGCGTCCTTCTTGGCTTTGAAAGAGTTTCAATTTATGTTGCTTTGCCGGTGTATAAGGGCGCTTTGGTGTACAGAAGGTAATGGATAACAGGATGTCTGTTGGAAGGTTGCATGAAAGATCAAAATGTTCACTGTAACTTTTTCTCGTAAAAGGGTTCTCTATGGCTCACTGAGAACATATTGATGTTTTATTAGAGACAGATATCTAAAGCCGGGTGATACGCTGTCACCACCCGGTTTTTGGTGGGTTTTACTTAACGCCTGTTGTGTTTAGTCGAGACTAAAAATCGTGACGATAACCCAAGTTAATGTAATAACTGTTTGTTTCACTTGTATCGTCTGTTAGCTCACGGTTAGAGACCTCTCCGCCAATTTCGAACTCAAAGCGGGTTTTACGATGCCAGCGGTATTCAAAACGAACAGAAGGACGGACATACCATTGTGACGTATTGTCATCGGTGTTCTCACGCAACTCTGTTTGAAAGCGAGGATTAATACGCAGTTTGTCTGTGACAGGGTAGCGGCTGTTAAACGTCAGGCCAAGCCTTTGGCTGGTTGTTGCATCCGTCAGACGTAAACCAACAATGCCCAGATCTCCCTGTTTAATCAGGTTGTTTCCGATTGCCTGTATGAACAAAGAGTATTCATAATCGGTGCCTTCAAATCCTTCAACGCCGCCAGAGGTTTCGCTGTCGCCTTGCTTTGTAACAGTGAGGTCACCACTTATCTGGAAATCATCAGTAATTGGTTGCACCATGCCGAGAGTAGTCGTAAAACTACGGGTAGTACGGTCAAGTGCGTATTGTCGAGCTTCATCTTCGGTAATCCCTTTTGCCAGCAATTCACTTAATGTGCTTACTGACTGGCTCTGAATAGCTGTGGTAGTCATCAGAACTGGGCTGTAACGATAATCAACTGACAGGTTAAATGTCTGGTCACTTTCGTTTGTCCAGCTACCCAGAGCAAACAGAGTGTTTAATTTGTTATAGGAAATATCATAATCCAGCAGAGTAAACAGCGTTCTGCCTGGTTGAAAATAGCGAACTTCACCACCAATCGCTCGCCGGTCGAGAATGTCCTCATTTCGTTGCTCGATAATAAACAGGTTGTAGTCCCAGGCATCGTTAAAGGTGCCTAAATCAACATTTACGCCGTAGAACCAGCGATCAGTATTAATCTCATTATAGGTAGAAGACTCGACAGGAAAGCCCGTTACCAGATTGAGCTTAATCATTTCATTCAGAGAGCGTCCGACGACAAATCCATCAAAACGGCCCAAAACACCGCCAGAGCTATTAGATTGTCTTCCTAAGCGTAATGTATTTGTTGCCTGTTTATCTTGTAGGTCAATATACATCGTACTGATCCGTGTCTCACTTTCGTTGCTATCGAGGAAGTCTTCCTCGTAGCCACCCGAAAACCGGGTACGTATATCGTATTCATCACCCCGGTAGCGGCCTGTGAGATAGAGGTCGTTAGATAGCGCATCACGGTTGACCGAGGTGGTTTTAAAGTCTTCGGTTTCAGTTGAGAATTCGTCACGACGATAGAATTGAGAGATACCACCATAAACATCCCAGCGAGATGGCTCTTTACGGGCTGCCCGGGTGGTCCGTGTAGCAGGGGTTTCTGAGGCGGTGATCATTGCCGTGATGCGCTGGCGAACACGCAACGCATCGGCGCCCTCAGGGTACTTCTCTAAATATGTATCCCAGGCCACTTTTGCCTGAGCTTGTTGACCTTTTCGTTCACGCGCGACACCGGTAAATTCCAGCGCCTGACGGCTGTGTAGGTTTTCTGGTTCGCGCAGTATTTTAGTATACAGCTGGATCGCACGATCATATTCCTGAGCAATCATCGATTGTTCAGCCTGCATCATGATTTTATCAAGTGGATCGTTGCTTTCAGAATTGGTCTGAGGTGAATTGGAAGATGCTATAACGGTAATTCGTTTGCTGGGAATTGGCGGTGTCGAGCTTGTCGTTCGTTCTGTATTGTTAGTTTGAGCCAGCGGCTTGGTAGTTGAAGGATCAGTCGCCGTGAGTGGGTTCTCTACAGATTCCTGCTCTATCAGGCGCTCTCCAGCCTTAATGGGTAAAGGGGTGCTCAATCTTTTTACTTCAGTCAGCGCCGCGAGCTTTTCGCTGTTAGCAACTTTCGTAATCCAAAGTTCAGGGTGACTGCTGCGAATTGAATTTGCCACTGTTTGGGCATCATTGGCGGTCGGGAAAAAGCCAACTCTGACTCGGTACCAGGTAGTGCCTTTGACTAAGGTTTTGGTGATATAGGCTTCGTGATTTTTGAACGGTAATTCAGTTATCACCTTCTCCGCGTCTGATTGTTTAAGCAGGGATGCTACGTGAATCGCATATCGGCCACTCATCTGTATCGTTGAGCTTTCAGCGCCCAGGACCTGATCTGCAGCATAGCCAGGTAGGATGGAGAGTGATCCGCCAGCTATAACTGCAGTTATAAGTGTGGATAACAGCGTTTTGGTCGGGTTATGCATTATGTTACTCTCAGTTTCAAAGTCGGTTTACTGGCATTTAGCTTGCTTAATGCGACTGGAGGGATAGATCAATACTTTTATTGTACGGTAATCACTGCCCTGAATAACTTTAGAAAGCACTGCTTCACGGTATTCCAGCGTTAGATAGGGGCCACCGGAGAAGTCGCCTTCATAGACAACTTCATCCAGCAGGTCATGATCTTCCGGGGAGGTCGATTCACGCTGATCTTGTGAATCTTCATCGATTTGAGCTACTTGTATATGCTTAATGCGAATCCGTAGTTCGTCACTGGCTTCTTGAGGATAATGTGAAATATAGCGGACCGGATAGTGCATGCGGATGATTGCAAGGTCAGGGTCGCAGGGAGAACTACTTCGTACCAGTTCTACCTCTTCCATGATCCGCTCACCTATCGGCTGTGCCTGAACCAGACCCGTAGTAAGAATAGATGCAACTAACGCTATTGATTGAATTGTTTTCTTCATGAGTTATCTATCCCAGTCTCTATCTGTCACTCGGTGAAAACTGCTTTTCTCGTGGCAGCTGCCAGCACAATCACGTACAGAGGAAAGCGTATCTTTTTCATGTTTATTTTGTCTGAAATCGCTGGCGTGACAGCCCGCACAATCCGGTGCATAAGTGGGTGTTGGCCAGGACAAGGCTTGATTATTATTGGTATGACAATCAATACAGCTCAGGTTAACTCCGTGGTCACCAGGGTAGGAGCCTGAGCTGTGGTTGAATGAAATACCCGCAAAGTTGGTTGTGTTATGACACTCATCACACTGTAGAGAGGTGACAAAATGATTTCCCGGTTTTCCGGTTGCGGTGTTGCCATTGTGACAGCTGCTGCAAGTGCCCGGTGATACATTGTCATGATTAAATGATGCGCCTAACCAGGTATTGGTGTTATGACAGTCATCACAAGTGTTGCTGCTTTGGATATGATTAGCTGATTTACCCATCGCAATTGAACCATTATGACAACTGCTGCAGACGCCATTTACCTCTGAATGATCAACCCGTATTGCAGGTGCCCAGCCTACAGGCGAGTGGCAAGCATCGCAGTTATTAGAACTGTTTATATGAGCTGGATTTTTACCTGTTGCCGTTGTTCCGTTATGGCAGGTAATACAGGTCGCTGTAACACCGCTGTGATCGAATATCGCATCAGTCCAGTTGTTGGTGTTATGACAGTCGTCACAGGTATTGCCGCTCTGGATATGATTGTTCGATTTACCCATCGCAATTGAGCCGTTATGGCAGTTGTTACAGGTGCCGTTCACTTCCGTATGATCTACCCGGGTAGCAGGAGTCCAGCCGAACGTGGCATGACAGGCTTCGCAGGTGTTCGTAGTATTGATATGGTTGCCGTTTTTACCCGTTGCAGTACTGCCATTATGGCAGCTCGAGCAGCTACCGGTGACACTACTATGATCAAATGTTGCACCTGTAAAGCTGTTGGTGTTGTGGCAGTCGTCGCAGGTATTACCGCTTTGAATATGGTTGGCAGATTTACCTAACGCAATAGTGCCGTTATGACAGCTGTTACAAGTACCGTTGACCTCAGCATGATCTACCCGGGTTTCCGGCGACCAGGTCGTCGGTGTATGGCAGGACTCACAGCTATTAGTGGTGTTGATGTGAGAGCTGTTTTTACCAGTGGCCGTCGTGCCGTTGTGACAGCTTGAGCAACTACCGGTGACATTGCTGTGATCAAACACCGCGCCGGTGAAACTGTTGGTATTGTGGCAGTCGTCACAAGTATTACCGCTTTGAATATGGTTGGCAGATTTACCTAACGCAATAGTACCGTTATGGCAGCTGTTACAAGTGCCGTTGACCTCTGCATGGTCTACCCGGGTTTCCGGCGACCAGGTAGTCGGTGTGTGGCAGGCCTCACAGTTGTTAGTGGTGTTGATGTGAGAGCTGTTTTTACCAGTGGCCGTCGTGCCGTTGTGACAACTAGAACAGCTATCTGTGACATTACTGTGATCAAAAACTGCATCGGTAAAGGTGTTGGTGTTATGACAGTCCTCACAGGCATTACCGCTTTGAATATGATTGGCAGATTTACCTATCGCAATAGTGCCGTTATGACAGGTGCTGCAACTGCCGTTGACCTCAGCATGGTCAACCCGGGTTTCCGGCGACCAGGCAGAAGGTGTGTGGCAGGCTTCACAATTGTTAGTGGTGTTGATATGGCTGGAGTTCTTACCTAACGCTGTTGTGCCGTTATGACAACTGGTACAGGTGCCATTGACCTCAGCATGGTCAACCTGTGTTACTGGAGACCAGGTTGTAGGGGTATGACAAGCCTCACAGTTGTTAGTGGTGTTAATGTGAGCAGAGTTCTTGCCGGTGGCGGTGGTGCCGTTGTGGCAGTTTGAACAGCTACCAGTGACATTGCTGTGATCAAATACCGCGTCTGCAAAGCTAATGGTGTTATGACAGTCTTCACAAACATTACCGCTCTGGATATGATTCGCGGATTTACCTACCGCAATGGTGCCGTTGTGGCAGGTGCTGCAGCTGCCGTTGACCTCTGCATGATCAACACGGGTTTCAGGAGACCAGCTGGCTGATGAGTGACAGGCTTCACAGTTGTTGGTGGTATTTATGTGAGTTGTATTTTTCCCGGTTGCCGTGGTGCCGTTATGACAACTGGTACAGCTGCCATTTACCTCACTATGATCAACACGTGTCTCAGGAGACCAGCTGGTTGATGTGTGACAGGACTCACAGGTATTACTGGTATTGATATGATTTGTGTTTTTACCTGTCGCAGTGGTGCCGTTATGGCAACTGCTGCAGCTGCCGAGTACTTCAGCATGGTCAACCTGGGTTTCAGGTGACCAGGTAGTGTTTGCATGACAACTTTCACAACTGTTAGTTGTGTTGATATGACCGCTGTTCTTACCAGTGGCTGTGCTACCGTTGTGACAGGTAGCACAGTTTGCTGTCGTGCCTGCATGATCAAATATTGCTTCAGCCCAGCCAAGTTGTGGATTATGGCAATCCTCACAGGTATTAGCACTAGGAATATGGTTAGCGGACTTGCCTGTTGCTATCGAGCCATTATGGCAGCTTGAACAGGTCCCTAATACTTCATTATGATCGACCCGGGTTTCCGGAGACCATGTGGATGGAGTATGACAGGCTTCACAGTTATTGGTGGTATTAATATGACTGGAATTCTTACCAGTCGCTGTGGTGCCGTTATGACAATTACTACAGCTGCCGATTACCTCCCCGTGGTCAACCTGAGTGGCAGGTGTCCAGTTGGAGTTAATGTGGCAGCTTTCGCAACTGTTAGTGGTATTTATATGTCCAGAGTTTTTACCAGTGGCAGTACTGCCATTATGGCAGCTGGCACAGTTGTCGGTAATTCCAGGATGATCAAAAGTTGCTTCGGCCCAGCCAAGCTCAGGCCTATGGCAATCCTCACAGGTATTAGCACTGGGAATATGGTTTGCAGATTTCCCTTCGGCAATTGAGCCGTTATGACAGCTTTCACAAGTGCCTAGCACTTCATTGTGATCAACCCGTGTCTCCGGCGACCATGTGGATGAGGTATGACAAGCATCGCAGGTATTGGTCGTGTTGATATGGCTGGAATTTTTTCCAGTGGCTGTGGTGCCATTGTGGCAGGTGGAGCAACTACCGTTAACTTCTGTATGGTCAACCTGAGTAACCGGAGTCCAGTTGGTTGGTGTATGGCAGCTCTCACAGCTATTAGTAGTGTTAATGTGCGCAGAGTTTTTGCCAGTAGCAATGGTGCCGTTATGGCAACTGGCACAGTTGGTTGTACCGGGGGCGTGAGTAAATGTTGCATCAGCCCAGCCACGTTTAGGATCGTGGCAGTCTACGCAGGAGTTGCTACTGGGAAGATGGTTAGCAGACTTTCCGGTAGCTGTGGTGCCGTTGTGACAGCTTTCACAACTACCCACGACTTCGTCATGGTTAACCTGATTAACGGGCGACCAGGTTGTTGAAGTGTGGCAGGCTTCACAGTTGTTCGTTGTATTGATATGACCCGCGTTTTTACCAGTAGCCGTCGTGCCGTTGTGGCAACTTGCGCAGTTGGTTGCACCGTTATGATCAAAGGTTGCATCGCTCCAGCTTCCTGACGTGCTATGGCAGTCTTCGCAGCTATTGCTGCTGGGGATATGATTGGCTGATTTACCGGTCGCAGATGAGCCGTTGTGACAGCTTGCGCAGCTTCCGCCAGTTTCTTCAGGCGGGTGATTAAAGGTTGTAATTTTCCATGAGTTGATGGCGTGACAATTAGAGCAGGTATTGCTACTAGGTACATGATTAGAGGGTTTTCCCTCGACACTGAAGCTACCGTTATGACAGCTGCTACAGTTACTGGCGCTGTCTGGGTGGTTCCAGAGGCTGAGATCACTAAAGTTAGTGGGGCGATGACAATCCTCACAGATATTATTGGCAGGAATATGATTGCTGCCCTTACCTGTAGCTTTAACGCCATTATGGCAGCTGGAACAGTTGTTTTCGATACCGGTATGGTCAAATGACGAAGTCTGCCAACCACTGGTCGAGTGGCAGTTTTCACAGCTATCACTTGAAGGAGGGTGGTCACTCGGTTTACCAAAAGCGACTTGATTGTTGTGACAGGATAAGCAGCTACCGGCTACTTCATCGTGATCAACTTTCGGCACATCATTCCAGCTACCCGGGCTGTGGCAGCTGTCGCAGCTATTGCTACTATTGATATGGTCGTTGGCTTTAACGGACGCTGGAATAATGCTGGAGGAGGAATGGCAGGCAGTACAAGTGGTCGGTGTGCCTTTAAATACTCCTTTGACATGACAGCTGGAGCAATCAAGATTAGCGTGCTGACCATCGAGCATAAAGCCGGTGCTGAGATGGTCGAATACCGCTTTCGGACTATTGTTGTCCACACCCTGATTGTTGGTATCTAGTTGTTCCAGCTGTTCGAGTTGATCCGGATCGGACATCGCCTGAGCAGATGATGGCAGCACCAGACTGATTACTAATAGCATCAGCATTATAATAACGGGCCGCAAGATACCGGCGGCGAATGGAACGGATTGCGTTCTTGTTAATGACATACTGATCACCTATATCCCCTGGACTACTGACTCAGGTTGCTTGTGTCGTCAAACGATTCGGTCGTGTGGCATCGTTCACAAAAACGTCCGAAACCGCCAAAATGAATATCGTCACTACGATGGCAGCTGAAACAATCTGAAGCCTGGTCTATGTCGTCCTGGTCGTTTACAGGCTTCAAGTGGCAGGCCTCACAGGTTTGCTCCTGGTGCTTGCCAGTAAGTTTGAAATCGGTCTGGGTGTCATGGTCAAACTGCCAGATACCCCAGTCATTTGGGGTGTGGCACTGCTCACAGCGTCCACCCAGTGTTTCTTTATGTACGTCATCATCTTTGTGACAGCTAGTGCATGCCAGAGCGGTATCTTTAAAGGTTTGTTCCAGATGGCACTCTTCACAACTGGTAACGGCATGCTGCCCAATTAACGGAAAATGGGTCAGGTCATGATCAAAGCGAATGACACCAGAAAAAGATTTTTCGTCGTGACATCGATTGCAGCTGTCACCCTGTTGACCTTTATGTACATCATCACCTTTATGGCAACTGATACAGTCGCTCGGTAATTCATCCTCAAGGCTGCCTTTATGACAGCTATGACACTCTAATGGCTCATGGCTACCCTTAAGTTTGAAATCGGTATCCTTATCATGATCGAAACTACTCTTTTGCCATCTGTTCTCAGTATGGCACTCATTGCACTCATTGCCGTTCTTACCTTGATGAGAGTCATCGCTGCGGTGACAATCGATACAGCTTTCACCGGGTGATTCGTCAAAAAGAGGGTCTACATGGCAGCTATTACAACTAGTCTTTTTGTGTGACCCTTTCAGATCGAATTCTGTATCTTTGTTGTGGTCAAACTTTGATTCATCCCAGTCTTTTTCTGAGTGACATTTTTCACATTCGTTGCCGAAGTGGCCTCCATGTGCATCGTTAAGAAGATGGCAGGAAGCGCACTCTGTCGGTATATCCTCATATTGCTCGTCTGCATGACAGCTACTGCAGTTCACTTCTGCATGCTTATCCAGAAGCGGAAAATCGGTGTCGTCGTGATCGAATTTAGTTTCTTGCCAGCCTGTTTCTTTATGGCAGTCATCACATTGCTCGCCTAATTCGCCTTCATGCTTGTCATCGTCTTTGTGGCAGTCGATACACTGATTGGGTGCTTCGCGAAAGTTTTGCGAAGGCTCGTGGCAATTAGCGCATGCGGCTGTCTGGTGTTTGCCTTCGAGTGGATAGTCGGTCAGGTCATGGTTAAATGTGGAGTGTGTTAGCTGCACAATATCCGCATCTCGTCCCATGTGGTCGGAATGACATGTTTTACACTCAATGTTCTTGCTATTTTCCATGAGGCCGTGAAAGCCAGTGCCCTCATCAATATCTTTAGCGATATTCTCATGGTCGTGGCAAGCCAGACATCTGTTTCTTTGCTTACTCTGGTCAAAAGATTCATGACAGTTGTCGCATTCGAGTTCGAACTGTTCATGCCCATTAATTAATTTCCCAGGCATGAATATGGTTTCGAAAACATTTGCCTCTCCGGGCGCACTGAAGCTTAGCAGTACCAGAAGAGCAAAAGACTTCAGAGTTAAAAGACGATCAGACAGCTTCACTTAACCTCCGGTATGGTTTGCCCGTAAACCCAGATGAACGATGTAAGAGGGTTTCGGATAAGAAAACGAAGGAATAGCTATGGCCACTCCCCCGAACAGGCCTTACTTTTTCAGGGCTGAATAAATTAAGAAATGAAAATCTAAATAGGGAGTTAAGCTGCCTCTCCCTTATAACAATTCAGGCCTAACCTCTTTTATATAGCAAAAATTGAGCCTGATAATTAAAATGTCTATTTATCAAAGGGTTATCATAAAATAGCTGAGCTTCATTCATAGAATGGTAGTGAGGGGGGAGGAGGTGTTGTCTCGTAGTTCGTACAGCTATTAAGCGTTGTAGAGCTGTTTCTATACAAAACAACAGCTTAGAGTGTCTCTTTATGCAGACTCTCAATAATGAGAAAGAATTCTCATATGAAATTTAATACATATGAACTGCAGTAACATGAATGATACCGGTGATCAGTAGCATGCTAAAGAAAACGACGTGGATCTTATGCCAGTTATGAAAGAGCTTTTCATAGAAGGTGTATACTGCCATTTTTCTAATAGCGCTCAGTAGAATTCCTATAAGTATTCGGCTCTCTTTGTAATGTTGCTTCTCTTGCCGTTTATCCCAGTTACTCAGCCGAGCCTGAGTGGCCATGATTGGGCGCAAACGATGGCACAAAATGAAATAGGTAGTCCAGGTACTTACACCAATAAACACTTTGCGAGGAATGAAGCTAAGCAGGCCTCCAGTCGGTTTCAATACGTAGTCTTCAAACGACTTAATTTTGTGTTCTATAGCCGGTGCTAATCCGCCGTGGTGTCCAAGCCGCTTTCGGGCTTCTTTACTGATATCGACCAGCTCTTCAATCTTGGCATGAGCACCGAAAAGTCCGTAGTGAACCTGGGCGTATATATAACGCCCTGCAATACCGCTAGCGACTACGAAAAGCATCGAATAGAGAGCAACATTACTGTTGGTTGCACCGAGTGAAAAGTTGCAATGAAAGGCAATCATCACCGGTGCTACAACGCCCATAAACATATGTAAATTAAACCAAATTTTTATGGCACCAGCACTTCGCATGAATTTAAACTTCTTCCGAAGCGGGTAGATAAAAATAAGAATGAAAATCACACCTGCTACCAATCCTAGCCAGTAGCCAACGCCCCATTCTGCAGTGATTAAATACTCCTCTTTTTGCTGCCACCCCCAAATCAGTAGCAGGGTAAGTACTACCGAAAAAAACGGTGCTGCAAATTGCTCCAAAGGAGATAGATGGAGCTTTTCAATATCTGCTTTTCGCTGTTTATCAGCCACAATAGTATCGCTCATTAGTGGATAGGCTCAGTAGTAACTATAGATTGATTATAGGGTTATTGGCGGACCTGATTAATTTCAATAGTAACCTTATCATCACTGGCAGGGTCGACTATCTGGCTAAACCCTTCAAGGTCACCTTTAGATGCTGTAGCACTGTCATTGAAAGAGATTCGGGCGCCAATTATTACCGCATTAGATGAGGATAGTTTTCGATCGGGAATGACGGCATTTGAATCACTGAGGGTGAAGTTTAGCGGTAGTGTAGCGGGTGTTTTACGTATTGCGGCTAACGGCATTGGAGGGCCTTTGTCGGCTCGCGCGAAAATAAAAAGCGTGGCGTTTTTACCAGCCAGCTGTTCAGCGAGAAGCGGTGTTATTTTGATTTCTCCGCTGACTGATATCTGTTGAGTATCGGGGCCATCTTTCAGAGCCTGATCTATCATTACGGCGGTCAGGTTACGGGATGTTTTGGGCTCTGGAAAAACCCGTTTAGGTGGGGCCTTCTGTGTCACAGACATACCGCTGCGAACTTCTTTAAGACGGGCAGGAGTCAGCCCCAAAGCAGTTGCTTTAGCGTAAGCCTGATCAGCAGCCGACTGGTCTTTCATATATTGATAAGTGCGCCCCAATAGGACCCAGCCTTCCATATCATCAGGCTCATTTTGAAGTCTGTCTTTTAGTTTTTGAGCCATTTGGTCAAGCGGGCCGGCCTGGAGCTGGTTGTTATCAGCGGCCTCTGCTGCCATTAAGGATGTGTTGGATGACTGAGTCGTACTGGCTAAATATTCACCAGATTGAGTAGAGTTGCCGCCTTGCAATAGAAAGGCCGCAGTTACAAGGCCTGTAGCTAAAGCTACCGCAGTAAACAGGGTATTTCTCGTCATTCTGCATGAGACTCCGTATATTGGTTTCACAAGTTAATGCATAACCTATACCGGAATTTTTATTTTCAATTTAAACAAAAGCTTATCTATTGTTTTGTCGGTGGTGTTCTCATTTTTGCGAAGTGAGAGTTTCGTTAGCATCTTTAGACTGTACTTGGTTGGAGACAGTTGTTGGCATACGAATAATTCTTTAACGTATTAACTACGAAATCGGGTTTTCTTTTTAAAGGAGAATGAGTGAGAAAACTGGTTAACACCGATGTTTCAGAAGTTTTTGAATAGGTATTGCATATGAACGTACAGGCTGAATTTTATCAGTATTTGATTATAGCTACGCCATTACTGGCGATCTGGATACTGTATAACTGGTATAAAACAACTCAAACTCGGGGAAATCTTGCGATTAAATCCGAAGCGGTTGTCGCCGGCCTGACTGAGCCTGCCTCTCTTCATCCCATTATCAATAGCAATATCTGTCTGGGTTGTGGCTCCTGCGTCAATGCTTGCCCGGAAGCTAAACATCAGGTATTGGGTTTAATCGATAATAAAGCAGAGCTGCTCAATCCGGCAGACTGTATCGGTCATGGTGCCTGTAAAACAGCTTGTCCCGCTGATGCAATACAGTTGGTGTTTGGTACCGAGCGGCGCGGGTTAGATATTCCCAATGTTAAACCTGATTTTCAGACCAATATTCCCGGAATTTATATTGCGGGTGAGCTTGGTGGTATGGGGCTGATTAAAAATGCCACTGAGCAGGGTCGCAGAGCGATGGATGAAATCGCTAAAGTACCGGAAATGGGCTCAGGTGGTGATCTGTTGGACGTGCTTGTTGTTGGAGCTGGTCCCGCAGGCATAACGGCGACACTCGGCGCTATGGAGAAGAACCTGAAGGTTATGACTATCGAACAGGAATCTCTGGGAGGCACGGTCGCTCAGTTTCCCCGGGGTAAGTTGGTCATGACTGCACCAGCGAAGCTACCTATTGTCGGAGAGTTTCAATTTAAGGAAACGACCAAGGAAAAGTTGATAGAGTTTTGGTCTGAAGTTGAACGCAAGACGGGATTGAAGGTCAATTACAAAGAACGGGTTGACCATATAGACCACCTACCTGAAGGTGGTTTTGAAGTCACCACTAATAAGTCTGTCTACCGTACCCGTGCTGTTTTACTGGCTATCGGTCGAAGAGGAACTCCACGCAAATTAGGTGTGCCCGGCGAAGATCAACATAAGGTTGTGTACCGATTAGTCGATCCTGCTCAATATCAGGGGAAGCATGTGTTAATTGTTGGCGGCGGAGATAGTGCGCTGGAAGCAGCCACCAGTATTGCTGATGAGCCCGGTACTACAGTCACGTTGTCATATCGCAGTGGGGCGTTTGGACGGGCTAAAGAAAAGAATCGTCGCAAGGTAGATGCTGCAGTTGAGAGTGGACGACTGAATCTAATGCTCAGTTCTACAATCAGTGAAGTATTGGAATCTGAAGTAGTGCTGAATCAGAATAATGAGCATTACAGGATACCAAATGACGGCGTTATCGTGTGTGCCGGTGGTATCTTACCAACAGGTTTTTTGAAGCAGATAGGTATTGAGGTAGAAACGAAATATGGTACTGCCTGATTGGGCTTATTATTCGCGGTGGAAAACCATCGTTTTTTACATACTCACAATCAGTTTGTTGAGTTCTGGATTCTCTTTCTCGCCGGCGCAGGGTGCGAATCATGAGTTGGGCGAGGTAAGAGCAGCCATTAGGGTTAAGGACTATACCGGGGCTCAGGTTTTATTGAAGCCCATGGCTGATGCAGGGAGTGCTGAAGCACAGTACCTTCTTTCCACTATGTATCGTAATGGCCAAGGTGTTAAGAAAAGTCATGAGAATGCTGTTTTCTGGCTGGAAAAGGCCGCTGCGCAGAATCACCTTAAAGCGACGTATAATCTTGCCATTATGTATCAGAAAGCCTGGGGAGTTGAGCAGGATCTTGGTCGTGCAAATGAGTTGATGCAGGCTGCTGCTGATGCAGGCCATCCGTTAGCGCTAAGACAGCTGAATAAAGATTCTTCAGAGACTCGCCAGAAAAAACAGCTAAAGGAATATCGTTCGGTTGATAAAGAGGAAACGCTTCGCTGGTTGGCTCAGAAGGGGAGTAACCTCGAATTAAAACAGCTATTAGAACAAAACCCCGATGTAAATAGTCGTGACCTTAATCAGCGAACAGCGCTGCATGAGGCGGCAGAAGCGGGGCATGAAGAAACGATCAACCTGTTGCTTCAGGCAGGTGCACAGGTTGGTATGAAGGATAAATTTGCTATTACTCCGGTGATGGCGGCAGCGCAGCAAGGGCATGCTGCTGTGGTCAAACTTCTTTTGAAAGCTGGAGCGAATAAAGGTGACGAAGATGCTAATGGTAATACTTTGTTGCACTTTGCTGCCGGTAGCGGACATCTGAAAACAGTTGAGCTACTGGGTTCCGTCGGTGTTGGCTTAAATAGCCTGAATCGTAGTGAATATAGTGCGCTTGATATGGCCGTTAATCGCGGACATAAAAAAGTGGTTAGCTGGTTGAGCGCAAAGGGCGCGAAACGTAACAATATGGCTCCACCGGAACGAGATGCTTCGCTGGTCGCTCTGGAGTCACTGAGTTCTGTTGATCAGGTTGTTACGGATGATAGTAACCCCTATAAGGGCTGGTCTGTTCTGATGCTTTCAAGTTGGCGGGGGCAGGATAAGGTTGTAGCCAAATTATTGCGTGAAAAGCCTGATCTTAATCAGGTTGATAAGGAAGGCCACACCTCACTAAGTCGAGCGGTGTGGCAGGGGCATTTTGAGGTAGCTAAGCTGTTGGTTGATGCAGGCGCGGATGTGAATCATCAGTTGTCTGATGGTCATAGTGTGCTGATGCTTGCCGCAGATAAAGGTTTTGAACAAATAACAGCTCTGCTGATTAAGCATAGCGCTGATCAGCGTCCACTACTTGAAAGTGGTGACGGGGCACTGATGCTTGCAGTGAAGGGGGGCCATGATGAGGTCGTCCGGCAACTACTGGATAGTGGCTCCGGCGCACTGTTGAAGAAAGAGCAAGCTAACGTACTGCTTGAAGCAGCGGCAGCCAATCTGCCAAAGTTGATTGATCTGCTGGTAAGTTATGGTGTGTCTCCTGATACGCAGGATAAACAATCACGCTCTGCGCTTTGGCATGCTGCGGATGCTGGTGCTATTAAGGCATTGAAGGCGCTGCAGGATAAAGGTGCTAATCTGAATCTTGCTGATGTGAATGGTATCTCTCCGCTGATTCGGTCAATTACACGTAAGCGGATTGAAACACTTAAATGGCTGATCGCTGCAGGTGTGGATATTAATCAGCCGGATAATAAAGGTAATACTCCGCTGATGGTCGCAGCTGCTGCGGGTAATCGGAATAGCATGATTCTGTTGGCTGCTGAAAATGCAGCGGTCGATAGCCGTAACAATTTTACTCAAACAGCGTTGATGATGGCTGTTAATGCCGGCCATATTGAAGTGGTCCAATGGTTACTTGAAAGCGGAGCTAAGCCTCGCAGGAAAAATCAGTTGGGCCAGGATAGCTTCCGTCTTGCTGAAGCTACAGGAAATAAGCCAATGCTAGACCTGCTAAATAATTATCGCTGAATTCACTACCTTTATCGTTTTAGTCTGAATCTTTCACCACGGAAACTAAGTATCAGATAATCGGGCCTGATCTCTTCGAGCGTCAGGTCGTTATCGAGTTGTTGTCCCTGCCGGGCCATGATTCCATTGACTCTCGCCATACGTTGCTCAGGAATGTCAGCGAAGATATGTACTGAAATATTTAATTCTGGAATATCCTGTTGCAGCGCTGGTTCCAGTTCTTGATACAGCGGGACCTGTGCATGGATTTCGTCCGAGTTGTGTGAGCGCTGAAACGGTTGCTCTGCTGTCTGTTGTGGTAATGAACGTATGCTGCTTGTTGCTGCTGTCATAGTCACATCAGGGTAATTTCTATTTGACGTAGATTGCTCTTGCCTTAAAGGTGTAAGTTGCTCTATGAGAGCCTGATTCAAAAGACTCCGATTGAGCTTTTCGAGGTTTGGGATAGCCAGTTGTTGCAATGGTTTTGGTTGAGGCTTTGTTGGCGTAGGGGCTATTGCCGGCAGAGGCTTTGTTCTACCCGGTAATGGCGCAAAAGGATCGCGATGATAGCGCGATACTGAAGTAACGGGCTTTACTGTTGCAATGGAGGAAATTGGGAGCGAATCGTTGCTTTTATTGTTATGGGTAAGTTTTGGGTGCACCGGTTTTGATTCTGCAGAACTTAACTTCGCCGGCTGTTGAGCCAGCCCTTCAGCTAACTCTTCAGTAACAGGTTCTGGCGGTAAACCTTCTTTGCCCGGTTTCGGATTTGTTACTGTTGTTATTGAAGTATCAGTCTCGGGCCAGAGTAATAAGAAAATGTTGGCTGTCAGCAGTGCAGGTATTATCCATAACCATTTATGTCGCACAGCTTTTGGTTTTTCTATTTCTTCAGTCGGCTGGCTGAGATCATAAGCCGGTTGACTGGTTCGTTCCTGATCTGATTTCTTTAGGGCATCAAGTATGTATGACATTACGGCTCCCGGGAACTGAGTAACATGGGAACCTCTGCATCTATCAGGGTGTTAAGGCGGATTAGGGTTTCTGGGCCGACAACACCGTCCTGCAATAAGTTCTGACTGCGTTGAAATGCTTTTATATAGAGCACCAGTTGATCGTCAAAATAGTTATTCATCTCACTTATAAATAGTGGTGATAATCTCGCTAGTTGCTGTTTTAACCAGAGAATATGAGGGCCGGAGCTTCCCGGTTTAGTCAGTTGGTAGTAACCGGCAGGGGGATCCCATAGCAAGGTGTAATTCAATAGAGAGCTGTCATTGAGTTGCTCCAAAGGTGTTTGCCAATGCTGAATTCCATTTGAGAATTTTGCGATTCCCTGTTCAATCCGCACCAGTGCGACACTTGAAAGTCCTCCTTCACTGTTAAGTGTACGTACAATAGCTGGGCGGTTATTGCGGTTTAGCTGAGCCCAGTTACCCTGCTGGTGGAAACATCGAAGTCCACGGCTAAGCGCAAATTTACAGGGTTCAGTATTTTGAGGCATATCCTGTTGCCAGATTTTAAAGAGGGTGGAATAGGCTTGCGTCTCCGAATCCAAGTTAGTGATGGGGCTCTGTTCTTCCTGCTGAATCATAGAGGGCTTGACGGTAGCAGCTGTAACAGCTTCGGGAGATGTGATTATAACCGTTTGAGTTTCCAGGATTGAATCGGGTGTATTAGTGCTAAGGGCAACTTGTGGTGACTGGGAAGCATTATCCGAGTCGGTATCAGATGGTTTTTTTGCTATCAGGAGTGGCTCCGAAGAGGTGGGGCGAACTAATTCTGGTTGCGTCGGAATTAACTGTGTTGTTTCTGGTGGTTTTTCGTTGTTCTCAGGGCTTTCTATCGCTACGCCTGGGGTTGCGGCCAGCTCAGCTGTAGAAGCGCTTACAATACGACTTACCGGGGCTGTTTCCTTTCTGCTGTCCTCTGTTTTAGTCGGAGTAGAGGGCTGACTCTTTGTCGATGATGTCAGTGAAGCCTGGGATTGTTCAGCAGAATTCGTTAGCCAGTTGTTCGCCACTGGGTAAAATCGGTAGATAATCAGGGCTATAAAAATAACCCCCAATATGGCTGTCATCTGCTTAAAAAAGGAGATCGGTTGTCGTAATGGTTTACGGTCTTCGCCAAATACTTCTGCGGCGGCCTGATAAAGGATTTCTGAATTTATCGAGGGCTCTCCACGAGCATAGGCTCCAAGTAGTGCCCGATCACAGATAATATTGATTAACCGAGGAACACCACCACTCAGGTGATGTATTTGAGAGTGTAATTCTTTAGGGATAGGTGGAGGGCTGTGAGCAATCTGTTTATATCCGGCAATGGCCATCCGGTGACCAATATAGAGCTGGGTTTCAGGGAGCTTGAGCGGCGACAGGTGGAATCGGGCGGTGATTCTCTGGGCTAGCTGTTTTAGCTCAGGGCGCTCAACTAGCTTACGTAGTTCGGGCTGACCGAACATGACTATCTGCAACAGTTTCTTCTCGTTGGTTTCCAGGTTTGTCAGAAGCCGCATCTGCTCTAACACACCAGGGCTCAGGTTTTGAGCTTCATCGATAATCAAAACCGTATTCCTGCCTGCCGCATGGCTTTTTAGAAGATGGTGGTTGATCGCATCCGAGAGTGATTTAATACTGATATTTTGTTTGTCATAGACGATATGAAGTTCGTCACAGATACTGGCTAATAGCTCTTCAGAGTTGAGTGTTGAATTAAGTATGAAAGCAACATCAGTGTCTTCGGTGGTGTGATTTAGCATACAACGACACAGAGTTGTTTTACCGGTACCAATGTCACCGGTTAGCATCACAAACCCTCCATTGCTCTGTATACCATAGAGTAGGTGAGCTAACGCATCTCTATGCTGGGGACTCATATAGAGATAGTTCGGATCGGGTGCGATCGCGAATGGCGAAGATGTCAGTCCAAAATAGTGGTTATACATATGCCTCACCCTGGCTCTGCCGATCTTAGTAAAGATATGGCATTGGCCAGACAGAGTAAAGGAAGGTGTTAAATATCAGCGACTAAAGGCGATCTTCAGCTGCTTCTGTGAGTGGAAGTTTCTTTAACTCTGTATAGGCTGAAAGCGCGCGTTTTCTCGTCGTGTTCAGGTCTAAAATTGGTTGGGGATAGGTCGTCCCTAACGTAACCTGAGCGTCAAGAAGGATACTTTCTGGTGCGTCCCAGGGAGTATGAATATAACAATCAGGTAGGTTATTGAGTTCTGGAATATAACGTCGAACATACTCACCTTGCGGATCGAATTTAATACCCTGAACGACTGGATTGAAGATACGAAAATACGGTGCTGCATCGTTGCCACACCCTGCTACCCATTGCCAGCTAGCACTATTGGAGGCTAGATCAGCATCTACCAGCGTGTCCCAGAACCAACGAGCACCGTTATGCCAGTGCTGGAGCTGGTTCTTAACCAGAAATGAGGCGACCAGCATTCGTACTCTGTTATGCATATAACCGGTTTGCCACAGCTCTCGCATACCTGCGTCAATAATGGGGAACCCAGTCTGTCCCCGTTGCCAGGTTTGGCAGCTTTCTTTATGGTGCCTCCAGGGAAAGCGGTTGAATTTCTGATTGAGGTTCTCTTCGGTCATTGAGGGGGAGTGGTACAGCTGATAGTAAGAAAACTCCCGCCAGGCTATCTCTTTTAGAAAGGTGTCCAGTGGATGTTCAAGGCCAGGTGTGGAACATTGCTGCTGGCTATAGTGCCATACCTGTCTGGGTGAAATTTGCCCCCATCGAAGATATGGGGAAAGCGAGGAAGTTGCCTGCTTTGCCGGAAAATCTCTATTCTGGCTATATGACTTGAGCCGTTCTTCAGTAAATTTATGGAGTAATGCCCATGCCGAAGCTTCGGAGATGCTCCAGTGATCAGTTATTTGATTAGCCCAGGAATGTTCTGGCAGAAGCTTCAGCTGATCAAGCGCCAGTTGTTGACCGCTGTCTTCGCTGAAATGGATTTGTAGCTTAGGTTTGGAAACGGGTGTTTGAGGTGGCTTAGCATTTAAGCATCCTTTGCGGTAATAGGGTGTAAATACTTTATAGGGAGTACCGCTCTTCGTATAAATTTCCCAGGGTTCCCAGAGAAGAGAACCGTTGAAACTGGCAACCTCTATACCTTCCGCCAAAAGGCGCTCTTTAATATTAGTATCACGGCGGATGGCGTGGGGAGTGTAACAGCGATTCCAGACTACCGTATTTGCCCCGGTTTCTTTAATAAGCTGAATCAGGATGCTTAATGGCTCACCTTGAAACAGTTTGAGGCAACCATCTAACTGGTGGTTCAAGTCATCCAGGCTGTGATGAAGCCAACAACAGCTGGCGGCCCCAGGGCTCCACTCAGAGTTGTTAGCTCTGTCGTCAATAAATATGGGAATGACAGTCCCTTTCTGTCCAGCAAAGAAAAGGGCAGGGTTATCAGCGAGTCTGAGGTCTTGTCTGAACCAGACAATGACCGGGCTGTTAAACGAAGACATAGCTAATTACGTAGTCCTAAATGTGAGGGATAGGGCTCCAGGTATCGCTGAGTACGGATGTATTCACTACCTTTCTGGTTTATGTAGTGCGACAGCAGTGTCATAGGCGCTATCAGGTTTACCTCTCCCAGTCGGTATTGTTCAAATGTTTTTAAGATATCCCGGCGGACATGACTGTCTACAGATCGTTTCAAGTAGCCCATGATATGTTGCATTACGTTACAGTGAGAACCTCTGGATGCGGGTGTTTTTATAGCCGCCATAAACTGCTGGTGGTAAGTCGGCAACAAAGACTCTAATGGTTCTAAATGTGCCACAGCCAGCATTTTTCCTAACGTTTTGTAAGCAGTCTGGTTGTGTGCCATTAGAAGATATTTATAGCTGCTATGAAATTGAATAAGGTTATGGAGGCAGGGTTGTTCCAGCACTTCTGTTCTAAAGTTGTGATGTGCGAATACCCGCATAACAAAATTCTCTCTCAAGCAAGGATCATTTAACCGTCCATCTTCCTCGATAGGTAGATTGGGATAGCGTTCCATTAGTGCTTTGGCGAATAAGCCTGATCCTCTCTGAGCATGAGGGTAACCTGAACTCTGATAGACTTTTACTCGTTCCATACCGCAGCTGGGAGAGTCCTTTTTCAATATGAATCCATCAAGTCCACTGCATTTTTTGAGTATCGGTTGAATGGCACTCTTTAATTGTTCGGTGAGATCCTGCTCAGGGTCTTTTGTATAGGTCAGCGTTGGGCTTTCAGGCTCGCCAATCAGACGCATTGTCGGCCGGGGGATGCCAAAACCGGCTGCAACTTCGGGACAGAATGCCTGATAGTTAAAGTGCGATGCGAGTTGATTACGGCAAATTCTTGATTGGCTATGGCCGCCGTTAAAACGGACCTCTTCTCCCATAACGCATGCGCTTATGCCAACTGGAATTTCAATGACCTCATTTATATTGTTCATCTTAATCTCACCATTGCAGGGTATTTAAAACTTCATACGCCGGTAAATTGGAAACAGATCACTTTACTGTGGATGGAACGCACTAAAATTTAAGGAGAAATGAAACATGGGAATATACTTGACTAAATTACTAGGATTTATATAATAGCCTACTGAATAACTCGGGTATTAGCTGGCTAGTATTTTGTATCTGCTCTCTCACTCAGATAAATATAACCGCTAAGTGTGTCCTGGGGTGTTCAACTGCTGTGGCCAATTTCCCCTTCAAAGCTTTGAATAGAGATTGTCCTTTTTAGAGCCGCTGTATTTACAGCGGCTTTTTTTTGTCGTTTTGGGCGACCCTGGTTATCTAATTAACCTCACAGGCGCCTGCTTGTATGGCGGTTAGAGCGATAGTGAAGACAATATCATCGACCAGTGCACCTCGGGAAAGGTCATTAACGGGCTTCCGCATTCCCTGTAGCATCGGACCGATGCTGATCACATCTGCACTTCTCTGAACAGCTTTATAGGTAGTGTTGCCAGTATTCAGGTCCGGGAATATAAAGACAGTTGCCTGACCTGCAACATCGCTATCGGGAGCCTTAGACTTGGCGACACTCTCCATGACCGCTGCATCATATTGCAATGGCCCATCGATTAGCAGGTCGGGGCGTTTCTCCCGGGCGATACGAGTGGCTTCTCTTACTTTATCGACATCAACACCCTGACCCGAAGCGCCTGTGGAGTAACTGATCATCGCTACCCGGGGAGGGATGCCAAAAGCGTCGGCCGACTCTGCTGATTGAATAGCGATATCAGCCAGCTGTTCTGCGTTAGGATCAGGATTGATGGCGCAATCACCGTAGATCAATACCTGCTCTGGCAGACACATAAAGAAGATTGATGAGACAAGATTGCACCCGGGTGCGGTTTTTATCAATTGCATCGGAGGGCGAATAGTATTAGCCGTAGTATGAACAGCGCCACTAACGAGACCGTCTACGTGGCCCATTTCCAACATCAAGGTTCCCAGAACAACATTATCCTGAAGTTGCTCTTCGGCGATGATTTCAGTCATCCCTTTATGACTTCGTAGTTCAATTAATCGATCAATGTAGTCTTTGCGGATGAGCTCAGGGTCACGTATTAAAACATTATCATTGAGTAAGACCCCCTGATTCTTAGCGATCTGTACTATCTCTTTGGTGCTGCCTAAAAGAACGCAGCGAGCGATACCGCGCTCAGCACAAATTGCAGCGGCTTTGACAGTACGGGGTTCATTGCCTTCCGGAAGTACGATTGTTTTTTGAGCCTGACGGGCGCGATTGATCAATTGATACCGGAATGCTGGAGGAGAGAGGCGACGTTGATAGTTATCATCGACCAGCGTTGTCAGCCAGTCACGATTGATATGGGCAGCGGTTGCTTCCTTTATATCCCGGATGCGCGCCTGATCATCGGGCCGTGTCTCCTGATTCAGCTGAGTCATCGCAATAGCGGTCTGCCAGCTATCCTGCTCAATACTGATGATTGGCAAACCTGTCTTACATGCGCCAGCACAGAGCTTTAACACTGCAGCGGAGGGCATAAATCCACCGGTGAGAACGAGGGCGGCCAGTTCAATCCCATTAACAGCAGCCATGCAGGCGGCAACAATCATATCGTCACGGTCGCCCGGGGTAATGATCAATGCACCGGGACGCAGTTCATTGACAGCGTTAGCGACGGTACGGGCACACATAGTGATGCGGGTTACCCGGCGCGTTTTAATTTCGCCGGTATTAATCACGGATGCATTAAGGTGTTGAGCAATATCCCTGACTCTGGGCGTAATAAGGTCCCGGTTCCAGGGAATGCAGCCGAGTAAACGGAACTGGTGATCATTAAAAATTGTTGCGTGTTCTCGGATCACTTCTGCGGTAAGGCTATGAGTCACGGTGCCACTGGTACCAAGAAATGGCTGCATATAGCCTTCCCGGTTCACTGGGGCTCCTAGTTTGCTAATAATGCAGCCCAGCAGTTTCTTGTTTCTGATACCGCCATAAGCGCGGGCTGTAATATCAATGTGATCTTGCAAGGCTTCGATACTGTCGTTGCCTGGAGCCGCAACCAGCACCACCTGAGCGTCCAGTGCTTTGGCAATCTCTTTGTTTATACGGGTAGCGAAAGGCTGGCTTTCGGTATGTACCATGCCTTCAATAATGACAACTTCATTATCGGAAGGCAGGTTTTGTTCATAGCGGGCAACGATCTGTTCGAGTAGCTGGTCGCCCTTATCCTGACTAACGAGGTGTTCCGCCTCACGAATTGCCACAGGTTCCGCAATAGGGGAAGTACAATCGCCTTCTAACATCACCGTTGAGCTATCTTTGCCATTACCTTGTGCGATTGGCTTGAAAAAATGTACCTTAATTCCCTGCCTGTTCATCGCCTGGAAGAGACCTAATACGGCAGTAGTGAGACCTGCACCGACACCGGTTGGCGCAAGAAGTAATGCTTGAGACATCAGAGTTCCTTGAGGTCTTTTGTGACCTTAGTTAGTTCCCGGCACTTAAATCGGGTACTGAATCAGATTAGTAAAAAAGGAACCAGATCTGGAAGTGTTTTTATTGACTGGTATGGTGAGTGATTCTACGGGTTTGGTGTGAGACTTTACAGTTATTCCTCTAGTAGCAGAGATGTTTTTTTGTCAGTCTCAAGTCGGTGTCTGGGCTCTATTGAAATAGTAGAAAAGGGGAGATAATTGTTTGATGGCATATTTCATATAGACTGCGCAGAGGCTCTGCTGGGTATGTAAATATGATACAAAATTCCTGTTTAGATAATTGTTCCTAATATCGAACGCCTATCATCCCCTGAAAGGGGTAGGCCTGAAAATGGGCTACAATAAACGTCACCATATTTGTTTGTTCAGAGTTTTTGGTTTTATTGATTAATGTCATTAAAACAATGGATTAGGGTTGATTTGTCCGGCGTTAGGTCGTCTATTCAACGGCCTGTTTTATACCGCAAATGGAGTGGGCTTAAGGTGAGAGTTGAGGCTTGTTCGAACAGGGGCTTCTTTCTATTTATAAAAAATGGTGTTAAAAATAACGCACATCTACCCGCTAAGAGGTAGGCGAGTTATCAGGACGGTTATTGCTGTTTCTAACTTATTAGAAGAGCAGTGAGCTGACCAAGACCTTAGCCATCAGAAATATATAATAAAAGGAAGACGATAGTGAAAAGAAGAGATCTGCTTAAAGTCGCTGCTACTGGTATTGCTGCTGCACCATTGGCTCTATCCTCTACAACTGCCCAGGCGGGTGATTCGGTTCGTTTGCGGATGCAGACTCTGTATGGAACAGAAACCGATGATCTATACAAAGAATTTGCTAACGACGTAAAAACAGTTTCTAACAAAACTGTACGTATTCAGCGTTTCCGTGGTTCTGAACTGGTTCCTAATGACCAGATGCTGGATGCGGTATCTAAAGGTACTCTGGACATGTGCCAGGGTTATGCTGGCTACTGGGCTGGTCAACTTGATATTGCCAAGATCGAGTCTGGTATTCCAGGTGCATGGACTAGCTATGATGAGGCTATCTATCTGCAGCAGAAGCAGGGCCTGACGGCTCTTCTGGAAGAAGCTTACGCAGAGAAGGGCGTAAAATATCTGGGTGCTATTTTCGGTGGTCCATATGATTTGCTGACGACTAAGCCAGTTAAGAGCCTCGAAGATCTGAAAAAGATGAAGATTCGCGCAACCGCTACTGTTGCCGGAATTCTGGAAAAATTCGGTATCCCTACGGTTTACCTGCCAAGCCAGGAGCTTTATATCGCCCTGTCTACCGGTGCTATCGATGGCGTTATTTATGGCGGTTCTCTGGAATATAAAGCCCTGAAACTGCATGAGTCTGCTAAGTACTACACCCACCTGAACATGATCAACCCTGGTTATGCTGATGGCATGCTGATCAACATGAAGAAGTGGGACTCTATGTCAGCAGATCAGCAGAAGGCTATTGAACTGGCTACCGAAAAGCACGGAAAGAACATGCATGCCTGGAATGTAAACGGTTGCCTGGATGTAAACGGCGAAGGTATCTTCGAGTTTGCTTCTCTTCCTGAAGCTGATTCTAAAGCGCTGACGGCTGCAGCAATGGACGTATGGAAAGAGGAAGGAGCTAAATCGCCACGTAATGCTAAAGCAATTGAAGCTATTACAGCGACGGCTAAGGCTACCGGGAGAGTCTAATGTCAAAGCTTTCTCAATATCTTGCTTTTCAAGACAGGGTATCTGAGTGGGTCGGCCGGACCTTCTGTTGGTTGTGTCTGGTCATGATTGCAGTACTTTGCTACGAGGTGTCGGCACGTTATCTATTTAACAGCCCCACCTCGTGGGCACACGAGTCGACAACTATGCTGTACGGTACTTTCTGCATTCTGGCGGGTGTTTATACGCATAAACATCATGGCCATGTTCGCAGTGAAGTTATCTATAACTTGTTCTCTGAAAGGGTTCGAGCAGTATTTGATGTGATTACTGGTGTGATCGGTTTGGTTGTGTTTTCAGTGTTTTTCTACATATCCTTTAATTTCGCTGCAGATTCCTGGGCGATTGGAGAGGTTTCATCGAAAAGCACCTGGGGACCAATCGTATACCCATTCAAGTCTGTACTCCCTCTGGCCGTTGGCCTGATGATTTTACAGAGCATTGCTGCGCTGATTCGTAGTGCAATGATTGTTATCGGGGTACAGCCAGAACCGCAAGTCTGATTCTGGTTGTTGTCCTTGTCCTGATTGTGGCTCTGTAAGTCCCTCTGTCTGACCGGTAAATATTGTTTTTACCGATCAGACCTTCTATAAAGCAAAGGTGTTTTTGTGTTAGATCTAGATCCCTTATTGGTTACCTTTGGCATGTTTTTTTCTATGCTGATTCTGTTAGCAATAGGCGCTCCCTTAACCTGGGCACTGCTAACCGTGGGTGTAGGCTCGGCATATTTTTTGTGGGGTCCTGCCGGCCTTGAACTGCTGGCAACCAGTTCCTTCTCGGCTATGGATAACTTCCTGCTAGTAGCACTACCTATGTTTATTTTCATGGGGCTGATGTTGCAGCGTTCCGGTATTACCGATGATCTGTTCGATATGATCAATAAGCTGATGGGTGGTATCCCTGGTGGTTTGGGCATGGGAACAGTGATCATTTGCGCGATTATCGCTGCGATGGCTGGTGTCTCTGGTGCTGCAACGGTGAGTTTGGGCATTATTGCTCTACCGTCCATGCTGAAGCGTGGCTATGATAAGAAACTTGTGACAGGCACCATTATGGCTGGCGGAGCGTTGGGCTTTCTGATCCCGCCGAGTGTCTTGATGATTGTCTATGCATTTCTTGCCCGTGAGTCGGTGGGTAAGCTGTTTGCTGCGGGTATGATGCCAGGCTTGATGCTGGCTGTAATTTACATGGTGTATATTTTCCTGTTCGCATTAAAGAACCCGGAAAAAGCACCTACCATCCCTTTGTCAGAACGTCTTGGTGCGGTAGATAAGATAAAAGCGTTGAAGGCGCTGATTCTGCCGGGTGCACTGATCACAACGGTACTGGGCTTTATTATCGGTGGTGTGACTTCACCTTCTGAAGCATCAGCTATTGGTGCGGCAGGGGCGCTGGTCTGTGCTGCTATCTATCGCACTCTTAATGTGAAGATGCTGAAAGAAGTGCTAATGAGCACCACTCAGCTGATGGGTATGCTGTTGTGGATAACACTTGCTGCTGTATTCTTTAGTAAGATCTATATTGGCCTGGGTGCCGGTATGTTGATTACTGAGTTGGTGGAAGAGTCTAGCCTGTCGCCTTACATGGTGATTGTGGCGATGTTGGCAACCTACTTCATTCTGGGGATGTTTCTGGATGATTTCGCTATTGTCTTCATCACAGTGCCGTTGTTTGTTCCAATCGTTCAGGAACTTGGCTTCGATACGGTCTGGTTTGCAGTACTGTTTATTATCAGTATGCAGACAGCCTATCTGACACCTCCCTTTGGGTATAATCTCTTCTATATGCGATCGGTGGCGCCGCCCTCGATTACTATCTATGATCTGTATAAAGCGGTTATTCCGTTTATCATATTGCAGGTTATTGGATTGACGCTGGTGGTTATATATCCACAGATAGCCTTGTGGCTACCTAATCTGATCTTTGGTTCATAACGCTGAGTTAAATTGCTTAGCCAGAAATAAAAAGCTGCTCTATGAGCAGCTTTTTTTGTTTTAGTGTCGGTGAGTAGAGTGCAGGGCCGTTAGCCAGTGAATACCATCTTCCTCGGAGATAAAGCTGCGAAAATTGATCCCATGCATCATGGCAGATTGCTCCGCAATCGTATTTTCCTTACGGCTTTGCGGATCCATATCGACGTAAGCGATAGCCAGCTCAGGCCACAGCCACTCTTGGACTCCTTCAACAATATTAAAAGTATCCATAATATTGCGCATTCCTGATAGGTGGAACACTGCGAGAATCAGGTTGACGTTTTTTTCCTTACATCGCTTAGCAACGGTGCTCCACATATGTAAAGATTCATGGGTGACATCAGAGGTGTTTCTCGATCCATGTACTTCAACTTTTAGGTAGTCACCACATTCCGTGATGGTGAACTGGTAGGCCATAACATAATTCCTCTTTCCTTGAGTGATTATTGAAGCACATGTTTTCAGTTTTAGAAATATAAAACTGGAAATCGGCGGCAAGTGATCTTGTACAGTAGTCACTTTAGCTGGATGATTAAAAGGTGTTTGAATCGTTTCAGAGCGTTCAGAGCGTTCAGAGCATAAGCGGAAGTCTGATGTCTAATTATGATGCAGCTAGCCCCGTGTATCACGGGACCTGAGTGTGTCTCGGTATAGAACGATTGTTAAAGAGGCTTAGTAGTAGGAGGCTTCAGGTAATTAGTTAATGGATCGGGAGGGGAGTCTGCGGTTACCATCCGCAATGAATCAATGAATAGATGAAACATTTCCGCCTGGGAGTTGATATCTAGCTTTGCGTAGATGTTTTTCCGGTGGTGTTTGATGGTCTCCGGACTAATTTCCAGCTTCTCTGCAATGTATTTTACTGCATAGCCACGCAGTACCAGTTGTAATATCTGAGTCTCTCTCTGGGTTAGAACTGAACTGCCAAAATTACTCAGGGCGCATTCTAGATGAGAATCGAGAAAGTGCTCTTTTTGCTCGTTCTGTGATCCTGCCCACCACTTCAGTAGAATGGCCTTCACAGTAGAGAAGATACGTTGTATCAGTGCTTGTTGCGCCAGGGTAAATTTTGGTTTGTCATCCTGGCGGCTAATGGACACTTGAATGCTGGCATTCTCAGTCGGCACGATCAGACAGATTTCATCACCAAAATTAACCAAGCGATAGTAAACCCGGTAGAATTCGCTCTGCTTGAATGCCCCAGGTGCGACATCGGTGAGGCTAAATACACCTTCTGCCGGGCTGTCGACGGCTAGTCGATAAAATGGATCAAGCAGGTAGGCGCTTTCAATATAGTGGTCGATATGAATTCGAGGGTCTTCACCTTTACGTCGCTTTCGAAAAGGGCAGTATGGTTGCCCTTTTCTCGGGTAGACGATGAGCGTGCTGCCATCGGCATCAACAATCCTGCGCATGGTATCCATCAGGTTATCCAATGCATCGTCGTTAACACCATCCGTGATAATACCTGCGATGGCATCATGCCACTGCATCAGAGGTTCTTTAGCTACACGATGAAACTTCGACAAATCAGTAAACCTTAAGTAGCGATGTTTTGAATGGCTAATTAAAGCCTGCTTTTGAGGGGGAGGCAAGGGGCTGGATGGGGTTGATGCTTAAACAGGGTATTATTTTATTTAATGTTGATTGATAGGCGATTTTACTGGGGTTGAGCCTTACTTCACTCAGGCTGCTTTATTTCTAAAGTTACATGGCAAATTACCTGCATTGTCATTGGAGGCCTCTCTTGAGAAGATGAGAAGACTACTAAAGGTTGTCTAAGGAGTCATTAGCCTCCCCTGCATTCAGTGATGAAGGGCTCGTTCTGAGGCTATAGTTCATATGAAGATACAAGCACCAATACCGTGGCAGCCGCGTAGAAATATTGATGGATGACCCTGTTCGGCTGTTGTTCAAAAAGCCGGTGGGCTTTGTGATGCCGCTTAGTGTCAGCGATTAGTGTTAATGATCCGGTGTTGTGAATCACAATCTCAGGTTCAGTCTGAGTTGATGCAGTGCTGTTTTATAACGTCTCTTTTGGTGCTAGGAATTTTATTTCCTTTCTATTTTGTTTTTTTGTGGAAAAAATAAATGATTAGTCTATGCCTATATTTTCTCATAATTATTCATAATAGAGATATATCTCTTAAACTAGACTAATTTTTAGTGTGGCTATTTATTATACAATTGAGAGTTGTAGGTATTAGAGTTTCCATAAATGTTGTGTATGGGTTTTTCTATTCGCAAGAGTCTTTTGTTAGGGAAGTGGAATATGAAAATAATCAGTGTTACTTTGGCTTATTGCTTAAGTTGAATCGTATTAAATATCCATAAGTCTGTCTAAAATAAGTACTGAGAGTAAAGTAAATGCGTGGAAAAGTACTGCTGAAAAGATTTATAGTAAAATATTTTATTATATTATTCGTTGTATTCAATGCTTATGGACTAAAAATATCCCACGCAGGAGAGGGACTGAGCATAATCTCCTGGAATGTGTGGTTTGATGGTAGTACTGGTCACCGGCGATACCCTCTGATTCTTAACGAACTATACAGGCAGGATGCAGATATATTGCTATTGCAAGAAGTTACACCATACTTCATAGAACTTATGAAGCAGCACCCCTTATCAGCTAAATACAACTTAGCTCAATCCGATCAAAACGCTAACTATCAAAATATTACTCTTACCAAGCAGCTCCCAGAAATGTCTAAAGTACTGGTTCTTCAATCTAATATGCAGCGTAAGGCCTTAATTGTTCAGCTTGAATTACCAAGTTCAAAAGATCAGATTAACATTGTAAATGTTCATTTAGAAAGCCCTCTTGATGATGATTGGCTGAGAGAACAGCAACTAGAGAAGATTATCGGATTTGTTGAAGAGGACGCTTATCTATTGATTGGTGGAGATTTTAATTTCGGAAATGGATCACCTGAAGAATCTGTTTTGAATCGTACATTCTATGATTTAGCGGTTAAGGATGAGTATCAAGATAAGCCAACTTATGACATTGAAAGAAACTATTGGGCTAAGCAGACTAAATATTGGTTTGAGCCGAGTCGTCGCTTAGATCGTTTTTATCATAATTTACCGTTTTCTGTTGAAACTAAATATTCTATCTTTGCCAATGCTCCTGTGTTTGAAGATAATAAATATATGTCAGATCATTTTGGAGTTAGGGGAGATCTTTATTTTAAAATGTCTGACTGAATAGTTTTTTATTACTGTGTTAGCTGTAGATATAAAAAGGTTTAGGCTGAATTTTTTTAGAGTTAATACCACAGTTTAACCTTAGAGAGGTGCTATAAAATTTATTTTATAAAATTCTTTATATCTTTTTAACTTAACGGGGTTATACGAAAGTTTAAGAGATGCGTGAGAGATTGTGCTTCGTTATTGGGGGAAATCAGGTATTGGAGTTATTTGTGTAATTGTTTTTTTATTTATATTAGTTATATTATTCAAAGACTTTTGGTAGGTTTGTATCATCTATGCTGTAACTGGTCTGAAAATGTTGCGCTCCGGTTGCTAAAATACAGAGTAGTTGTTTTGAAAGAGACTGTTCTTGGATACTCTTAGTAAGTTAATGATAGTAAAGGGATAATTATATGAAGTTGCTTAAAAACAAAATGGCAATCGTTTCTTTTTCTGCACTAGTGCTTGCGTCTAATCCCGCATCTGCGGGGATGAATGTGGATACTGAGGCTAAAGCCGATGCTGGAGCGGTTTCTCAGTTAAATACTGCCTCGAGTCTGGCAGCTCTGGGTCTGGCTCAAGAAGATGCTTTGCTTTTGATTTCTGCCGCAAAATTACGAAAAGGGGTAGCTATCACAACGGTTCAGGCAGAGAAAACCTCGGAAGGGGGTGAAGATTCTAACAAGGACAGTGGTGTGAGTTTGTCTGCGAGTGAGTTGCTAGAGCGTGCAACGGAGCTGGCGGGCGATAACGCAGGATTGTTAGCGTTAATTGAAGATGTGAGAGATATCAAAGAGCGTGGCCGGATAGGTGGTGCTGTTAATGGGCATGATGACCGGGTTCGAGCTGATTCAGTTGATACGTATACAATGAGATTTAAAGGAGATCGTAGAGCTGAGGTATATGTAGAGGGCGATGGCGATACTGATCTAGATTTGTTTATTTATGATGAAGATGGGAATTTAATTTGTTCTGATACGGATAGAACCGATCAGATGCTATGTCGCTGGACTCCAAGTTGGACTGGTAAGTTTAGAGTGAGAATTAAAAATCTGGGCGATGTTTATAATGACTACACGCTTTATACTAATTAATTGAACTGTGGGGTTGAGATCTATTCGACCCCTTTTCCTGCCTCACCCCCCACACACATCCGGCGTAAAAATTTTTCCTCTTCTACACTGCAAATATTTTCTTGTTACTAGCCTCGTGATGTTAATAAGAAGGGAACTTGAAAATGAAAAAAAATTCTAAAATTGCAATAGTTCCTCTGTTTTTTATAGTAATGCTTTGGGCAAGTGCTGCATTCGCAACGAATAAAGCGATGCTTGTTGGCGTGACTCAATACCCTCACCTAGAGGGTGCAGATTTAGAAGGGCCTGAGAATGATGCCGCATTAGTACGCCAAGTGTTACTGAGTAGAGGCTTTGGTGTTGAAAATATCACGCTGTTGAGTGAGAGCGATTTTGCCGATGGTAAACCGACCCGACAGTCAATTGTAGATGGCCTTGAGAAACTAGTAAGTGGCGCCAGGAAGGGAGACTTCATTTATTTACATTTTGCTGGACATGGGTCCCGTCAGCCAGCGGAGTCTGTAAGTAATACGGAAACAGACGGGTTGGATGAGATTTTCTTACCCTCCGATGCAGCAGGCTGGGATGAGTATATAGGCTCTGTAAAAAATGCGATAACGGATAATGATATGGCACTCTATCTAGACCGTATTCGAGATAAGGGTGCTGATGTCTGGGTTGTTTTCGATAGTTGCCATTCAGGCACAATGACGCGAGGCGGCGGTTTTGGTGAAGTTCGTTTTCGCCAGGTTGATTCTGCCGTCTTGGGTATTCCGGTGGGTGATTCGTCATCATCACGGGGCTGGAAGGATGAAACTATTGGTGAGCAGGCAACTTTTTCAATCGTTGATGACAGCGGTGCAAATGATGGATTTCGAGGTAACTTAATTGCTTTTTCTGCTGCTCAGGCGACACAAACGGCCCCGGAAATGAAGTTGCCCCGCGGCGCCAAGGATAGGAAGTTCCATGGTCTGCTGACCTATACGATGATGAATGCTTTAGCTAAGCATCGAGGCATAAGTTATAGCCAATTGGGGCAGTACATATTGAATCAATATCGGTTGATGCCATTTAGAAGTACGCAACCTTTGATTAGCGGCACTAATTTAAATACACCTGTTTTTGGTGAAGAGTTTGCCAGCACTACTGTGCTGACTGCTAATGTAGCTAAAGATAAAAAGACTATCTCGGTCTCCGCCGGACAATTACATAACTACAACGAAGGCTCACTGATTAATTTATACAGTTCGGCACTGCTTGATGAGGATGACTTTTTAGGTCATGCCAAAATTATGGAAGCGAGTCCTTTATCTAGCGTGGCACGCGTCGTTGGGGCAACTGAGAAAGCGTTACCGCAAAAAGTCTTTACGGTGATGAAAGATCCAGTCTTGGGGTTCACTATGACGGTTAAGCCGGTCGCTTCAGCGACGATGACTGACGCTCAAGTCCTCGACCTTGATAAAGCAGTTAAAGCAGCGACGACTGCCAATCCGATGCTGAGATATTGGAAAGCAGGTGAGGTTGCCGATCTTAGGGTGTCTGTGTTTGAGAATAAGTTATGGTTTTTAACTGCAGATCAAAGCTTACCCTGTCAACAGCAGGGTCTACCAGCTAAAGAGTTTAAAAACTGCTCTGACTTACGTTCAAGGCAGCGGCTATTGAATTTAGATTTTGCACATGGAAGCTCCTCTCTATTCGAGGCGATAGTTAAACCTGTCGCGAGCGGGTTAGCGCGAATAGCCAAAGGTGAAAATATTATTAGACTGCGACAACTTGTGAATCAGGGAAGGGCGGGCAAACAATCACCTTTAAATATCGAAATGACCATAAAGGTTGCTGGTAAAGAAAGCCCGTACCCCACGACTGAGGTCCCCGTTTTTCATGAGGGGGATAGTGTTCATCTGGTAATAAAGAATCGCTCAAAGAAGTCACAAGATGTCAGTGTTCTTTATAAAGATAGCAGATACGGAATTATGCAGTTTTTTCCTGAGCATTCTGGCGAGGCTAATCGCCTTGAAGCCGGTAAAGAGTTTACTTTGGATTTAGAGCTGATCCCTGAGCCAGAGGGGGCGGAAGACCTTATTGTTCTGAGTCAGCCAGCGTCAGGTGTGTTACGTGACTTTGCTTTTTTGGAGCAGCCGCCTCTGGGGGTGACAACACGCAGCTCTGTGAGTGCCGGGGTCAGAAATCTAGCGAGTCAGTCGCAAATGCAGGTTTTGTTTGAAGCGGCGGCAACAGTCGATAGTGATCTAATGAACCACTATTCAGCAACCGTACGCGGAGCGAGAAGGTCTTCCCCCCCGGAGCTTGGTTCGATGGAAATCTATCGATGGGAAGTGAGTCAGTAGCATTAAGATAGCAAAGCTATGAAATATGTTTCATAGCAACTAACGATGGTTAAGTGCAAAAAGGTGAGAGAAGAATGCTGAATTGTCGCGATTTTATTTCTTTCGTTTGTGGATGTTTATTACTGACGGGCTCCGCTTCAGCAACAGAGCTTGTAGGAGCGGCTGTTAATCAAGATTTAGAACGCGTGGAGCAATTAATTCAGCAGGGTGTAGACCTAAATGTCCTTGATGAGGAAGAAGGGCTCGCTGCATTGCATGTGGCTGTACTTAATAATGACTTAAAGTTGGCCAGATTACTGCTTGAAAATGGCGCGGATATTAATCTCAAAACGATGAATCAATATTCCCCTATCCATATCGGAGCGCAGGCTGGATCGTTTGAAGTCATAGAGTACTTGGTGCAGTTAGGTATTGATATCAATACGCTTGATGGAGATGGTGACTCTGTCTTACAACACGCTTTATATGGTGAAAATGTTGAACTGTCCAACTGGTTGCTTGATCAGGGGGTAGTCGTTACAAATAAGCGTAGTGAGGACTCATTTCAGAGCCCTTTATTTATGGCTGTGCAGTTATCCTCCAACGAAAGTGATAATAAACAGCTGTATTCTTTAATCGAAAAAACAGTATCGCTTGGTGCTGGCCTTAACGAATTTGATGGAGATGATCATCAGACTCCTTTACAGCTAGCGATACAAACCGGCGATTTAGATCTGGTTAAACTGCTTGTTACGCTGGGGGCCGATGTCAACTTTAAAGCTGAAGGGCTATCTGCCCCTATTCATATTGCAGCGCAAGAAAGTAATAAAATATTTCATTACCTAATAGATGCCGGCGCAGATCTGAATGTGCTCGATGGTGACGGTGATTCTGTATTGCAGCATGCTCTATTCAATGAGCAAATCGAGTTGGCAACCTGGTTACTGGATCAAGGTGTTTCGGTTGTTAGTAAAGGGAATGAGAACTCATATGGAAGCCCTTTGTTTCTGGCTCTGCAGTTAATAGATAATGAAAGTGATAATAAGCAATTACTTATTTTAATCGAAAAAATAGTCTCACTAGGCGCAGACCTTAATGCTTTTGAGGGGGATGATAACCAGACTTCTCTACAACGGGCGGCACAAAGCGGCAACTTAGATCTGGTTAAACTACTGGTTATGCTTGGCTCAGATGTAAACCTAAAGACTGCAGAGCAGTCCGCGCCTATACACCTTGCGGCGGAAGAAAATAGTGAAGTGTTTCAGTATTTGATTCAAGCAGGAGCAGATATTAATACCCTTGATGTTAATGGTGCCAGCCTACTACAAGTTGCTTTGCTACACGGGGAAATTGAAGTAGCAAGCTGGTTGTTGGATAAGGGAGTCGATATTAACAGCCGTGGTCTGATCGATACTGAGAGCGAAAATGATGGCTGGAGTGAAATACCTGCTTACGATTATCCGGTGATTTTACTGTTAAATCAGATAGTGGCCACTGATGATAATCAGACTGCAATTACGCTTTTACAGAAAATGATCAGCAAGGGAGCGAATCTTGATGTAATAGATCGTGATGGATCTGCCTTTGTTTTTGCATTATTAAAATCGAACAACCAGCCGTTGATTGATGAACTACTGCCCATCATAAAGCAGCATGATGTTACTGATAGTTTTGATAATAGCCTGTTGCATGCCGCTATTAAAAACGACCAGGTTAACTATGCGGCCTCGCTCATACGAAATGGCAAGGGGTTGGCACAGGCCGATAAAGTCGGTTATACACCTGTGCATTCAGCTTATGAGAAAGGACTATTTGATATTGTTGCTCTCATTTTAGAACATGAGAACAGCCATCAAATGCTAAGTCTAAAAGGCGAAAGCATTTTTCTACGGGCATATCGTGATGGTCATCACAAGGAACTAAAACAGTGGCTGGCTGCGACATCAGGCTTTGATATTCCCGATATAAATGGTGACACTTTATTGCATGAAGTGGTGCGTAGAAATGATGCTGCTTATGTCCGCATGTTGCTCTCCCTGGGAGCAGATACTGGTGTTCTGAATGATGCTGGTCGTAGTCCTTTCATGCTGGCTATTGAAAATGAATCTCCTGAATTGCTTACGTTGTTACTGGGTGCTGCTAAGAAAGGTAATACTTCTCTCAAGAACTCTATGTTACTGCATGAGGCTGCTCGACTAGGTTCTTTGGAAATAGTAAAAGTGTTAATCGACGCGGGTATATCGGAAGATTCTCGAGATGATAATGGCTATTTACCAGCTCAGATAGCTGTCCACTTTGGACAACAGGAAGTGCTGGATTATCTGGTAGATCTGTTAGAAGAACCCGCTGTCACCAATATGTCAGGTACAACGTCTGTAGCAGATGCAAGGCTTGAGTATTGGAGCCTGCTGTATTGGGCAAACAAGAAAGATAAATTAATTAAATCGATAGAACAGGATTTACGCTCAGAGAATAGCAGTATTTTTGCGCCGTTAATCTGGGTTGAAGTTCAAAATAATAATGGCAATCTGAAAAGTGCCTATGACGCTTTAGAAGGTGTTTGGAAGAGCAAGCTTGTAGTCACCGCAGAAGCTGAACTGAACAAAGATTATCGACAATTGGTAGCACAATATCCCCCTTCTTATCCGTTTGTTGAATCGGATGTTATGGCCTTGATCGATTTAGCTTTTGTTGCTGATAAATTGGTAAATAAGTCATTAAAAATGGATTACCTTGAAGTTGCTGCCCGATTATTACCGGATTTTTGGCAGATAGCGTGGATGTACAACGATTCTGAATTAGTCGCCAATACTCAATTTAAAGCGCGCATGCAGAAATTTTCAGCCTCGGAAGGCATAAGAGGGACATTAGTAGGGAGTGCAATACGTGATTATAGCCACACCCGTAGCTGGGAAAGACCAAGCTTAGAGGAAAGGTCTAGAAACTGGTTAAAAAGGTCCCCATCAGATTGGCGTGCACTGGCTGCAAATTCAAAAGGTTTAAGTAACAGTTATCGGTATGAACAGGCACAGGCCGCTGCTCAAAAAGCAGCAACGGTATCTCCATTTTATTTTAATTTTGACCGGTTACCCAAACTGTTACTTAAGCAGGGAAAAAATAATCAGGCTGAAAACCATACTGCACTTATCGCGCGTATGTATTACAAGGCTGACGGGGAACCTGTCGCTTCAAAAGAGAGACGTTATTTGGCATCTTCATTCAGAGTCACTGGGGATAAGGGAAGAGCGCGTCAAGTATTAGAAGATGCCCTTCAACAGATGCCTGATGTAGCGAATCTACATAATGAGCTTGCAAAGCTGGAAATCGCAGATAACCGGTATGCAGAAGCTGTGGATGCAATGGAGAAGGTTTTTCAGTTATCTGATGAGATTGATAGTGATGATTATAAGCGTTATATCAGCGCCTTAAAGCAAAGTGGTGATAGTGCAGAAGCTACTAGAGTTGCAGAGCAAGGGCTCGCTCAGCTTACATTTATTCCTGAAGACTTTTATATCGCCGTATTGGAGTTGGCCTCTGCCATGGAGCAGGATGCGCTGATTGATCGTGTATATCAGTTAGCTGTGAATGAGTACCCTGATTCAATTTCATTAGGTAAATTTCATGTTGAGCGACTGTGGATTAATGATAAACAGGCTGCGCTGAAATCTGTTGAAGAGCTTCTTGAACAGCGGCCTAGTAGATATGATTTGATTCAGCTATGGAAGACATACGCGAAAGAGCTCAACGAGGAGAAGCAATTACTTGAAATAGTCCGCGAGAAGGTTGAAACATATGACTGGAGCAGGTCGTGGTGGCAGGTGCTCGTTGATTTGAAGGGAGATCAAAGTGATGCTGCTGCTTTATTGTGGCGGGAGGCAAATCAACGAAATAATAATACTTATTTTGCTTGCGATAAACTTGTCGAACTGTATGCCTATAAAAGACATGATTATGATAGGGGTCAGCAGTTATTTCATGAATGCCTAAGCGAAGATGAGACTACGGTCGGATTACCTGCGAGAAATCGTGTGCTATCGGAATTGTTTTGGTTGGTGAAAGAGAAATCGAAAAAACAACGAGTGGCTCCAGAACTTCTGGACCTTGCTGAAGGCTATCTGAGGGAGTATCGGGATAATTTTGGTGAATTGACACGATATTATGAGTTTTTAGAAAGTATTGCTCGTGCCAGAAATGATTCGCAGTCTGCCGCAAATGCGTTGGCTTTGAGAGCTGATCTTCTTAAAGATAATAGTTCTATTTATCACGATTTAGTTTCCGAATATGCTGATGAACTGACAGAAAATCAGATTCAGGGATACGGCTTTCAAATGCTTCATCGTAACCCTTACAGTACAGATGTGTTAGGTAGTTATCTGCATAAGCAGTTGTACTGGCGCGGCAGCCCAATTAATGCGCTTCGTGCGATTGAGTCTGCGAAAGAAAAGGGAATTAGTTATGACGTTTCCTATGAACGAAGAGCTTTGAATGAGTTGGGTGATACTTTAAAACTTTATGAAAGTTATTATATCGGTGCGATAGATCCAGGAGCATCAAAGCGATACATTAATTGGTTTGATAACGCCCGTAATCAAGCTTTAAATGGCGAACGAAAAGAAGTTATTTATGATTTTAATAATACTAATTCTGCAGTCCGTATTGTGCTTCCAAATGGCGAAATTGTTACCCGGCAAGACCATCCCGTTTTTGGAAAAGTTACAGGCTTTAAGAAAGGCACCTCTTTCCTTGACGTAAAATACAATGAAAATGGAAACCTTCAATCAATTAGAGATTCCAGTGGGCGTGTAGTAGAGCTGAAATACAATGCCACTCATAACATTGAAAGCATGACTGATGGTGAGCGTGTTATAGAGTTTGCCTACAATGATAATGATCAGCCTGTACTGATCAGCATTGTAGGCTCAGGCCGTTTGTATATCGAATATGATGAGCAGGGTGAAATAACTGAGACTCAGTCTGAGCAAGGCCATCTAATGGCTTTAAACATTACGCAGGCATTTCAGAGACTGCTATCGCTCACCCGTGAAGTCCAGCGTATTCATAATTTGGATGACTTACCAGCGTTAGCTGGTTCTGATATTGAGTATGATCGTTTAAAAGATGATTACTTTGAGGCGGAAGAAGGAACGGTCAAAGAAATAAAAGCCAAAATGGCTTTAGTGGAGTATTTGGTCTCCCATGTCACCGATAATTCTGCTTATTTTGATGAAGCAAGCGCGTTATTAGTTGAGATTTTCACTTCGAAAGATAATCAAAGTGAAGCTTCTATCGCTTATACTGCCAGAGTCATTTCGTTGTGGTACGAGCTTCATAAGGAGTTCAAACCTTTAGGTTTACCACAAGACGATTTTGAACAATGGTCCACCATGAAAACCTGGCTGGTTGGTGTTTCTTTTAAAAACAAAAAATATGAAAATATTTTGAACCGGCTAAATGAAGAACCGTTAGTGTTGCTGAAAGACGCTAAATGGTTAGTTACCTCGGATATACAAAACACAGGCTTTTGGCGGCGCTACGATAACAGTGAGCTATATTCTTCTGAGTTGAAAGGTGCGCAAAAACAAGCGTTACTGGTCAGAAATAACGGCGATATTCTAGTTGGTACAGATAAGGGTCTTGCCGTACTTAATGACGGCTTTTGGCAGTGGTTTGGTTACGATGCAAATCAAGCCAGATTAAGTCGTACAGCCTCCGTTACTACGTTAGATACAACGTCTAATATTCTTAGTTTGGCGGAAACTGAGGATGGTGTGTTATGGATAGGTTCTGCTAACGGACTATTAGCTCTAGATGGCGACTATCAAAGCTTACTTAAGCGCTGGCGCACTAAGAGTGATGGTTTGAAATCGCCAAGAATTAATGTATTAAAAGCATCCAAACACAAGGTTTATGTCGGCAGTGCTGATGGGCTTGTAAGCCTGACCTATAGCGACGATAAAGCGACAGTTTTAGGCGGAGTCTCGGGCAATATTCTGGATGTTTTGATAGCCGGAGAAGAGGGTAACAGGGTACCGGTAATTCTGACGGAAAATAATCTAGTGCTTCTCGATGATAGCGATGTCATTACGATAGCTGATCGAGCCGTTAGCATCGCGTATAACGAGAGAAATAATGCTCTCTATTGGCTGAAGGAAGGTAAGTTTTACACGGCAAATATTCAGGTTGTAGACGAAAAAGTAAATGTTTCTGGTGGGGAATTTATTGCACTAAAAAGTGACTTGCTGCACTCGAAAAAAATACATGAAATGAATATTTGGCCTGTGGAGGGCGAAGGTCATACATTGGTTATTAATTCCGATCTTGGCATTAATGTATTTAATGAATATTACTTTCAATCTATGCCGTTGCCTTTTGAGTTAGGGCGGGGTGGTCAAACGGTAGGTCCTGAAAAATCAACAGTCAGTGAAAATGGGGATATTGTTGTTGCGACAAGCGATGGGATATACGCGTATCAACCCTCTAATGTACAGCAATATAAAATTGGGAGAGTTTATGACACGTTAGTTGATGACAGTCTTGGAATTACTTATATCGCGACAGGTTCCGAGATTCTTTATATTGACCATGCTGCCGAAGATAAAGAACCAAAGTACTTTTCGTCCGCTAATGCTAAATATTTAAGGCAGGATGCTCAGGGAAATCTGATAACGAATGATGGTAGCCAAATACTGCGCTTTAAGCAGGGTGAAGAAAGTGCTCAGCAGTTATTTTCAACTATGCAGAATGTTGAAGGAGATCGATGGGGGAACGGTTCGTTAAACGATATCTTTGTCGATTCCAGTCAGAATATCTGGGCTGCAGCAGGCTCTTCTGTATTCCGGTATCAAGAGGGAGTAGAAGAAGCTGAAGAGTATAATTATTTCATTGATGCAGAAAAATTTCCCTCACGCAGTCAGATGATTTATCGCGTATATGAGGATCTTGACGGAAAAATCAAGGTGATTGCTTCGAATGAAAGACACTTAAGCCATCAAGGAGTTGATTTATCAGGGGGCGTCCTTGAATGGCAGGGTGATTCATTTATCAATTTGGATGAGCACAGCAGGGATTGGCTTGGTAATAAACATTGGTTTGTTACAGGTTATACCAAAATAAATGAAGATACGGCTATTGTTTCGACCAACCGTGATTTCGCTCGTGAAAAAAATGGGCGTAGGGAGTCCTTCTCTGAGTTGAATGATCCAACTTATAAGGCCATGCAAGAAAAATCATCAATGATTTGGCTAGGACAAAAAGGTGCCCGGCTAGGGGAGTCGAATACCTGGTTATTTCCTTCCGCAGGTGGTGTAACGGTTTATCATGAAGGGCAATGGTTCTACCCTGATCGATTAAATCAGCTTCTCCCTAATGATCAATCGATGGGGCAGTATGGAGCACGAACAGTGCATACTGTTTCTGTTGATGAAGTCGGAAATATCTATGTAGGAACCGATATTGGCTTATTGGTCTATGAGTCCCAGGGAGTTGCTTCATTATTAAATGATAATCACCGAGGACAAGTTGCATTTGTCGATTTTGATCTGGCACAACAGCAAGAAGTGCGTGATGTGTTTTTATCACAGATAAAACCTGAGACTGAGCAAGGTAAGCTGGTAAGGCGCTATCAACAGTTGCAAGGTGAAATAGCTGATATTGAAAGTCGTTTGCTACCTGGCAGCCATGAGGATTCAGGCGAAAAGGCTACTGATATTGCAGCAAGTGAACCCGATAGTGCTGTGGCTGAGAAGTTTAAAGCGCAATTGAAAGCACGTGAACGTAGTCGTCAGAAATTACTGGCGAACTTAGAGAGAAATCACTACGGGTTGTTCCAAATGCTTAAAATGGATCCCCGTGAAATTGCAGCTATGCATAAAAAGCTGGATGAGCGGCAAGCGTTGATTCAGTACATGCCGACAAAAGACAAGTTGTTGATTCAAGTGGTGACAAATTCCGGTGCGGTTATCAGGCAAGTGGATGTGTCCAAAAAGATTTTGGAACAGATGAGCCTTGAAGCTTCTGCTATTTTGCGAGAACAGACTTTGCAAATCGGAGTGAGTACATCTGATCGCGGTGCTAAACGAACAGATACAAGTTCATTGTTCAACCGCATAAAAGTGAAAGGCGACTCTCATATAAATCACCTGGCATGGCTTTATCATCACCTTATCAGGCCTGTGGAAAATGACCTGGAAGGCAAAGATCAGGTCTTTATTACACCCGTAGGAGCACTAACTTATGTTCCTTTCTCTGCTTTGATTAGACAGGTAACCCCTAACATTGAGTACGCTGTTGAACGCTACAATATTGGTATATTGCCTTCTATGTATCACTTCAACCTGGTTATGCATCATTCTGATTCTTTTAGTGATGGAGGTTTATTTATTGCGGATCCTGATGGCTCATTGCCTGGTGCCCGGCAAGAGGTCTCAGTCATAGCGGACACCTTCGGTGAATATAAAACGATAATTCAAGGTGAACAGGCTTCTATTGATAACATTGTTGAAGAGCTAGATGGATCACGAGTCATTCATTTTGCCACCCATGGTGTTTTAAATACCGAGTCACCGGAAGATAGTTACCTTCTATTGGCTAATAAATATCAGCTAAATGTGATCGATATTTCAATGCTGGATTTGGAACAGACAGATCTTGTTGTTTTGTCGGCTTGCGAGTCGGGTATTGGTAATTCTGGATTAGAATACGCAACGTTAGCCAGAGCCTTTGCACACGCTAAAGTACCAGCAGTGGTCGCTTCCTATTGGAAAGTACATGATGATGCGACTAAAGAGTTAATGACCAGTTTCTATGCAGGTCTGGCTGTTGAAGAGAGTGATAACTTTTCCGCAATGAGTAGTGCGATGAAATCTATGATTTCCAGCCGTACAAAATTTAGCCATCCTGCGGCTTGGGCTGGTTTTGGCGTTTTCGGAAAACCGTAATGATTTACTTTTTATTATAAAAACAAGCGTGGATAGTTACGCAGATATGATGGTGGATTTTCGATTAATAGTGAAACTTACTCTATTGAAGGAGAGGGTTGTACTGTTACAGAATTGACTGGCTTGTCGATAGGTTCAATTTTGATCACTTGAGTAAGTTCGGCACTAGTCGTGGGATTACAGTTACCGCAAACAGGCCTGGGTATACAGGCAGTCAGCACCACTGTAAGAGAGGAAAATAGAAAAACAGAGATAGATAGAGTCTTTAATTGTTTCATGATGGGATTTTATGGTTTCTGGTGAGTTATATTAATAGCATACAACAATGTACGAGCCGTGTTGGGGTTATGTAGGGAGTCTTATGGGATACTGGTATTTAGCAATAGCGATCGGGGCTGAGGTAATGGGCACTATCGCTTTAAAGGCATCAGATGGATTTAGTCGGCCCGTAGGCACTGCAGTTTGTATTGTTGGTTACTTAATAGCGTTTTATTTTCTCTCGCTGGTACTTAAAACGGTACCCGTAGGTATCGCTTATGCGATATGGGCAGGGATGGGAATTGTATTGATCGCGTCTATCAGTGCGGTCATTTATAAAGAGATACCAGATCTGCCGGCAATTATTGGTATGCTGCTGATCGTTGCTGGTGTGGGTATTATTAATGTGTTTTCTACAAGCGCTGCCCATTAAAGTTTTTATTGATGGAGTTGCTGTAGCAGCCACTGTAAACCTGGGTCATTTGAATATAGTGGATGGTGCAAAGTTATCATCTCTATTTGAGGAACACCTTTTGGTGGGTCAATCAGCCTTACTGGCAACATCTCTGTAAACAGTCTGGCCATCTCTCGGGGTAACGTCATGATGGCATCCGTGGCAGCAACTATCCGGGCGCCTGCCATATAGTTCACGGTGCGCGCGATATCCCTTCTTTTTAGCTGTTGAGATTCCAGCCAGTGATCTATCTGGTTTGAACTTACACCTGCCAGATCAGTAAACAGTACGTGTTTGAGCTGGCAATACTCTATGACTGAGACAGCGTCTTTTACCTGTTTGTTTTGGATGGCTGCCAGGCAGGCCAGAGGTTCCTGTTGCCAGCGGCGGCTGATAAGCAATGGGTCAACAGGCTGATGGCTGTCTAGCCCTACGATCAGATCTATTTCGCGGGTTTCCAGGCGTGTTGTGGTGCCCGATTCACTGATCATCTCTATCTCTATGCGAATGCCCGGGGCGATCTGCTGTAGTCGTTGCATCAGTGGGGGCAGGGTGACCGCTTCGAAGTAATCGGTGCAGGCGATTGTAAAACAGTGTCTTGAGTCCGCGTGATCGAAGGGTTCAAGAGGCTTAAGACTGCGTTCGATGATGCCGATTGCCTGTCGGATATCCGGTAAGATTGCTTCAGCCCTTGGGGTGGGTTTCAGCCCGTTACCTGTTCTCACCAATAGTGGGTCGTCCAGTTGTTGCCGTAGACGGTTGAGGGCATGACTCATGGCGGATTGGCTGAGAAACATTCGTTCTGCAGCGCGGCTGACATGGCATTCGGTCAGCAATGCTTCCAGTAGAAGTAACAAATTCAGATCGAACTGGCGCAGGGATTTCATCTATTCACTTTACTATTAATTGTGTGCATGTAGATATTATAACTATGCATTTCAATAATTTCATGCGGTTGGGTACTCTGAATTCAATAACTGGAAATTGAAATGAGTTTTGAGGTGCATAATGTGTGATAAGCAAAATACTGTGGCTAATGCCGATCTTCCGATCTATGGCTCGTTAGGTATGACCTTTATGGAGTTTCCGGTGGTGAGCGATCTGACCATGTCTGATGCTGAGGTAATCGTGGCTGGAGTTCCTTTTGATATGGCGACATCGGGTCGTTCTGGTGCCCGCTTCGGGCCGCAGGGAGTACGTCAGGCCTCATCTCAACTGATCTGGGAGGGCGCGCGCTGGCCTTGGCAGTTTGCTTTGGATGATCATTTAATAGTGGCTGATTCTGGCAATGTGCTGTTTAAGCATGGAGAGCCGCAAACGATGGTGGATAATCTTCAGGCCCATATCAGTACTATTTTAGACTCGGGGAAGTCCTCCCTAACTTTTGGTGGTGATCACTTCATCACTTTGCCGGTGTTACGAGCGTATGCAAAGAAACATGGCCCTGTAGCGCTGATACATTTTGATGCTCACACCGACACCTATTCCGGTGGTACTAAGTATGATCACGGCACGCTGTTTCATCACGCTGTCGAAGAGGGGCTAGTCGATACCGAGCACTCTATTCAGATCGGTATTCGTACCGCTTATGATCTTGATGGCCATCCATTTGAAGTGTTGGATGCCGCCTGGGTTGGTGATCATGGGCCCGGGGCTATTCTTGAACGAATTCATGCGCGCGTTGGCGATAAAAAAACCTATGTGAGTTTTGATATCGATGGCCTCGATCCATCCTGTGCCCCTGGTACTGGAACCCCTGTCGCGGGTGGTATGACAATGGATTGTGCGTTGAAAGTGATCAGGGGATTACAAGGTATAAATCTCGTAGGAATGGATGTTGTGGAAGTGGCGCCTGCCTATGATCATGCCGAGATTACGTCGCTGGCCGGAGCAACGCTGGCATTGGAATACCTCTACGTAATGGCAGCCAATAAAATGGCTTAGCAGGTTTTGTTCGTACCCTCTTTGTTTGCTTTGAGTGTTTGCTGCGACCTCTTTTAGGTGCAGCCTTTTTATTGCAGATGCCTGTCAACAATCGGCTGCAGACGATTGAGTCCCGTATCAATCTGTTCCTCATTATATCCGGAAAAACCGATAACCAGACCACTGAGGGCTGGCTGCTCATCATAGTAGTAGGATAACGGTCGAAGTCCTAAGCCGACAGCATTCGCCTGTTCTACTATCGCTTTGTCATCGGTGTCAGGTGGGAGTAAAAAGACCCCGTGCATACCGCCATCGCAGGGTTCCCATACTAAGCTGCCATTAAATCTTTTTGCGACCTGTTGCAGTAAATATTGGCGCCGGGCTTTGTAGAGTTTGCGCATTCGGCGTAGGTGACTGGCAAACAGACCCCGTGACATAAAGTCTGCCAACGCCAGCTGGGGGAGTGATGATAGTCCCCCATCGAGAAAACCGCGCATCTGGTTGAACGAGGGCACTAAAGCTGGGGGGAGTACAAGATAGCCAAGTCGGATTGCCGGGTGAAGAATTCGGGAGAAAGTACCTGAGTAGATAACAGAGTGCTCTCCGTCCAGCCCCTGAAGCGACGTAAGCGGAGGCCCGTCAAAACGGAACTCACTGTCGTAGTCATCTTCAATAATGCAACAGCCACGCTGTCTGGCCCATTGAAGAAGTTGCAGGCGTCGTTCAAGGCTCAGGGTGTAGCCCATTGGGAAGTTACGTGACGGGGTGATAAAGGCGAGGCGGGCATCCTGTGTTTCTGTCAGTGCGATATCAGTGCGAAAGCCTTGTCGATCAATCGGTACCGACACTTTGACTCCTCCAGCAGTACTGATAGCTCCGTCGATACCGGGAAACCCAGGATCTTCGACCAGCACTTTGTCTCCGGGGTTGATTAGCATCGAAAAAGCCAGTTGCATCCCCTGTTGCGAGCCTGAACAGATCATCACCTGTTCCATATCGCAGTGCACTCCCCGGGTGGTATTGAGGTAGCTTACAATTTCCTGTCTCAGTTGTGGTTCCCCCATCAAATGTCGTCCACTACTGAATTTCATCTGTTTACCGGCGTGGCTGACTGAACGTTGCCACTCGGGCCAGGGGAATTGCTCCAGAGCCGGGCTTGCTGGGAGCAATAAGTGCTGGTTACTTTGGTGATAAAGAGGGCGAATTTGCTGCAGTAACTCGCTCTTGTCTGAGACTCTGATCGGTTTAAGGTCAGGGTTAAGGTTTTTCTGTTTTGTTTTCCTGTTCAAGGAGAGCTGTGCTGAGATATAGCTACCATCACCTTGCCGGGTTTCGATATAGCCTTCTGCCTGCAGCATTTCATAAACTTGCTTGATGGTGTTGCGTGATAATTTCAGTAGCTCTGCCAGCTCTCGGCTGGAAGGTAAGCGGCTCTCTGCCGCCAGGTTTCCGCATAGAATCTGTTGTTGTATGTAATTAAATAGTGCCCGGTATCGGGGAGACTGAGTTTTATCCTGTTGTAAAAATGGGGTAAAACACTCAGTTTGCGGTTGCTGCTTATGACTTGTTTTGATCAAATTGGGCCTTAATAATATACAAATATTGGATCTTATTAAGGTCCACTATAGCGGTTAACCTTGTTCTGTCGCAAATTTGAACAGAGTTAAGGGTAGGGCTATGTGTGAGATAAGGATGACGGAACGGACCCGGGTAAAAAGGGGTCGTAAAATAGCGAGCTATGATCGAGAGGTGGTCAACAACGTTATTGATGAGTCCTGGGTCTGTAATATTGGCGTCAGTGTGGAAGGTGAAGCAATGGTGCAGCCTAGCTCGCACTGGCGGATTGGCAATGAGATTTATCTGCATGGATCGGTAAAAAATGGCCTGTTTCAAACAGTGATGAAGGGGCAGACAGCCTGTATCACTTTGTGCCTTCTGGACGGTTTGGTGTTTTCCCGTTCTGCTTATCATCACTCGGTAAATTTTCGCTCAGTGGTTATTTATGGAAAGGGTCGGTTGGTTGAAGATCCAGAGGAAAAACGGGCTGCACTGGATGCGCTGATAGATAAATACAGTCCAGGTCGTTCAGCAGAAGCGCGTCCACCAAATGAGAAAGAGATGAAGGTGACAGCGGTTTTTGCTTTTTCAATCGATGAGGTGTCTGCCAAGGTTCGTACGGGCGGACCGAATGAAGAGCCGGAAGACTTGGAATTAGACGTATGGGCTGGCGTTAAACCGGTTACATCGGTTATTGGAGAGCTGATACCTGATTGAGCAGAGATTGCGCTTTATTCTACCCGGCTATTGCTTCGCTCAATGATGCGGCAGAAGTACTTAACCAGCAGTGGGTCGTGCTTGGTACCTGATTCCGTCTCGATTGTATTGATAATATCCCGGTGGCTTCGTCCTTCATGGTATGCACGGGTGTAGGCCATCGCGTCATAGCTATCGACGATACTGATGATACGTGCGCCAACTGGAATAGCTTCTCCGGAAATTTTGTCTGGGTAACCACCGCCATCAAAATGCTCGTGGTGGTGACGGATGATATGTGCGGTTTGAGATGCCCCATCCAGTTCAGTTGATAATACGATCTGTTCACCGATGATGGGGTGCTGGTGCATCATTTTCCAATCATCTTTGTCGAGTGAGCCAGGCTTCATGAGAATGCGATCAGGAATTCCAATTTTGCCAATGTCGTGAAATTTTGAACTGATACGCAGAGCGCTGATGTCGTCCTCAGACAGCCCCGCTGCTTTAGCCAGCTCAGTCGCCATGGTTTGCACCCGATCAGAATGCTCCAGCGTTGACTTATCTCTAAAGCCCAACGCTGTTGCTAATGCTTTGGTGCGGCTTTCCAAAGCTTGATAAGTGAATTTCTCGGTCGGGCTCATTCAAGTTCCTTAGTATTTAACGACTTAAAAGTCGTACTGCTTTACTAGTGACAGTCTTTAACTGTTCGTAGTTCTATATCGTTCTCTTACATAGAATCTTTAATCGGCCAGACTAAATTCAGGTATGCAGCTTGAAGTGTTATCGGAGCTTAGCCAACCGCTAACCATATCCCGACCCCTATCATAAGGGAACCGGCAATTCTGTTCATAAGTTTTACATTTCCACGATCCAGTAGCAGGTGGCGCAGGGCTTTACCTCCACTGGCATAGATTAACAGGCAGCTAAATTCCAATATTAAAATCATTGCTATGAGTATTGAAAGCTGAGGTGCTAGCGGTTGGTTCTGGTCAAGAAAGGGTGGCAGGAGGGTGACGAAGAAGGCCCAGCCTTTAGGGTTGGCTATAGCGGTAATGAAACCGTTCAGGGCTAACTGAAAATTACCCTGCTGCTTTGTTTCTGATCCTGGCTCAGGCATCACCAGCTTACCTTTAGACTGCCACATCTGAATGCCTATCCAGCCCAGATAAGCACCGCCGCCCAGCTTCAAAAAAATAAAGGCTTCAGGAAACTGAAGCATGAGTGCAGCGACGCCAATGGCCGCGGCTGTGGCAACCAGGCCTACTCCGATCAATTCACCCCACATCATATGCAGGCTGCGTCGCACGCCGATTGACATACCCAGACTCAATGCCAGCGTCATGCACATGCCAGGTGTGATAGAGACGAAGAAAAATGTAGGTATGAAAATAGAGAGAATTGCGACTGACATCCATGCCTCAGAGGTTGATGATTAAAGCGGGAGTTTACTCTTTCGTTAGACAATAAAAAAGGCCACCCGATAATGTCGAAGTGGCCCTGATCAGGTAACAGAAGGGGGATGTACGTGCCTGATTCAGTGGTGAATAGTCTTTAGAAAGTACGTGATACGCTTAACAGTAAAGTATTATCATTGCGGAATGCACCAGAATCGATTTCGTCAGCGCTTTCGATACTGTTAAACAGATAGGTTGCAGAAAGATCCAGACCCACAGCTGAGCCAGAGATACCAATGGAGTAGTCCTGGAAATCATTGATGTCAGTGGTGCCATCCCAATAGTCGCCAGTACTGTAACCGGCATGTAGATCAAGGCTAACTTCCTCGGTTACCCCGAAGCTGTAATCAGCACTGTAGTACTGAGCAGATTCTCCAGTGTTAAAGAAGTCATCGGAGTAAGCGAAGGTTAAACCAAGATCACCATAGTACAGAGCTAGTGCTAATTCGCCATATTCCGAGTCAGAGCTGTAGCCAGGGTATGTATAGAACGCATAGGAAACGTCATAGCTCAAACCATCATTGATATCGTTACCATAGCCAACGTAGTAATCGATCTCTAGTTTAGCATCATCTTCAAAATCAACATTGCTACCCCAGACGCCAGCATAAACTCCATTATCAAAAGCAACATCAAGGCTTCCCTGGACAGCTGGATCACCCGCAGATTGTGAGATGCCGCGGAAGCGGTAGTCATTAGTGAATGATACGGTGCCGGATACTTCTGCCGCTTGAACGGTTGTGGCCAGTGCCATAGAAGCAACTAAACCTGTAAAAATCTTTTTCATCGATCTTGCCTTTCTAATTTTTAGAATGAGTCTCGATTATCGGAAAACATGAGCTACTAAATAAATACCTAGGGGGAGGTATCTATCAGGGGGTATATGGCCGGTGAATTAGCCAGGTACCTCTTCGTATATATAGAGAGGAGAGTGATGAGCTACATATACTGTCACAAATACGATGGGCTGAACTGGATGAGCCTTTCACCCTATTTTGATTGCGGCGAGCCGTGGTTACTGAGACAGAGATTGTGGAGAAGAAAATCGATGAAAAGCTATTCCGAATGGCAGACACAGAGTAAAAACCTTAGTTTCCATAATAATGCCTATATCAATGGTGGGTTTCAGGCGGCAGTCAGTGGAGATACTTTTCCCTGTATCAATCCCGCAACAGAGAAGCTGCTGGCAGATGTGGCCAGCTGTGATCAAGCGGATGTTGATATTGCTGTGGCTAATGCCCGTGAAGTCTTCAAGTCCGGAGTCTGGTCAGAAATCCCCCCTCGGGAGCGTAAAAAAGCGATGCAAAAATGGGCTAACCTGATTGAGCAGCACCAGGATGAATTTGCTTTGCTCGATACACTGGATATGGGTAAATCTATTTCTGAGATGGTGAATATTGATGTGCCGGATGCGATCGATTGTATCCGCTGGACCGCTGAAAGCATTGATAAAATATACGGAGAAATAGCACCGACAGGTGACGATACTCTGGCGATGATTCACCATCAGCCAGTGGGTGTTGTCGGTGCTATTACCCCCTGGAATTATCCGTTACTTATGGTGAGCTGGAAAATAGCGCCAGCCCTTGCAGCGGGTAATTCCGTTATTCTTAAACCTTCTGAAAAATCACCGTTAAGCGCGTTACGTCTGGCGGAACTGGCAGTTGAAGCGGGTATACCCGCTGGTGTATTTAATGTGCTGCCTGGCTTTGGTCATACTGCTGGCAAAGCATTAGCGCTGCATATGGATGTTAATGTACTGGCCTTTACCGGTTCAACCCGGGTGGCAGGCATGTTGATGGGCTACGCTGGTGAGTCAAATATGAAGCGGGTGTGGCTGGAAGCTGGGGGTAAATCGCCGAACTTAGTATTTGCGGATGCGGATATCAAAGCGGCAGCGGCGGCTTCTGCTGCGGCGATTTTTTGTAATCAGGGTGAAGTCTGTATCGCTTGCTCGCGTCTGTATGTCGACAAGAGTATTAAGGAAGAGTTTGTTGCTGCGCTGGTGGAAGCGGCCGCTAGTTTCCAGCCGGGCGATCCATTAGATCCAGCGACGACGATGGGACCGATGGTGGATGGTACTCAGTTGGCCATTGTAGAGCGTTATATTCGTTCAGCAGAAGAGGAGGGCGGTCAGGTCATTATGGGTGGCGTACCAGAATACCAGGAAGGTAAGGGATTCTTTGCTAAGCCAACCATAGTGGATGGTGCTCACAACGGCATGACCTTTGTTAAAGAGGAGATCTTCGGACCTGTGTTGGCGGTCTGTGAGTTTGAAACGGAAGAGGAAGCGATCGCTCTAGCCAATGATTCTGTCTATGGGCTGGGGGCTGCTGTGTGGACGCAGAACCTTTCCCGCGCCCACCGTGTTAGCCGTAAGGTTGAAAGTGGTATGGTGTGGGTTAATACCTGGGGAGAGGGAGATAGTACGGTGCCCTTTGGTGGTGTTAAAGCGTCCGGTAATGGTCGTGATAAATCGCTGCACGCGCTGGAAAAATATACTGATATTAAGAATGTTCTGATACGGCTGTAAGGGCAGTGGCTAGATCGCCGCTGCACCGATGGCTAGACGTCACTTCGTGACTTGCTAGTCGCTAGAAAAAAAACCGCCATTTGGCGGTTTTTTTTGTTTATGGGGAGGTTGGATTATAGTTTGACCACTTTAGTATTTGCCAACAGGTCATGCAGGCAGCGCTTGTCTTTTTTGAAGATAAAAAGGGAATCAATTAAGCCGATTGTTTGTCCAGCCGCGGGTATCTGGCTGAGAATAAAAAAGGGTATGTAGCGTACACCGACAATTTTCCAGAACGGTAGCAACTCTTCAGTTTCAAAATCAACGACTCGGATATTCAGCAGCTTCTTCCCAATGGTCTGTCCCGAGTTAGCCAGTAAATAGCTATTAAGAATAATATAAGCAACCAGAACCAGTGCACTCAGTAATATATCTGACATTGTTGATAGCTGATCTGCCATTAACTGATCCCATATACCGAGTAAGTACATCGCAGGGACGAATACGATCGATAGAAAAAGAGTGTCGAGTAAGGCAGCCCAAAACCGGGTCCACCGGCTGGCCAGTACCAGCTCAAACTCTTCAGTGACTTCTAAATTAGCTTCAGGGGCGGAATAGATATTGTCATCATTCATAGTAACCATCCTTAGTATTCTATATGTTGCTTGATCTGGCATAAGTCTGCCGGAAAACAGGAATGTTGGCAATTAGGAGGTCGGTAAGAATGATAGCGTTTATGTCTTATCGTTTTGTTTGTCTAGCTGCTAGCAGGTGCGAAGCGCCCTTCTGGCGACTCAGATGCTAGCTGTTGGATCCAGCTCTTTAAGATGCGCCAGGAACAGGGTGAAAATATCGGCCTGGGTGGAGGTATTCAGGCGGGTATGGATGTTCTTGCGATGGACTTTTACGGTGCCCAGGCTGATCTCCAGCATGTTAGCGATCGCCTTTGAGGAGTGTCCCTGCAGTATAAGACCGGCAATTTGTTGTTCTCGCGGAGTCAGAACACCGCTGCCGAAGGTGCTGATGGCCTGATTCATCGGGCCTTCTGACTTTTCGTATTTCACAAATTCCTGGGATTGAGATAACCAAAATTGACGAATAATCGATTGAACCACCGGATAAATATCGTTAAGACGGGTTAACTCCGCTCGGGTTATGGTGCCCCGGCTGGTTTTTCGCCCCAGTGAAATTGCACAGTTAACCTTAGGGTCCAGCTCGATCACCAGGTTGATCTCATCGATCAGGTCGAACTCTTTATAGCAGCTCTGATAGTAGCGGGTTGTTTCAAAACTATCCGGTGCAATGTCGATCAACCGACTGACGCCTTCCCCCAGGTTACCACTCTGGATCGCGTTGAAAAGAGGGTCGAGAATATAGGAACGGTTGATGTAGTTGTGGAGAGTCAGGCTTTGTTCGGCCGGGTTGGTTGGATGAAGAATGAGCGGCTTCAGGGACTTTTTATAGGTTACCATCAGCAGGGTATCAAAGTGACACTGGCTGGCTAGAAATTTTTCTAGCAGGCCGCCAAAGCTGGGCAGACGTATTGTGTCTATAAGTGCAGCAAGGTCCTTTTGCCAGTGGTCAGCCGCACATTGCTGAGCTCGGTTGCTTTGCATGGCGTGTCTCCTGCTTGAATGGCTGATTGAATAAAAAGATCCGGCTGCAAACGTCCAGGAACTATAGAGCCATCTTCAATAGTTCTGTTGCAACCGAATAAGGTAAGCGGGTGAGCCTTGTTCGCTCCCCGCTTTCGCCTGCATGACGATAGTGAAAAGTTATGCAGGTTTAAAACAGATGCTTAACTGACAGATTTGTGAGTCAGATCAAAGCACAGGCGAACCTTTTCACAGAGTTCGTCAACTTCAGCATGGCTGATGACCAGAGGAGGAGACAGCACCATACGGCTCCCCACTGCTCGCATTATCAGACCGTTATTGAAGCAGTGGTCACGGCAGATCATGCCGATATCCGTGTCATCGCCGAACAGCTCTTTAGTTTCTTTATCTTTGACCAGTGCGATACCGACAACCAATCCAACGCCTTCTATATGGCCGACCAGTGGATGATCCGCGACCGCCTCACGAAGTTTCTGTTGGAAGTATGGGCCAATATCATTCCCCACGTACTCAACAATATTTTCTTTTTTCATCAACTGAATGTTGGCAGTCGCAACGGCAGCGGCAACCGGATGGCCGGAATAAGTGAAGCCGTGATTGAAATCATCGTCGTGTTCGATAAAGGCGTTGGCGATTCGGTCACCTACTGCTACAGCTGCGATGGGCAGGTAACCTGATGACAGTCCTTTGGCCATTGAGATGATATCTGGTTTGATACTCAGAGTGTCGCTGCCAAACCAGCTACCCGTACGACCGAAACCACAGATAACTTCATCTGCTGCCAGTAGAATGTCATATTTATGACAAACCTTCTGGATCTCGCTCCAGTAGTTTGCCGGTGGAACAATTACGCCGCCGGCACCCTGGATAGGCTCGCCAACAAAGGCGGCTACGTTATCCGGTCCTACTTCAAGAATTTTGTCTTCAAGGGCTTTAGCGCAAGCGAGACCAAACTCTTCTTCTGACATCTCGCCAGCTTCGCCGTACCAGTATGGCTGGCGAATGCGCTCGATATTAGGTACCAGCGGGCCGCCCTGACCATGCATACCGCCCATACCACCAAGGCTTGTGCCACCAATAGTGCTGCCGTGGTAGGCGTTCTCACGGGAAATCAGGATGTTGCGGTAAGGTTTGCCTTTGATACTCCAGTACTGGCGAACCATCCGCATAATAGTATCGATGGCTTCTGAACCTGAGTTGGCAAAGAAAATGTGATTCAGGTCGTCTGGGGTTATGCTGGCGATCTCTTTGGCTAACTGAGCTACCGGAGCATGGGTGGTCTGAAAGAAGGTGTTGTAATAAGCCAGCTCTTTCATTTGTGTGTTGGCGGCCTCGGCTAATTCAGAGCGGCCGTAGCCCATATTAACGCACCATAATCCAGCCATGCCATCCAGAATTTTATTACCTTCACTGTCCCAGAGGTAAACACCTTCTCCACGGGTGATTACCCGTGCGCCTTTCTTATTCAGAGCGCCGGTATTGGTAAATGGGTGCATATGATGGTCGGCATCGATCGCCTGAATATCAGCGGTGTTTGCTGAAGTCTTGTTGTTATCGTCGAGCATTGAATCTCTCCCAGCCTGACACCGAAAGTACAATATAAACGGTGCGGTAAAATATTATGTGATCATAAAATCTGTGAAACTGGATGTGTAAATCCTGTTTGTGTTAGTTATTTTGTGATCACAAAATTTTAAAGTCAACAAAAAAATATGCTGACGAGTAAGAGTTTTCTAATCAGGCGAAGAGTTTAATCAATCAACATAGACGTTAAAATTGTAGAATATTAAGTGAAATCAAGCGCCTGCGTTCTCAATAAAGGCATGGAGCATTTCAGGGGTTCCGGCGAATGCGATTCCTTCCCGAATGTCTGCAGCTATTGCTATCTGCAGGGCAAAGGCGTCTTTCTTTTCAATAGCAGTCATCGCTTCATTGTGGCGATCAACCAGATAATGTTCCTCTAGCTGGCTCGTGGCCAGTCGCATGAAAGGGCCGAGTTGTAACCATAGGCTTTCAATGAGTGGCAATGTGACCTGGTGAGGATTAGCCGTATAAAGTGCACGATGAAAATTTTGATTGAGAATGCTGATCTGCGCCAGATCGTTGTCCTCTTGAGCCTTATCTATAAGTTTGTCTAGACTGCGTAACTGTTGGAGCTGAGCGCTATCGATGTAGGGCAGTGCCCTGGCTGCCGCGTGGGATTCAATTGCAATGCGAGCTTCGCATAACTCGTTAAATTTCATGGCCGTCATTTTGGGTACCATTACCCTGCGGTTTCCCTGAATATCCAGAGCATTCTCGGCTGCAAGCTGCCTTAAAGCCTCCCTGACAGGCATAGGGCTAACATCCAGTATTCCTGCTAGCTCACGGATAGTAAGTGCTCTTCCAGGCAGGATCTCACCATACATGACAGCGTTGCGCAGGGTCTTGTATACCCATTGGGTGATAGTTACAGAGTCATCTCGCTTGGATATGGTTATATGTATCGGAGATTTCTTGTCCATAATCTGCATAGGTATTGGCCTTGTTTCTCTGGAGAACCTGTTTACAGGTTGTTTCTTGTAATAATGCGATCACTAAATAGGCTACACGACTTTTGTGATATAAGTCGATATTGACTGACAGAAAAAAACGTGATCACATTGATATATTGTTTGTGATCACAAAAGTAGGTATGTGCCTCTTTAGTGGGTTATGCTGATTACAGCTGAGTTGTATCTCCTGCCAGGTAACGGGTGGGTATGGAAGATTTCGAGTGAGAGTCTTATGACATCTAATAAAGATAAAGAGTTTGATCTGTTTATAACTGACCTGAACGGTAACCTTCGGGGGAAACGTTTACCTGCTAACGCAGTGGCTAAGGTTTTTGAAGAGGGTGTTAAGCTGCCTCGCTCCGTTCTGGGGTTCGATTTTTGGGGCGACGATGTTTTAGATAACGGGTTGGTGTTTGAAACTGGCGATATGGATGGTATCTGTATGCCCGTGACCGATGCTGCGATCCCTGTTCCCTGGGCTGAAGAGCCCCGTGATCAGATTATGGCAATGATGTCGAATCCAGATGGAACTCCCTTTGGCTGTGATCCTCGTCAGGTACTGGCTGGGGTAGTTAAGCGTTTTAAAGGGATGGGCCTCACGCCTGTGGTCGCTACGGAGCTTGAGTTTTATCTGATGGATAGTGAGTCTGAAGAGACTCAGCGACCGAAGCCGCCGGTGCTGTCCGAAGGTCATGGGCGCCGATTGAGCGAGACCGATTGTTATTCCATTGATGAGATGGATGGCTTATCAGCGTTCTTTTCTGAGGTTCGTGAGGTTTGCGAGATACAAGGTGTCCCTGCCGATACCATTATTTCTGAGCTGGGCCCAGGGCAGTTCGAGATAAACCTGATGCATATAGATGATCCCCTTATGGCGGCTGATCAGGCGATTTTATTCAAGCGACTGGTGAAGGGAATAGCCAGAAAGCATGGTCATTCATCGACTTTCATGGCTAAGCCTTATGCGGATAAGAGCGGTAACGGTTTTCATGTTCACTTTAGTTTGTTGGATGAAGCGGGTAACAACGTTTTTGATAACGGCGGAGAAGAGGGGACCGATGTTCTTAAGAACGCCGTTGCTGGTCTGATGCATATGATGCCTGACAGTATGCTGACATTTGCGCCACACCTGAATTCATACAGGCGCTTTATGGCGGGAGCCCATGCGCCTACTTTTGCCAGCTGGGGTTATGAGAACAGGACTGTTGCGATCAGGATTCCCGAGAGTCCCGGCGTGGCTCGACGGATTGAACACCGGGTATCCGGTGCAGATGCGAATCCATACCTGGTGTTGGCATCTATTTTGGCAGGGGCACTGTACGGCATTGAAAACAAGCTGATGCCACCTGCACCTATTGAGGGCGATGCCTATGCTGAAGGCGATGGTGAGCTGGTACTGCCAACTAAGTGGGATCAGGCCACCGATCTGTTTTCCGGTAGTGACGTGCTGAAGGAGTATCTGGGTGAAGAGTTTGTTCGGGTATTCTCTGCAGCCAAGCGTCAGGAGCAGCGGAAGATTAGCGAACAGATCTCTGATATCGAGTATGAATCCTATCTTGGGTTGCTGTAATTGACTGATTTTTAACATTTTTCATTGTGATACCTATTGAGGGGTATATAGACAGCAGGGAGCTTGTCGTACATTTTTACTAGTTGCAGAAAATACTGCGACAGTCTGAGAAGCTTGAGCGCTGCTTCCTTGATCAGAGGGGCAGCCATGACAATAACAACAAAAATATGTGGCTCTGATGAGCACCGCGCTGCGGTACCAAAAGAGTTAATGCTTACATGATTAAACAGCCAGGGCTGTGATATCAGAAGCACCAGAATGGAGTAATAAAATGAATCCGAAGAAACTTGGTCTTGCAGCAGCACTGGCTGTATCAGTTTCCACTACCGCCATTGCCGAAGAGCAGGTTGTAAACTTTTACAACTGGTCTGACTATATCAGTCCGGAAATTCTGGATAATTTTACTAAAGAAACCGGTATTAAAGTTAACTACGATGTTTACGATTCCAATGAGGGGCTGGAAGCTAAGCTGATGGCGGGTGGTTCCGGTTATGACGTGGTAGTGCCAACCGGATCGTTTCTTGAGCGTCAGGTTCAGGCAGGCATTTATGCTGAGATTGATCGAGCTCAGTTAAATAATTACGGAAATCTTGATTCTGTGATGTTAGAAAAAATCGCCCGTCATGATGCAGGTAATAAACATAATGTTCCTTATGCCTGGGGCACTATAGGCCTGGGCTATAATGTTGATATGTTGAAAGAGCGATTAGGCGATATACCGGTTAACTCACTGGATATTATTTTTAAGCCAGAGGTGGCAGCCAAGCTTAAGGATTGTGGTATTACGCTGCTTGATTCACCAGCAGAGGTTGTTTCTATCGCGCTTAATTACCTGGGGCTAGACCCAAACTCGGAGAAGAAGTCAGACCTGAAACGAGCATCTGAGCTGCTTAAGTCAGTACGTGATAGCTACCGTAAGTTTGATTCATCGGGCTATATTTCCGGCCTGGCGAATGGCGATACCTGTGTAGCGCTTGGCTACAATGGCGATGTACTGCAAGCTCAGGGGCGTGCTGAAGAAGCTGGCCAGGGTGTGAATGTTGGTTATTCCATTCCTACAGAGGGGACGTTGGTGTGGTTCGATCTGCTGGCAATTCCATCCGATGCGCCACATAAGGCAGCGGCTCACCAGCTGATCGATTACATCCTTAAAGGTGAGAGCGCTGCCTCCATCTCTAATTATGCTTATTATGCCGTAGCTAATAAAGCCGCAGAGCCGATGGTCCTGGAGGAAGTGTTGAACAATCCTGGTATCTATCCTTCTGATAAAGTTAAGGCAAATCTATTCACTCAAAATGCTCATTCCGCTAAGTTTGATCGTCTGTTAACACGTACCTGGTCCGGTATCAAAACGGGTCGTTAATGGCATCATAGCGGGTGCTGATGCACCCGCTCGTGTGAGTTATTCAGTAAGCCCTTGGGTTTCGGGTATAGGCCGGGACAGGTACGCTAAAGTATCGCTCAGGGGCTTCTTAAATAATTCTCTGAGCTCGGGTTAGGGCTTGGTAGATGAAAAAGTCTTGAGGGTTTGGTATGACTTCCACTCAAAATATAGAGCAGCAGGGTGTCGCGCCGGTTTCTTCCGAGGCGGCTGTAAACCTGCCTTTGTGGAAACAGGATGGGGCAGAGCCTTTCCTGCAGATTGAAAATGTTACAAAGAACTTTGGCGAATTTACTGCGGTCGATAATATCTCGCTGGATATCTATAAGAACGAGCTGTTTTGTCTGCTGGGCGGTTCCGGTTCTGGTAAGAGTACTTTGTTGCGAATGCTGGCGGGTTTCGAGTCGCCGACCAGTGGTCGGATTATTGTTGATGGTGTTGATATGGCGGCGATTCCGCCCTGGAAACGCCCTATCAATATGATGTTCCAGTCTTATGCTTTGTTTCCTCACCTTTCAGTAGAACAGAATGTTGCTTTCGGCTTGAAAAGAGAGGGCTTGCACCGGGCTGAGGTTAAGCAGCGGGTGGCACAAATGTTGGATATGGTGCAGCTGGGTCATTTAGGTAAGCGTAAGCCTAACCAGCTTTCAGGCGGTCAACGGCAGCGGGTAGCACTGGCGCGTTCATTGGTTAAGCGGCCAAAATTGCTGTTGCTGGATGAGCCGCTGGGTGCTTTGGATAAAAAGCTGAGGGAAGAAACGCAGTTTGAACTGATCAATATACAGGAAGAGCTGGGTGTGACCTTTGTGGTCGTAACCCATGATCAGGAAGAGGCGATGACACTGGCGACCCGTATCGGTGTTATGAATCATGGTGTGATCGTCCAGACGGCTGAGCCGCATGATGTCTACGAATACCCTAATAGCCGTTTTGTCGCTGAATTTGTCGGCTCGGTTAATCTGTTCGAAGGCCGGGTGATTGAAGATCAGCCTGATTCGGTACGTATCAAATCCAAGGATGCCGGAGGGGTTCTTTATGTGAATCACGGCATCAGCTGTGCGCCGAATCAGAAGGTGCATGTTGCGTTGCGGCCTGAGAAGGCGCGGATAAGTAAGCAGAAGCCGGATCAGATTGAGAACTGCATCAAAGGTATTGTTGAAGAGATTGCCTATATGGGCAGCCTGTCGGTATATCGTGTGCGCTTAAGTAGCGGCAAAGAGGTGCGGATTACGCAGCCAAATATTACCCGGGGTACGGGCGAGCGTTTGACCTGGAATGACGAGGTTTATCTATTCTGGGATGTTGACAGTAGCGTGGTGTTAACCTCATGAGTACTCCGACAGGTTCTGCCTGGGTGGATGGCTCCGGTTCACGGCTGGCAAAGTTTAACTTTTTTAGAAGGATTAACTGGGGGCGCTTTTCCGTTGTCTCAGTGCCGACGCTGTGGCTGGCAATCTTTTTCTTTATTCCCTTTCTGGTGGTGTTCAAAATATCACTATCGGAAACGGCCATTGCAGTGCCTCCCTATACTTCATTGTTGAACTGGGATGTAGAAGAGTCGTACCTGAATCTTAAACTGAATCTTGGAAATTATTTTTATCTGTTTGAAGATACTTTCTATCTCGATGCATATCTGAGTTCGATTAAGATTGCCGGGATCTCGACAGTATTTACGCTGATAATAGCCTTTCCTATTGCTTACCTGATCGCTCGCAGTAAGCCGTCTTCCCGGGCGCTGTTACTGTCACTGGTCATTCTTCCATTCTGGACATCGTTTCTACTTCGGGTGTATGCCTGGATGGGATTTCTAAAAAAGAACGGATTGATTAACGAGTTTCTGCTGGGTGCCGGCATTATTGATCAGCCTCTGATTATGTTGCAGACCGATTTTGCTGTTTATATCGGCATTGTTTATACCTATCTACCCTTTATGGTTCTGCCGCTTTACAGCGCCCTGGAAAAGATGGATATGACGCTGCTGGAGGCCGCTGAAGATCTGGGTTCCAGGCCTGCGACCAGTTTCTTTTTGATTACGATACCGATGGCGGTGCCGGGTATTATCGCGGGCTGTATGCTGGTATTTATACCTGCAGTAGGTGAGTTTGTTATTCCATCGCTTCTGGGTGGCTCTGATACGCTCATGATTGGTCGGGTGTTGTGGGATGAATTCTTCCTCAATAGGGACTGGCCGATGGCTTCTGCTGTAGCCATTGTGATGCTGATAGTGCTGGTGTTACCGATCATGCTGATCCGGAATAGTCAGGGTAAAGAGGAGGCGGTCTGATGAAACGTAGATCACTGTTTTTAACAACGTCGGCAACATTAGGCTTTATTTTTCTATACGCACCGATGATTGCACTGGTGGTATACAGCTTTAATAAGTCCAAACTAGTTACCGTCTGGGGTGGCTGGTCTTTGAAGTGGTACGGCGAACTGTTTCGTAATGAACAGATTATTGATGCAGCGTTACTAAGCTTAAAGATCGCTTTTATCAGCGCCAGTGTCGCAGTGGTGCTGGGAACTATGGCGGGGTTTGTGCTGAGTCGTTTTGGTCGCTTCAGAGGGAAGATGGTGTTATCCGGCTGGATCAGTGCGCCGTTGGTCATGCCTGAGGTTATTACCGGTCTTTCACTGCTGCTACTGTTTGTTGCGATGGAAGGTATGTTTGGCTGGCCATCGGGTCGGGGGACCGGCACCATTATTATTGCCCATGTGACTTTTTGCATGGCTTATGTGGCTGTTATTGTCCAATCAAGGTTATCGCAGCTGGATGAAACCCTGGAAGAGGCGGCAATGGATCTGGGGGCGAAGCCTTCGTCGCTGTTCTTTCTGGTTACCATGCCGCTGATAATGCCGGCTATTATTTCTGGTTGGTTGCTGTCGTTTACGCTATCGCTGGATGATCTGGTTATTGCCAGCTTTGTCTCAGGGCCGGGTAATAGTACGTTGCCGATGGTTATCTTCTCAAAGGTGCGTTTAGGCGTGTCTCCTGAAGTGAATGCGCTGGCGACACTCATGATTGCTGTAGTAGCGATCGGTGTGATTGGTGCTATGTATCAGATGCGACGGCAGTCTAAGTTACTGGCAAGCGATGAGTGATACCGGGCTTTAAAAAATACGCCCTCTGTAAGAGGGCGTCGTTGTTTTTAGAAAGAGAAAAGATGATGAAAATTGGTATTTTGGCGACCGGTATTACCCCGGATGAACTGCTGAAGCAGTATGGCACCTATGCTGATATGTTTGTTGAGTTGTTTGCTCAGGTAGAGCAGGATTTCACCTATGAAGTGTTTGATGTTCGTGATGGTGTCTTTCCAGGCTCGCCTAAACAGTGTGAAGGCTGGGTGATTACCGGATCAAAGTTTAATGTCGATGAAAACCGGGATTGGATGCTTAAACTGAAGCAGTTGATTCTAGAAATTGATGAGACTGGCCGTCCTTTACTGGGCATCTGTTTTGGTCACCAGATAATTGCCGAAGCCTTTGGTGGAAAGGTTGAAGCTTATGAAGGTGGTTGGGGTGTTGGTCTGCATAGTTACAGGTTAATCGGTAATAACAGTTTTATCAGCGGTAATGAAGATCATTTTTCCATCAGTGCAATGCATCGTTATCAGGTGACTGAAAAACCTGAAGCGGCCAGAGTATTTGCTGAATCGGATTTTTGTAAATATGCAGGGCTCCAGTATGGCGATAATATTTTAACTTTTCAGGCGCACCCTGAATTTAACCTGGGCTATGAAACTGATCTGGTCTCGCTAAGAAAGGGCTCCGTTATTCCTGATGAGGTTGCTGACGCTGGTTTGGAGATGCTCTGTGCTGATGCTGCTGCCACCGATTCAGTCAAAGTGGCGGGCTGGATGAGCAGATTTATGAGCGGAAATTTGGTAAAAAATTAAGCGCTTAATGTAGATGCTCTTTATGGAATTAGATAACCGCTGGTAATAGCGGTTTTTTTGTCTCAGAAATGACAGGCTCTAGGATGAAGATAGGAATACTAGCAGCGGGTAGTAATGAAGGTGAGTTGCTGAAGCGGTTTGGCTCCTTTGCTCAAATGACGCAAGAGATGTTTGCAGGGAGTGATTTAAGTTTCCAATGTTGGGATGTTTGCCTGGGAGAGTTTCCTAATTCATATCGCGACTGTGATGGCTGGGTAATAACAGGTTCTCCTGCAAGTGTTTATGAGCCTTTGGAGTGGATAGATCCCCTCGAACAGTTGATCAGAGATATTAGTCAGGCAAGACAGGGGCTGGTGGGTATCTGTTTCGGGCATCAGATCATCGCGCAGGCGCTGGGAGGTGTAGTCGAAAAAGTCAAAGCGGGTTGGGGGCTGGGCGTCGATCAGTACCGCCTGACGGCAAAGGGAATGACCTGGTTTGGTGTTGAGAGCCTGTCTCTGCACGTTATCCATCAGGATCAGGTTGTTACGCTGCCAGAAGGGGCTGAGCTGTTGGCAGGTTCAGAGTTCTGTCCCTATGGCGCGCTCAGTTATCGTTCTCATATATTAACGATACAGGCCCATCCTGAGTTCTCTGGGGGATACATGCAAGCGTTGTTGCCCGCGATAGCGCCTCAGTATATAACGACATCAGAGGCTGAGTCTGGTGTCCGCTCGGTTCTCAGTACGCCAGCTAATGCCGATGTTATCGTGCAAAAAATGACTCAGGTATTGAGTCAGTCTGTTTAGTCCTGATTTTCAGGGTGCAATAGTACCTGTTGTTTAAATCTCTCCCAGCTGCGGTGGATCTCCTGAACTTCCTGTTTAAGCCAGCGTTCAAAGCGCTGTACTTTCGGGCGCTTGAAGTGATGTGCCGGGGCAACTAGAAAGTAGTTAAATGCTGTGGGACGGTACATCGGATAGGGGCAGATGAGCGTGCCCCGTTCTAAGAGCTCATATACCAGGCTGTAACGTACGGCTGCCAGACCCTGGCCGCTGATCAGCGCTTCAACGAGAATGTTCGAGTCACTCACTTCCAGGCGTGTGGCTTGTTGCGTTTGGTTGAAGCTGATAGCGGCTTCAAATTCAGGCCAGAGCGATTTCATATCGGGAGCGTCATCAATCAGTAGTGGCAGTTGTTGCAACTGTTGCTCTATCGGTCCTTCGTTGTTTATTAACGAGGGGTGGCACACTGGTATGACATGGTCTTTGAGTAACAATCGTGCGCTTAACCCTGGGTAATCTCCCATGCCGTAACGAATTGCTAAATCCAATGAGTTGTCGTCGAAGTTATCCAGCTGAAGTGTGGGAGAGATATTGATGCTCAGGTCCTGGGCTTCAGACTGAAATGAGCCAAGTTTAGGTACCAACCAGCGACTGGCAAACGAAGGAAGTGTGCTTAGGCAAAGTCGGTGGGGGTCCGGGTCATCGCTCAGTTGGTTGATTCCTTGTTCCAGGCTGGTAAAGGCTTTGCTGATATAGGGCAGTAGTTGCTGGCCTTCGGTCGTGAGCTCTATTTTCCGTGTCAGGCGTTGAAACAGGGGGACTTCAAGCTGTTGCTCAAGGGCTTTGATCTGTTGGCTGATAGCGGCCTGACTGACAAACAGTTGCTCGGCTGCTTTTTTGAAACTTTTGGATTCTGCCGCGTGACGAAACGCCTGGAGCGACTTCAGTGAAGGAAGCTGTGCCATATGAAATTCTATAATGATTAAGATTAACTTAATTATAGGAGTGTAAAACTCGTTTGTCGTTAGTTTTTAAAAAACTCATTATAACCCTTACAGGTCAGTAAATAAGAGGGTTTGGTTATGACATGCGCAGTGAATAATAAAATTGAGGTTAGGGGTGCTATTGAAAGGAAAGCTAATGTAGGTTCCGTTTTGAAGTGCTGGTTAAGAAAATATCGTAGCCGTCAGCTGTTGGCGACGCTGGATCGGCATCAACTAAAGGATATCGGCGTTACCCGGGAAGAAGCGTTGCAAGAGATCCGCAAGCCATTCTGGCGCTAGCTTAATGATGGGCGGCATGGGATATGGCAGTTGTCAGAATTATATATTTCAGACACAAAAAAGCCTGATCGTAATCAGGCTTTTTTTAAAGTAAGCAACAGATCAGTGATCTGTTAAGCTTGCTCGGTCTTAGATAGCTACGATGTTCTCAGCTTGTGGACCGCGCTGACCTTGAGTTACAGAGAACTGTACCTGCTGGCCTTCTTCAAGAGTCTTGAAGCCGTTGCTCTGGATTGCACTGAAGTGTGCGAATACGTCAGGGCCATTTTCCTGCTCAATAAAACCGAAGCCTTTATCAGCGTTAAACCATTTAACAGTACCGGTTACAGTAGACATGTTAGTTTCCTTTAAAGAATATAATGTTTTGCCATCAATGATGGCGGATGGTGCAGGAATTTTTACTATACATTATGGAAACAGGACGATGAAGCTGAAACAGGATCTTCGAAATGATGCATAAAAATATGGTGAATCTTCAAGCGGCTATAAATATATATGTGAATCTTTCAGATGGCAATCTTTTATTCGTATATTTCTGAATTACTTAGGGAAGTTACTCTGGAAAACAGAGTTTAATCGGGTATCGCTGCTGTGATTTGCTGAAAGAGTATCGAAAATGCTGATGATTGAGCGGGGAAGGGGTGTAGAAGATATAAAAAAGGCCTGATCGTAATCAGGCCTTCTTCGGAGAGCTGCAGATCAAAGATCTGCCAGCTTGCTCGGTCTTAGATAGCAGTGATGTTCTCTGCTTGTGGACCGCGCTGACCTTGAGTTACAGTGAACTGTACCTGCTGGCCTTCTTCAAGAGTCTTGAAGCCGTTGCTCTGGATTGCACTGAAGTGTGCGAATACGTCAGGGCCATTTTCCTGCTCAATAAAACCGAAGCCTTTATCAGCGTTAAACCATTTAACAGTACCGGTTACAGTAGACATGTTAGTTTCCTTTAATAAATATAATGTTAGCCATTATTCATGGCGATGATGCAGGAATTTTTACTATATATTATGGAAACAGGACGATGAAGCTGAAACAGGATCATTCGAAATGATGCATAAAAATATGGTGAATCTTCAAGCTGGATTCAATATAACAGTTTATTTTTTATTATCAACACTTTAATCCGTATCTATGACGGACATCAAATTGTTTCAGCGGGTGCGTTCACAGTACATTCAACCTGATTACGAAATTTAGCTTTGGCACGATACAGTGCTGCGTCAGTACGGCTAAACAGGCTGGCAGATGATTCATCATTAGAATATTCCGCAATGCCAAAGCTGGCGGTAATACTTAGATTCAAATTGTCTAACGCTGGCAATAACGTCTCAATCTGCAGGCGCATCTTTTCCGCTATCTCACGGGCGGCTACCTGAGTACAGTGGGGCAGAACAATCAGAAACTCATCGCCGCCCCAGCGACACAACATATCAGATTGACGCAGATTATCTGAAAGGATGTTGGCAACCTCAGTGAGTACTTTGTCGCCGGCCAGGTGGCCGTGATTATCATTTACTTTCTTGAAATGATCGATATCGACCAGCATAGTTGAGACCGGATGTTGCTCCCGTTGTGCAAAACTAAGTATCTGTGCAAAGGTGGATTCAAATGCGTAACGGCTGGCGGTACCTGTCAGAGGATCAGTATTTGCCATAAATTCTAATCGGCGCTGATATCCGCCCAGAGTATAGTAAAGCAGTAGCAATACGATCAGGGTGACTAACAGGCTGATCGACAGGTTGACCCATAGCGTTGTGGTGATAAGTGCTTCACTTTGCTGTCTGTGTTCTACGATCAGGTACCAGTCCAGTTCTGGAATAAAACGGGATTTGATCAGGTATTGCTGGTCGTTGTCGGTATAGTTAAATGACCCGCTCTGCGTCGTGAGAATTTGTGTGGCAATATCTTTCAGCCCTTCGGCCTGATGAATATCTTCGGCACCGGTATATTTACTTCCCTGCAAGGCTACTTGTCCCTGCCGGTTAATAAAGTAAACCTGACGGCCATATCTCAGTTGATAATCTTCAATTAACCCCTTAATCGTTTTTGATGCCAGCCCGACACCGATAATACCCAGAAACCGATCTTGATGGTCTTTCACTTTATGATTGACGAACAGGTTTGTCGTCGTGGTATCAACCGTATCCTGATCCAGGTTGATATTAAATTCATCGTCGAGTGACCGGGTAGCAAAGTACCAATTGTCAGCAGAATCGGAAGAGGAAACTTGTTTAATGATACCGGTGCTGTGGTAATAGTTTGATGTTTGCTCGGAAACAAAAAATGCGGTGATCGCATTATAGCGATCCTGAATAGATTTGAGGTAACGGGACATCTGTGCAGGTTGTCGTTCTCCGGCATCAATCCAGTCATGAACGAAAGTATCCTGCGCCATAAGAGAAGACACCAGAATTGGCTGTAACAAGTCGCGCTGCACTTCTGAATAGATATTGTCACTGGTCAGGGGGAGTGTATTCGTCTCAATGTGCTGGTTCAGAGAGCGATTTGCCACATAGTAGTTGGTCAGGCTGATTGCGGTAAAAGCGATGATCAATAAAACACTACTGATCAGAATGAAGGGAGGCTTACGCTTATAAGTCTGTTTCATAGATAACATCCGTAGCATTGAGTCGGGATTGTCATGGCTGACAGCCGAAATCTTCCCTAGTGTCACTATCTGATTTTAGCAGCTTTATCGATTTGGCACAGCGAACAATCGAAAGATCAAATATTGTCAGGCGACTTGCTGTGCCATATGTGGAGACGACCCGTTCTATTTTTGGATAGAGGCTATTTCATAGTGTGATTTTCTATGCAAGTATTGAGAAACTAAGGACTCAGTAGCAACGGATTTAAGGATAATCAATGAAAATGATTCTTATTAAGGCTCATTTTGTCGCATTTCTGCAGATATACGACAGGCTGTCGTCTTTCTCCAATCTTAAAAAATCCAATTTCAAAAAAATCAGACACTGCTTCAGTGGGTTAAGTGACAAAGTTAAATTGCTATTGAAGAGTCGATATACGACAGGCTGTCGTATTTCTCCAAAATCGTTGTCGTATATTTAGCTGTTAGGTGTCTGCATGGCGCAAAGTATTTGTCCTAAATGTGGGGTTGAAAATGACTCTAAGAAAAATAGAAAACCTCAACCAATAACTCTGTTTTGTACACCCTGGTCAATACATCGCGACCATGAGCAATTCGATTTAGTTGTGTGCTATAGCTGTGGTAAAGAATTCCACTCAAACGAAATCAAAATGTTTGGCCTTTTTCCAAGAAATCGTTTTTGGGTTCCATATTGTTTTTTATTTGCTCTTTTTATTTTAATGTTGGTGTTTATAAGTGCTATCTAAAAATATTCAAACACCTAACAAGCGGGTCAAATTCGTTCCGCTTCGCTGCACCGGACTGTCGCTGCGCGCCAGCCGTTTACCCGAGCGTTATACCAAAAAGAATCCAAGCAGATGCCTGAACCCGATCCATTGAAAATCATGACATTTGCAACACCGCAAGCTCTCGGCGAGTGGCTCAGGGCGAACCACGCTGTTGAAACTGAGCTGTGGGTGAAGATCTTCAAGAAAAATACCGGGGTTCAGAGCGTCACCTGGAATGATGTCGTGATCGAAGCGCTTTGCTGGGGTTGGATCGATGGGGTTAAGAAGTCAGTGGATGAGCAAACCTATGTTCAACGTATTACTCCCAGGAAAGCACGCAGTAACTGGTCTAAAAGGAATACGGAGCATGTGGAACGGTTGATAAGTGAGGGCCGGATGATGGAATCAGGGCTCGAACTTGTTCGTGCTGCTAAAGCGGATGGCCGTTGGCAGCAAGCTTACGTAGTCAGCGAAATGGAAGTGCCAGCGGACTTTTTAGCGGCATTAGATAGCCAACCGAATGTAAAAAAGTTTTATGAAACACTTAATAAATCGAGTCGTTATGTTATCGCCTACGGATTAACAAGTGCAAAGAAACCCGAAACCAGACAAAGACGATTTACAAAATACATGACAATGCTTGTTCATGAGGAAAAGCCCAAATAAATGGCATTCGCCATAGTAAGGCGCTCAATCAGGCATAAAGCATTGGCTTGACGTTATCAAATTTCATGGAGGTGCGCAGATGCTCACGAAACATCACAAAGAACTTTATGACACCTTCTATGAAGCGACTCATGAAAATGAGCACTTAGACACCAGAACAGAGGTGTTGGTTGGTTTAGCTGCTGCGATGGGAATGAACTGTCAGCCATGTACTAAATACTATCTTCATCAAGCCAAAAAAGCAGATGTGACAAAGGGTGAAGTATCAGAGGTTATTGCAAAAGTAATGGCTGTTGCCGCAGGGCAAAAAAAGCTACAGGTACAGCAAGTTATTGAAGAGCATAAAATTGATTTAAGTTCATTCAAATAAATGCCTATGGCAAGGGCAGACAGCATCAGCCAGGGTGGCGCCCTGACAGCTTTGAACTGTGATTTTTGTGCATGAATTCTGATATCTTCTATAGTTAGGTTTACCGCTATTGTGTAGCGAGAGGATAGCTAAGCGGCCAGATCAATCAGGCCATCCGCGGCTGTATTAGTGAGCGTGATAGGGATTCATCTTGGCCAGAATTTCATCCGGAAGCGGGCTGATTATTCGTAGTCGTAAAATGAAGAGACGCGTAAACTTGAGCGAGAATTTTTACAATGAGTAAAGAGCTAAAGCTAACAATACCAGCCCCAAATAAAAGCACCCGTTTGCATCTGTACGTGGCATCCGCTTGTCCTTTTTGTCACCGCGTGATTGCTGCTCTTGAATTAACCGGGCTATCCGGCAACGTTGGTTATACCTGGATGGAGAACGTAAAAGAGGTTGAAGGCTGGGCAATAGACCCCGATGCTGAGCCAGCGTTTAATGAAAGTTACTTAGCTTCAGTTTATGAGCGCTTAGACCCAAAAGCGATATATCGTCCTTCCGTACCATTGCTCGTTGATTTATCAACGAAATCGATTCTGTCGACTAGCTCTTCCGAGATGACTCATTATTTTTCCAGTGGAATGGATGGGGCTCATGAGCTATCAGTAGATTTATATCCAACTGACCTGTCTGATGAAATTGATAAGCTCAACGAATGGCTTCATGAGAGTATTAATCGAGCCGTTTACTTAGCCGGCTTTTCCAGAGATCAGGCTGATTACGAGTCAAAAGTGAAGGCTGTATTTAGCGCTTTAGATGAAATGGAAAGCCGCTTAAGCAAACAGACCTATTTGTTTGGTAAAACAATAACTGAGAGTGATCTCTACCTTTTTGCAACATTAGTGCGTTTTGATGAAATATATTTTCCTTTATTTAAATGTTCTTACCGTCTTATAAAGGACTATTCAGCTTTGTCAGCATACCTAAACAAATTGCTTTCAATTCCTGAACTCAGGGATACGGTAAATCTGAGAAGTTTTAAGGAGCACTATTATAAGAGTGTTATGCACGTTGGAGATAACCCCCTGAGCCTTAATCCGATGGGAACTGTTCCTGTTGGTATGTTCAAAGAATAAAAGTAATCAGCACCTCAATGGAAGCTGAAAGCTTCACTGTTATTACCATTGAACTGGCCCAGCTACTGTGAAAAGGATTGTTCAAGAGCTATAGCGAGGTAGAAATGTAGCTAAGAGGGATTCAAGTCTTTAGCTAAAACGCCGGTTCTAAAGAAGTTCATGTCTATGTTGGTTTTGGCGAAATTCAACTACTATCTTAAACCGTCAGTTGAAGCGAAAGACAGGTAGTGGCTATAAACTATAGATATCGTAGCTCTCGTCGGGTTAACTTTTGGGTATGTTGAAAGAAATATGCTTTGAAGTCACATCAACTTTATCAGTTGCAAGAGATTGATTTTGAATACTACTCCGAACACTATTGATCCCAATCTCTGTCCTATCTGCCAGCAAGATAATCGATGTGGAAATATCGCCTCCTGTGGTGCTGATGAAAGCTGTTGGTGCAGCGAAATAACTTTTCCTGAGGGTGTGTTAAATCAGGTACCTGACGAAGCGAAAGGCATGGCCTGTATATGCAAGTCTTGCGCTTCAAACCCTGTACATCAAAAGAATTAAGTGAGCCTGTTGAGTTGGTGTAGACTAAACTAACAAGGCGATCAGACGGTCTTATTTTAGTCCGCAGCCATAAGCTTGAGGAATTGATCATGCCTAGAAATAAGCATAAACGAAAAGCTTCAGTTCACTCTAAATCTAAAACGGTGAAAAGTGCCAAACTATCAGGGTTAAGTGCTTTAAATCCGAAGATATTTGTCTTATTGGGTTTGCTCTTTGTTGTCTTAGGGGGCTACCTATTGGTGTTTAAATCCCACGGCGGCGCAATGCCAGGCTTTGCGATGCTGTCTATTCTTATCGGTGTTGTGACTGCAATCTTTGCCAGCTTTTCTATACCTAAGAAAAAACAGATTAGATTCGTGTGAAACGGTTAGATAACAAAACAAGTGATTTGCCGTTATTTTCTCGCAAGCGGCGAAGCTTCGTCTAACCTCTAGCAAGTCGCTAAGCGACGATCTAGCAACTGCTTTAAAGAAGCAGTTCTTCTCTGATGGGGAAAAATTCGGTCGCCGAGCTGATCAGCGAATTAGCTGTCAGTGCAGGCACTCCGTATACCTGAGCTTTTACGCCGTACTTCCGTTTGACCCGCTCTAGCAGCAGATCAAAATCTCCATCACCTGAGAGAAGAATAATAGTGTCTACTTCCGGGGCCGTGTCCATCACGTCGATGGCGATGCCCACATCCCAGTCACCCTTTGCCGAGCCATCACTGCGCTGAATATAAGGCTTTAATTTTATGTTAAAACCGATATGTTTCAGGGCGTTCTGAAATTTTAGCTGACTGTCGTCACCCCGGTGAATAGCGTAGGCATTAGCGATGATAATTTCACCTTCAGCGCTGATTTTCTGCCAGAGTTTGCGATAGTTAAACTGTTGGCCATACGCCTGACGGGTGGTGTAGTAGATATTCTGTACGTCAACAAAGACTGCAATTCGGTTCACAGGTATTCCTTAGGTTTTAATCTTTTCTAGCAAGCGGCGCAACCGCGTCTAACGACTAGCAAGTGGCGAAGTCACGTCTAGTGACTGCCTTCTAATTCTTCTATAAAGGCGTCACGAATCAGATTGTTGCGCGCTCCCTTTCGGGTGATAGCGGTGAAGTGAGTGGTAAAGCTCCGCGTGTCTGGCTGAATCGCTTTGAGTCGCCCAGCTTTGACCCATTGTTCAGCATAATGGGTCGGTAGAAAGCCGATGTAACTACCGCTGAGAACCAGGAAGGCGATACCTTCCCGATCGGTTGAGCTGGCGCTGGCTTTCAGTATCGCTTGCTGCTGTTTTATCTCAGCTGACTGAGGGTAAGCGGGTAGCACTGCATCATAGTCAGCCAGTTTGCTATCGCTTAAATGATCGTTATCAGTTTCAAACAGTGGGTGTTCGTTACTGCAGTAGAGTAGCGATTGCTCATCATACAGAGGCAGGTAATTGAGGCCGGGCAGGGTGCGTTGCTCTGCCACAATACCGACCAGTAGCTGCCCATCTAACACGCCGGACTCAATATCTTTTGGTGGAATCATACGGATGTTAATAGCGACCTCAGGCCCGCGCTCTTTCAACGCGGCAAGTGCCCGGGTGGTACGCATCTGTGGCACGGTGACCATGTTGTCGGTAATGCCAATATTTAACTCACCTTTGAGTTCAGTATTGATTGCATTGATACGTGCGCGAAAGTTTTCCAGCCCGCCCAGTAATTGCAATGTCGCATCGTACACCTCTTCACCTTGCTCAGTTAAAGCAAAGCCGGCCCGGCCGCGATTACAGAGGCGCATATTGAGTAGGCTTTCGAGCTCAGATATGGCTAAACTGATAGCAGGCCGACTTATATTCAGTTCCACTTCAGCCGCCGAAAAACCGCCGCTTTCGACCACCGCTTTGTAAATACGTAATAGCCGGATATGGGCATCGCCAAGTTGGCGTGGCAACAAGTTTTCTCGCCGGGACATGTGCGCCTCTTTTTGAATCTATTGATAGGTTTGTTAATAGTTAACTTTAAGTAAATAAGTATGGATTTAATAAACTTAGTTGTTAGCGATAATGGAGTCAACTGAAAATAACAACATAAACACTGAGAGTGGTTAGCCAGTGGACTGCGTAAAACCTACTACGCAGTCCATGTTAATTAGCTCAATATTGAGGTGAGGTTCTATGACTGATACCACCAAACGTTGCGGCCTGAGTCAGGCGCAACTAGATGCACACTGGATGCCGTTTACGGCGAACCGCAGTTTTAAGCAGGACCCTCGTCTGATCGTGTCAGCTGAAGGGAATTACTACACTGATGCTGAGGGCCGTAAGATCTTTGATGGTCTGTCAGGTCTGTGGACTTGTGGTGCCGGTCATAGCCGCCCGGAAATTACCGAGGCTGTCAGCAGGCAGTTGAAGGAGCTTGATTACTCTCCGGCGTTTCAGTTTGGCCACCCCAAATCATTTGAACTGGCACATCGTATTTCTGAGCTAATGCCCGAAGGTATGAATCGAGTATTTTTTACCGGTTCGGGTTCTGAATCGGTTGAGACGGCTCTGAAAATTGCCCGCGCTTACTGGCGCAAAAAAGGGCTGGCTAGCAAGACTCGTTTTATTGGCCGGGCTAAAGGCTACCACGGTGTTAACTGGGGAGGTATCAGTGTTGGCGGTATCGGTGCTAACCGGGCAGCTTATGGCCAGGGCATTGACGCGGCTCATTTGCCTCATACGATGTTGCCAGAAAATCTGTTTACCCAGGGGATGCCGGAAACCGGTGCCCATCTGGCAGAAGAGTTGGAGCAACAAATTGCTCTGCATGATGCCTCAAACATCGCGGCAGTAATTGTTGAGCCACTGGCGGGTTCTGCCGGTGTGATTCCACCCCCGAAGGGCTACCTGAAGCGACTGCGTGAAATCTGTGATAAGCATAATATTCTCTTAATCTTTGACGAGGTTATTACGGCTTTTGGCCGCATGGGCTCAAATACCGGAGCGGAAGAGTTTGGTGTGACGCCGGATATGATGACGGTCGCCAAGCAGCTGACTAATGGTGTGGTGCCGATGGGTGCGCTGATTGCCAAACAGGAAATCTACGATACTTTTATGGCTGAAGCTGGCCCTGACTATATGTTGGAGCTACCCCATGGCTACACCTATTCTGCACATCCGGTGGCCTGTGCTGCGGCTTTGGCATCGCTGGATATTTTGGCTCAGGACAATCTGATCGAGCGTGTGAATACAGTTTCACCCCACTTCCAGGAGATGGTTCATAGTCTCAAAGGTACGCAGTATGTTGCGGATATTCGCAACTATGGTCTGGCTGCCGGTATTACTATCGAATCGGCACCGGGTGAGCCCGCATTGCGTCCTTATCAGATTGCCATGAAGTGCTGGGAGAAAGGCTTTTATGTTCGCTACGGCGGAGACACTATTCAACTGGGTCTGCCGTTTACGACAGAACTGGGAGAGATTGATAGCCTGATTAATGCCTTGGGTGAATCTATCTCCGAATTGGATTAATTCCAAGGGAGCTGTTGTGCAGGTCATAGGGCGTTTTAAATTTTTGCCCTCTCTGATCTGCGCTCGTAATGCTCCCGAATATCGATTGAAACAGGTCAATACTGCCACGGCGGTAAAAAATAAAAACATGTCAGCATATTTGGATGGCATGGCTCAAGTAAAGGTAAAAATAGATGACTAACACTGTCGGGCAACTGATTAACGGCGAAATGATGATCGATGGATCTCGCTCCCAGGACGTATACAATCCATCTACGGGTGCTGCAACTAAGCAGGTAGATCTTGCATGTGCAGGCACCGTTGAACAGGCGATTGCTGCTGCTGAAGCTGCGTTCCCTACATGGCGTAATACTCCGCCAGCCAGGCGCGCTGCGGTGATGTTCCGATTCAAGCAGCTTCTGGAAGATAATGCGGACAAGATCTGTGAAATGATCGGTGAAGAGCACGGTAAGATTGCGCATGATGCGATGGGAGAGCTGCAGCGAGGCATCGAGAACGTTGAATACGCTTGCGGCGCGCCTGAGCTATTGAAAGGTGAGCACAGCCGTAATGTGGGTCCGGGCATTGATTCCTGGAGTGAATTTCAGCCCCTGGGCGTGGTTGCCGGAATTACGCCGTTTAACTTTCCTGCAATGGTGCCACTGTGGATGTACCCCATGGCGATTGTGTGTGGTAACACCTTCGTACTGAAACCGTCTGAGCGTGATCCATCCTCAACCTTGTACATTGCTCAGTTACTGCAAGAAGCCGGTTTGCCAAATGGTGTTATTAATGTCGTGAATGGTGACAAGGAAGCCGTTGATGTACTGCTGACTGATGAGCGTGTTAAAGCAGTAAGCTTTGTTGGTTCTACGCCGATCGCTGAGTACATTTACAGCACAGCAAATGCCAACGGCAAGCGCTGCCAGGCACTGGGTGGAGCGAAGAATCACGCGATTGTAATGCCTGATGCGGATATGGATAACGCTGTAAATCAATTGCTGGGCGCTGCATTTGGTTCCTCCGGTGAGCGTTGTATGGCGTTGTCTGTTGCGGTTGCCGTAGGCGATGAAGCCGCTGATACCCTGGTCGCTAAACTGCAAGAAGCGATGGGGCCACTGAAAGTGGGAGAGTTCAGTAACCGAGATAACGATTTTGGTCCGGTTATTACTCGTGCTCATCAGCAAAAAGTTAATGGCTATATCGACAGTGCCGAAGCCGATGGTTGCAAGATCGTTGTTGACGGTCGCAACCCGCAGGTGGAAGGCTACGAAGAAGGTTTCTTTGTTGGTGCTACTCTGATCGATAATGTAACTACTCAGATGAAGAGCTATCAGGAAGAAATTTTCGGTCCTGTACTGCAGGTGGTGCGTGCTAATTCTATGGAAGAAGCTATGCAGATGATTAACGATCATGAATACGGTAACGGTACTTGTATCTTTACCCGTGACGGTGAAGCTGCACGTTACTTCTCTGATAATATTCAGGTGGGTATGGTCGGCATTAACGTACCGCTGCCAGTGCCAGTGTCTTACCACAGTTTCGGTGGCTGGAAGCGTTCTCTGTTTGGTGACCTGCATGCATACGGACCAGACGCAGTACGTTTTTACACTAAGCGTAAGACCATCACTCAGCGCTGGCCTTCCAGTGGTGTGCGTGAAGGTGTTTCTTTCGCATTCCCAAGCTAATCCCAATGTGAGATAGACCAGGTCGTTAATATGTTTGGTTTGCCAGAGCGTTGCTGTGCGGCTCACTGGTAGTCAGAATGACGGTCTGGACTTCTTTTTGCTTTCCTCTTGTTTTGAGCGATAAGGAAACACGCTTTACGCCTGAGTTTCTATTATTCGCGTCTTTTGCCGGTGTCTGTTAATACAGCTGCCGGTTTTTTTTGTCTTAATCTGTCTTTCTGCTAGGGTTAGCTCTCAACCTGCTCATGGATGAAGCAGCGTTTATTTGCTCAGGGAGGGCGAAATTATGTCTCACCGATATAATCTGATCTCATTCAATAGCCTGATCATGTTGATCAGTATCCTTACTGCGTCTCAAAGCTTAGCTGGTAAGCCAAAATTGCAGCTGGCAACTCTATACCATTCGGGGCTTGAGGTCTCAGAGTACTTTGTTAGTGAGAAACTTGATGGGGTACGTGGTTATTGGGATGGCAAACGGTTGTTAACCCGCCAGGGTTATCGTATTGACGCGCCGGACTGGTTTATTGCACCGCTACCCGAACAATCACTGGATGGTGAATTATGGATAGGACGGGGGCAGTTTGATAAAGTCTCTTCGCTTATCCGAAGCAGCGCGGCCAGAGACAATAAGGAACGTGATAATAGCTGGCGACGGGTGAAGTTTATGTTATTTGATATGCCACAGTTTCCCGGTGCTTTTAGTCAGCGAATGACGCGATTAAGACGTGTTGTTGATGAGGTTGATCGGGATTGGATTCAGCTGCTACCTCAACGGCAGATAGCCAGTGAGTCGGAATTAATGGATTGGTTAGAGCAGGTGGTCGCTGGTGGCGGTGAAGGGCTGATGCTGCACCATGAAGATGCGCTTTATCAGCAGGGGCGAAGTACTGATTTACTGAAGCTAAAAAAATGGCAGGATGCAGAAGCAATAGTTATAGGTTATCAGCCTGGCAGGGGGAAATATGCAGGTATGCTGGGGTCATTGCTGGTGGAAACAGCTGATGGAATGCGCTTCAAATTAGGCACAGGATTCAGCGATGCTCAGCGGAAAAATCCACCTGCTATTGGCAGTCAGATAAGCTATAAATATACTGGCGTCAGTGCTAAAGGCGTGCCCCGGTTTGCCAGCTTTCTACGAGTGCGCAGATAATGAGCAGCGCTGAGTATAAGGTTTAAGCTGAGATAACTGATATATGAACAGAGTTGAATCATTAAGCCAGATAATTAATTTTGGTGAACACCGAGAACAAGCATATTCCTGTTTAGTGAGAGCTTCTCATGAAAGTGTTAACGAACAGGTTGGCGTGACTAAACAACAGCTTCTTGCGGTGTTAAACAGATATATCGTCGGTGATATCTGTACCGATGATCTAGAAGAGTGGGCGATGTTTGTTGAGTGCCGTGATGATATTAATCACTCTGCGATTGAAGATTATATTTATGCGCTCTCTAACCCAATGCTGATGGGAGAAATTGATAAGGATAAGATAGTTCAGATGGCACAACTGCTGACGGATATATAGCGATTAGAAGCCAACTTGTTACTACATTGTTGTTCCTATCTGGTTAGAACCTAGTGAGTGACACAAATAAAAACCGGGCCTGAAGCCCGGTTTTGTTTTATAGCTGTGATGATGTTATCGAGGATTGATTAGTAACCCAGTAATAACTTAGGCAGGAACAGTGATAGTTCCGGCACAAAGGTCACCAGAAATACCATCGGCAGATGGCCTAAACAGAGGAACTTTAAGGTCGGCTTGATATACCTGTCTAAAGACAGCTTTCCGACCCCGCCAGCCATATAGAGCATGGGTGCGCAGGGGGGCGAAACATTACCCAGTCCCAGGTTTACACCCACAACGGCTGCAAAGTGGATCGGATCTATACCCAGTTGATTAATAATCGGCAGGAAGATAATCGCGGCCAGTACGCTGCCAGAGATATCATCCACTATCATGCCTATAAGCAGTAGCAGGATATTGATCAGGAATAGCAGTACGTACTTGTTATCCGATACCTGGAGTAAAGCGTCTGCCAAATCACGGGGTACCTGTTCAAGAATCATGGCGCGGCTCATAATAAACAGGAAGAACAAGACTGCCATAATCGAGCCGGTCATGGTCACCGCGCGTACGGTCACTGAGCCCAGATTGCTTAGGGACATTCCTTTGTAGATAAACAGCCCCACGGGAATAGCATAGATAACGGCAATCGCCGCAGCTTCAGTTGGCGTTGCGATGCCACTATAGATAGCGCCCAGAATAATTAGTGGCATGAGCAGTGCAAAGATTGCGTTGTAGCCGGTTTTTACTACTTCTTTGGTTGCGGCCTTAAAGGGGAGTGGAGGGTCTACTTTAATATCGGGATTTCCACGCAGGAACCAAATGTTCAGTGCGCAGTAGATGACTGTCAGCATGATGCCCGGAATAATAGTGGACAGAAATGCTGCGCCCACTGATAAGCCACCGGTGATCGAGAAAACGATCATCGGAATGCTGGGAGGTATCAGTAATGCAAGTACAGAGGAGCAGGCCACCAGTGCGGTGGCGTGCCCTGCAGGATAGCCTTCGCGTATCATTCTTGGAATCATGATCTGGCCTACGGCTGCGATTGCCGCAGATGAGCTGCCGGATATTGCGCCAAATAATGCGCAGGTAAGCACTGTGACAGCGCCCAGCCCACCTTTGATTCGCCCAACCAGGGAATTGACAAAGTTAAGCAGTCGTTCTGATATGCCACCTTCTGCCATCAGAAGGCCGGCAAATATAAACAGAGGCAGCGCTAGCAAGGCAAAGCCGCTGGCAGTTTTAAAACCGTGGGGAATCAGAAATGAAATATTGTTACCGGTGGTGTAAGTAAAGAGAATTGCGCCGATACCAAAGGCAAAGGCGACCGGGATCTCAATAAGGATCAGAATAACGACAATAAGCATTGAAATTAGAAACAGCGTCATCGCTTAATCCTCCTGTTCTTTCGGTTGGCGGGGCATGTTGCGTAATGCTCGAAACTCAGTAATGGTTTCAAGGAGGAAGTAGCCGATCATCATGGCAAATCCAACCACCATGCTGGCGCTCCACAAGCCTCGGGGCCAACGCAGGTTGACGCTTAAGCGGCCTCGATCTATCTCTTTTAATGCATATTTACAGGCAAAATAGCCAAAGATGCAGGCTGCAATCATGCAGGTGATAGAGCCGGCGAAGCGAATAATGTTCACCTTATAAGGGTCTTTTACAACCAGACTTACGATACCGCCGTGGATATGTTCGCGTTCCCGGGTGGCGTAGCCCATGCCGAGGAAATAGATCCATACAGCCAACAGGACGGCTACTTCTTCTATGCCGGTGAAGGGGGCTTGTAGGACGTAACGCATGATAACTTGCGAGAACATCAGTATTGCCAGCCCCAGGCCGGCGATGAGCATCATGACGCGGAAAACCCAGTTCAACAGGCGCTCAAAACGTATCAGGTAGCGGTCAGCCTTACTGTTTGATTGATCAGGTATAGCGTGCAGATGAGGTGGAATTGGATGGGTACTGAGGTCAGGATCGTAGTCATAGATCCTGGCTTCCCCCACCGGTTTTACAAGGGTATTCAGTTTTTCGTTTTGCATAGTACTGATCCTGAATTAGTATCCGGGCAATATCACCCTTGAAATCTCTGTATTCTTCCAATAGGGCAGAATACAGAGAAGGTGATACCGAGACAGTTAACGTCGGGACGGATCAGTTGATTCCAGCAATATCGCGCATCATGGTCATAATCTCAGGACCAACAATCTTTTCCATGAATGGCCATTCATTCTTGTAGAGAATAGCTTTAGCCTTATCCATCTGTTCAGGAGTCAGTTCAACTACGTTGATACCTTCATCGCGAACACGCTTCAGGAAGCCTTCGTCAATTGCTTGTGCTTCATCCCAAACCTTGTTCAGAGTTACGTCTGCAGCAGCCAGCAGCTTTTTACGTTCATCAGCTGGAAGATCTTCCAACCAGGATTTATTGACGACCCAGAATGCGTGCTCAAAATAGTCCTGGGTCAGGATGTAAGCGGACAGTACGTCACGCATCTGCCAGATCTCTACGGATGGGCCAAACGCACGACCATCAACGGTGCCTAGCTGCAAGCCTGTATATAGCTCAGAGAATGGCATTGGTACTGCGGTAAAGCCCCAGTTGTTGAAACGCTCAATACCGATTGGCACGGGGGGTACGCGCATCTGGATACCTTTGGTATCTTCCGGGAAGTTGGTGGGTACGCGATCTACGCCTTTACGGATAGCAACGGAGCCAAAGCCGGTAGGGATGGTGCCCAGTACGACCAGATCAAGATCGGCCATTATGTTGTTATAGACATCGGTCATTTTACCGTTCGGGCCATAAACTTTGCGTGCATCATCCCAGTTATCAACCACGTAACCCAGCCATGAAAGGTCCAGACGTGGATCAAATTCGGATGCAGCAAAGGTCATGCTCATTGGAACGACACCATCCATGCTCTGCTCGAAGATAGATGCCCAATCACCCAGGTCGCCACCTGGATGGTAATCGACTTCCATCCCGGAACCCTGCTTTGCCAGCTGCTCTGTAAAGGAAGTGGATGCCAGGTGAAATATGTGATCAGTAGGGTAGGCATGGGCTAACATAAAGTCATCGCCGGCCTGTGCAGACTGGATTGCCGGCACTGATAGTGCTGCGGTAACGGCACAGGTAGAGATAAGGTTTTTCAGGGATTTGTAACTTGTCATAGCGACCTCTAATATTTTTTTTATGGTCTTTCTTAAGCACTGCCATCGGCCGTTTCTGTATATAACAGAGCTAGTTAAGATGGAGCAGGTGACATTCTGCGCTATGAGTTTTGTTAGTTAAATTCCGAATTTATATATTTAACTTAAGTGAATGCTTAACTTTATTTTATATCAATACCCTTAACCGGGTACGAGGTTTAAATGAAGAGATTAAGAGGCGTTTTATGATTAAAAAGCATCACAATAAAGTTGTCTGTACTAATATTTTATCGTAAATAATCTAGAAGGGTCGAACAACATTATGCGGGTAGAGCATGTACTCCCCAGCATCGGCAGTAGCTCGATAACTTCGGATATCACTGAATTGATCTGGCGATATCGTTAGCCAGACAATGTATCTCTATCCAACGAGGGTATACCCTGAGGCTTGAATCGCAGACTATAATTAGGTTGTCTTTATAATTCCGAGTAGTAGTAATGCAGGAACTCCAATATTCCGAGCAGCGTGGACAGTTTTCAACTGATTTCTGCCATGGCCTGTCTATGTTTGGTGCTCTATCCGACGATAGCCTTGATTTTATGTTACAGCGGGGGCGACTTTTTCAGGTAGATGCTGGTGAGACGCTGTTCAGTGCGGGTGATAAATCTGATTTGTTTTATGTCGTGCTGAAAGGGGCTGTGCGTTTCTTTCAAGCTAAAGATGAGAGTGGCCTTAAGGTGCCATTACGTAAATACCAGGTCGGCGAACAGGTCGGCTTTGTTGGCATGATTGGTCTGCATCAACGACGTGGTGATGCACTGATGGAAGAATCCGGTTATTTAATGGAAATTAGTTCAGAACTGTTCCATCAACTGTGCGAGAAATTCCCTGAAATGTTTCAGATTTTCCTGATAAATATTGCCCGGGAAATGAGCCGTGAGATCAGCCACTTGGATCAGATGTATATTGAAAAAGATTAATTTGGGCGCTCAACTCTCCCTGTCTATCCTTTCTCTATATTCTACTCTTTTTGCTATTTAACAGATAAACCTGAGTAACTCAGAAGAGTAATGGCGTTCAGGCATTATGGATTAAGTGATAGCTGTGGTTTGATCTAGCGGTGCCAGCTTCACTTTACGCTTACGGTCGCCCAGCTCCGCAATGAGCATTGCGGCAATAATCAGTCCTGCACCGATAAAGCCTTTGCTGCCCAGTTTTTCGTCCAGAAACAGCCACGCAGCCAGGTAGGCAAATACTGGCTCTGTCGCAAAGATTAGTGCGACTTTGTGAGATTCTAATATCTGTTGGCAAGCTGATTGAGCCCAGTAAGCGTAGGCCGTACCTAAAACGCCTGAGATTAGAACGGCGCTGATGATGATGGGGCTTATTGCAAGGTCTTGCCAACTAAGGGGTGACGAGCCCGAGTGATAGAAAGCGGGCTCAGGGCTTAACATCGCTGACACTGAACTATAGATAGCGACAGCAAACAGCTGAAGAATACTCAAGGGAATGACTGGCAGTTTGTTAACGAATCGACCGGTCAGAATGATATGAATGGCAAAGCAAAACGCGCAGATAAGTACCAGCACGTCACCCTGGTTAAATTCTAACTTATCACCAATAGTCAGTAGATAAAGCCCGCAGGTGGCGGTGATCATACCGATCCAGACTGAGATAGCGGCGCGGGTTTTAAAGAGAAGAAAGCCTAACAGAGGTACCAGAGGTACATTCATTCCGGTGATAAAACCGGCGTTGGAAACCGAGGTGTAACGCATCCCTTCTGTTTGGGTGTAAAAACCAGCAAACAGCAGTAACCCGAGTAAAGAACTGGCTCCCAGTAGGGGAAGCCAGCATATCTCGGCATATTGCTTACGCGTCAGCCAAAGTAGTGGTAATAATGATAAAGCTGCCAGTAAAAAACGCACACTGTTAAACGTATGTGTGGGTATTATTTCAATGGCCAGATCTATCAGAACAAACTCTGCTCCCCAGATAAAGCTTACGACTAACAGCAGGATAACAGCAACTCGTGGAGATCTGATTAGCATCGGTGTCCTTTTCCATAATCTGAAAATGGAGGCCAGGCCTCCATTTTAGCGGTTATGTAATTCAGCAGCTCAGGCTACGGTGAAGCCTAGTATTAATAGTGATACAAGTGCAATGACTGCTCCGATCATCGCATAGGGGATCTGGCTGAGGGCATGCTGCATCGGCGTACAACCAGAGCCCTGGGAGGAGAGTACGGTGGAGTCACTGAAGAAGCAGGCATGGCTACCGAATGCTGAAGCAGACAATAAAGCACCTACGGTTAGCGGCATCGACATATCCAGGCTGATGGCCATAGGTATAACAATCGGTAGAGATACGACGAAGACGCCCCAGCTAGAACCGGTAGCGAAAACCACGGCAGCCATAGAGACGAATACCAACGCCGGCAGGAGTTCTTTAGATAGATAGGGTGCCAGCGAATCGATGATGTATGGGGTCATGCCCAGTTGATCGTTGACCTCTTTAACCATGAAGCCCGCGCACACCACGGCAATCGGGTGAAGCATAACCTTAAAGCCATCCAGCATGGAGTCGACCAGTTGGCCGAAGTTCATTAGGCGTTGCCAGAAGTACAGAACCATGGTGAACATTGAAGCAACCAGAGCACCCAGTAACAGATCGATTTCGTAGTAAACGCTTGCCGCAACCAGAACCGCCATCGGCATCAGGAAGTTCAGCAGGCCGACAATAGGGGTGGTTCTCTTCATCGCAGAAGTATCAAAGCCATCCTGCTGGATACCTGGAGGAATAGGCTGACCTGTCTGAGCGCGTTTCTCTGCTGTTTTCATGCTGCCAAAGTCACCTAAAATGCCACCAGCAACCAGAAAGACGACTATCAGAGCAGCCCAGCCGTAGGCCATATAAGGAATAGACTCGATATAGAGGGACATACCCTTGCCTTCAGCGGTAGCGCCGTTCTCTTCTAACAGGGCGGCAAAGTAAACTGCCCAGGTTGATACGGGTACCAGAATACAGACAGGAGCGGCTGTTGAATCGACCAGAAATGCCAATTTTTCACGGGAGATCTTGTACCGGTCAGTCAGGTTTTTCATTGAGGCGGATACCGCCAGAGAGTTCAGGTAGTCATCGATAAAGACCATGATTCCCAGAGTGCAGGTGGTCAGCATAGTACCGCGCTTGGTTTTGATTCGCCTGGCCAACATCTCGCCAAAACTGAGGACACTACCTCCCCGTTCCAGCATATTGATCAAACCTCCCATCATGCCGCATACCAATACGATCCAGGCGATGGTTTCATCCATCACAACGTTGATCGATAAGTCCCCCAAACCTGACACTATATTGGTTGGATCTAAGAGCAGCAGACCTGCAATAATGCCGGCAAAAATAGATTCCAGTGGTTTTTTGGTAATGACAGCGACAAACAGAATCAACAGGGCTGGTAGCAAGCTATAAAAACCATAGGGCTCACCGTCGACATGTTGAGTCGACAGATAAGCGAAGAATGCCATGATTGAACCGAAGAATAACATCCACTTTTGCGGGCTATTCGTGGTTTCATTTACCGTACAGGCAAGGTTGCTATCTGCTTCCGGTTGAGCGATATCAGAACTCATAAAAACACCTTATGTTGTATTTCTTATAACTGTAATTTGGGTCTAACTATATTTGCGGCTCAGATTCAGAGCACGACTGTAAGCTCTGCTCTGAGCACCGCTATATCTTCCGCTATAAGCAAAGCGATTATTTAGATTCCCAGCTTATCCCGCAGGGTGTAATACCAGGCGCCCATCGCAGTGTAAGGGATGCGCAAAGCCCGCCCGCCCGGGAAGGGGTATTGCGGCAGACCGGCAAATATATCGTAACGTTCAGCCTGACCCTGGATCGCATCGGCAAGTACTTTTCCTGCCAGGTGAGAACTGGTGACACCGTGACCGCTATAGCCCTGGGCGTAGTATATGTTGCTACCGATCCGGCCGAATTGCGGCAGACGCATGAGAGTTAGCAGGAAGTTACCGGTCCAGGCGAAATCAACCTTAACGCCTTTCAGCTGAGGAAATGTTTTCAGCATGTTAGGGACGATTAGCGATTCAATTTTATCGGGCTCTCGGGCTCCGTATGTAACACCGCCACCATAGATCAGACGCCCGTCACCGGACAAACGAAAATAATCTAGGAGGTAGTTACAGTCTTCGACACAGTTTCCCTGTGGAAGAAGCTCTTTCTGTTGAGCGTCGGTTAATGGCGCGGTAGTGATTACCTGAGTACCACAGGGCATCGCTTTCTGTTCTAGCTTAGGAATCAGACCACCCAGATAAGCGTTACCGGCTACAACGACAAAATCGGCGGTTACGGAACCTTTATCGGTGAAGATGACCGCTTTATCGCCTTCCTGAACCCGGGTGACCGCAGAGTCTTCGTAAATAACGCCACCGAGGTTTTCCAGTGCAGCAGCCTCGCCTAATACCAGATTCAGTGGATGAAAGTGGCCTCCACTTTTGTCTAGCAGGCCTCCTTTGTAACGGGATGATCCTACGTGATTCTGAATGCTGTCTTCAGATAGCATTTCCAGCTGGTTATGACCATGGGCCTCCCAGAGTGCTTTTTTTTGTTCCATCTCATGTAGTTGTTTGCTATTGCAAGCCGCAAAAATCCCGCCCTCTTTAAGATCACACTTGATATTGTACTGGTCGACTAAGCGACGGATGATTCTGCCACCCTCGAAGGCCATCTTGCCCATCTCAGTGCCGGTATGCTTTCCGTAATGTTTCTCGATAAAGTCGATATCGCGGCTGTAACTGTGAACAATCTGGCCGCCATTACGACCAGAGGCGCCAAAGCCAATTCTATTGGCTTCCAGTACGACAACTTTAAAACCCTGTTCAGCAAGATGAAGTGCAGATGACATGCCGGTATAGCCTGCACCGATAACACAGACATCAGCTGTGATATCTTCATTTAATGAGGCGCGAAGCGATTTATCATTAGCGGAAGCGGCATAGTATGACGTTGTGTGAGATGGAGTTGTCATATAAAAAAACCTGTATTACGACCCAGCGTGGGTATTGGTGATATGTGCCAGGACGTAAAATGAAAGTCCGCAGCTTGGTATATGCCACTACAATAATATTTTACAGCTGCAGGGGGCTATACCTATCAGGGGATAGAAGAGTGTTCGGGTTGTCTTTGTTATCCCTGTAGGTGCCGATATCAGGTGAGTATTAGTAAGGGGGGGCGGTTTCTGCATCGGCATGAATGGTACGGATAGTCTCAAGAAACAGATCCCTGGCCCGGTTTGGCTGCGCCGATTTTTTGCTGATGACAGCCACCCCTAAGCGGAAACTTTTCAGTTGCGTGGCAATGGCTTTTAACTGACCACGTTCTACGTAGGGTAGGGCAACTTGCTCTGGCAGGAAACTGATAAAGAAGCCGGACATTAATAACGAAATTCTGGATTCATAATGATAAGAACTGGCGGCCAGGTTCATGTGAGCCAGTTGATGGTAGACTTCTTCGTGGGGTTTTAAACCGGCATGGACTAGCTTGCTACTATTGATTATGTCATCCGTTATTTCCGTCTCTGGTAGATTGAACAGAGGGTGTCCATGGCCGCAGTATATGTAGTTTACGTCGGTAAAGAGATGGATATAATCGAGGCCTTCAAACTGGCGATGGTAGGGGATTATCGCAATATCAACTTCGTTATTCAGAACCAGTTTTTCCATCACCGTCATATGTTCTACTTCAACTTTCAGCTCAACATCCGGTGCTTGTTGATAAAATTGTCGGAATATCTCGGTTACTTTACAGCGCGGATCTGTACTGAAGGTATCGCTTAATGCAATTTTGAGTAGCCCGGCCGGGCTTGAACCTAAGTTATTAATGGTATTGCGAAACTGATTCAGTTGTTCGAGAAGCTGATTAGTTTGTTGATATACAACGGCACCTTCCTCGGTGAGTGAAAACCCCGCCCGTCCCCGTTTACACAAGGTCATATCCAGACGTGACTCGAGTGCTGCAATATGATTGCTGATAGTGGGTCGGCTGATATTCAGTTCGGTCTCAGCGGCCGAAAATCCACCGCAATCAACAACCGCTTTGAAAATCTTCAATTGCTTTATTTCAATGTCACCTAGCTGTCCCAATGCAAATTTAGTCACTAGCAGCCCCTTTTTCTATCGTTTTGATCACTGATAATCAGCCCTAATAAATAGAGTATTGTTCGTTATTTTATACCTATGGAAGGCTGTTGCGTAAAGTTTTACAAACGTTTGGGTGGATTTTTCATGATTTATCGATTGGCAGTGATTTGTAAGGATTGTTTTACCGAGTGTTTATTCCGATCCATAACTAATAAGAACTGTAGGGCTGAGTATGATTAAAAACCTCAAGAAAAAACTATCGACATCCGCGTTGGCAGTAACGTTGGGCCTGGCGACTCTGGCGGCAGATGTGTCTGCAGCAGAGCATAACTGGCGCTTTAGTAATCTGTATGGGCGTGGTACTGCTTTTGGTGAAGTATACGAGAGTCTGGCTAAGAACATTGAAGCCGCTTCAGAAGGCCGTATTAAGGTTCAGGTTCTGTATTCCGGTGAAGGTGTCGGTACCAGTGGTTTGTTGGGCGCAGTTAAATCAGGCCTGGTCACTATGGGCGCGCCTTTTCAGTCGATGCATGCCGGTGAATTACCTGCCGGTGTGGTTGAGATCGGTCTGCCAGGTGGTACTGATGATCCGGCTGAGCTACAGGCGCTGTTTCATGATCAGGGTTGGGATAAAGTCCTGACGAAAGCCTACGGTTCACAAGGTCTGGTTTGGCTTGAACCTTACATCCAGCCCCCGGTTTATATCCTGACCAAGAAAGAAATTAAGTCTGCTGCAGACTTTAAAGGTCTGAAGATTCGTGCTCCGGGTGCTTACGGTAAATTCTTGCGTAACCTGGAAGCGTCACCTGTTTCTTTGTCCTGGAGCGAGATTTATACCTCTCTGGCAACGGGCGTAATCGATGGTTCTATCGGTAGTAACATGATCGATCACCGCGATGGAAACCACGTTGAAGTCGCTAAGTACATGTACAAACTACCGTTGGCGGGCGCTCAGGTGCTGCCAATCGTTGTTAACCGTAGTGCCTGGAAGAAACTGCCAGAAGATCTGCAGGCTGTGGTACGTAAAGCAACTGAACAGCATGCGTCTGACCAGCTGCGTCTGTCTAAAAAGTGGGAAACTGAAGCGGTTGCAGAGATGGAAGCTAAAGGCCTGAAGTGGAGCCCGGAACCCTCTGACGCTGACCGTAAAGCATGGGCTGATGCCGGTGCAGGCCTGTGGGATGAATATGCCGCAGCGGATAAGTACAGCAAAGAGCTGATCGATATCCTGCGTGCAAATAGCAAGTAAGCATTTTCAGTAAGCTAAAAAGGGGTGCAGTCGTGCCCCTTTTTCTATTGCAGGTGTCGTTATGTTTAAGAAAATACTAATAAAATTCTGTTGTACTATTGATTGGGTGGTTCGCCAGGCCGGCCTGCTAGCGTCTTTCATCATGCCTGTGCTTGCGTTTGTTGTCGCTTATGAAGTGTTCTCACGCTACGTTCTGGGCAGCCCTACGATCTGGGCATTTGATCTGTCCCTGTTTATGTTTGGATATCTTGCGGCGCTTGGTGGTGCATATGCGCAGCAGCAACGAGCCCACATCAATGTTGATATTCTCTATCTGAAAGTGTCCCACAAAACCCGCTGTATTTTTAACCTGATCTCATTCTCGTTAGCCATTTTCTTCCTCGTGGTCATCGTCATGATGAGCTGGGGAAAGTACGAAGAAGCGATTGAGTTTGACTACCGTCGTCAAAGTGAGTGGGCTCCCCCAATGTTTCACTTCTGGATCATGATGATGGTCGCTGGTGGTTTGTTTATTGCCCAGTTGGCAAGAGATATGTTGGCCGAACTGTATTTTCTTCTGACCAGTACAGCGCTTATTGAGGAGGCTCAGTGATGGGTATCGAACTATTAACGGTAGTACTGCTGCTATGCATTCTGGTGTTCTTCGCGTTAGGCGCTCAGGTGGGACTGGCATTGGGCGGTATTGCCATGATGATCGGTTATATGACCTGGGGTGATGGGATATTCAACGTGATACCTACCACCCTTGAAGCAACCTATTTCAGTTTTATCCTGTTAGCGATTCCCCTTTATATCTATATGGGGCAGTTGCTGACTAAGTCAGGCATCGGCGATGCGATGTTCAACTTCAGCCAGATGTTGATTGGCCGTGTGCGGGGTTCGCTGGCGATCAGTGTTATCGGTGTTTGTTCAATGATCGGAGCAATGGTGGGTATTATCGGCGCAGGTATTATGACCTCCGGTAGCATCGCACTACGTCCAATGTTGGAACGGGGCTATAACAAGCGCCTGGCATTGGGTGTCATCATGGCCGGTGGTGGCCTGGGTATTCTTATTCCACCCAGTATACCGATGATTATGTTTGCTGCGTCGACGCAGAACTCGGTGGGCCGGATGTTCCTGGGTGCGATGATGCCTGCACTGCTAACGGTGGTGATGATGATTCTGTATGTAGCCATTAGTTGTTGGTTATTCCCGGATCGTGCGCCACGGGATATGGATAATAAAGATATCGTTAAGCTGGAAGGCCGGGAAAAATTTAAGATTGCCCGGGATGGTCTGTTTTCAATTCTGCTAATTGTGGCGGTACTGGGCAGTATTATCAGTGGTATCGCAACACCGACTGAATCCGGCGCTATCGGTGTGGTAGGAGCGCTAATTCTGGCGATTATGTTTAAGCGCTTTAAATTGGATATGTTCCTGCATTCTGGCTTCCAGACCGCCGCGTTAGTCAGCGTTGCGATGTGGATTATCTTCGGTGCCTCAGTCTTTAGTAATTTCCACCTGTTGATGGGTGTACAAAGCATGGTGGCTGATTTCACGGGCACGCTTGATCTGCCGCCGATCATGATCATCATCATGTTCCAGCTGATTATGTTGTTGTTGGGCTTCATTATTGATGAGTTCATCATCGTACTGATGTGCGCGCCGCTGTTCACGCCGATTGCGGTGTCTCTGGGCTACGATCCAATCTGGTTCGGTGTGTTGATGATTCTTAATATTCTGATTGCGGTACAAACACCACCTTATGGTTTCGCACTGTTTTATCTGAAAGGAATCGCGCCACCGGAGATCGGTATGTCAGAGATCTACAAGTCAGTGGCGCCCTTTATTATGTTGAATCTGACAGTATTGATTCTCTGTATGGTGTTTCCCGAGATTGTGCTCTGGTTACCGACACTGGTGATGGGTTAAGGAAAAAATCATGTATAAAAATATTCTAGTACCTCTGGATCTGTCACACAAAGCACAGGTGGTTGAGTTAGGGAAAATTGCGGTATCACTGGCTACCGGTGAAAACGCAGATTTGCATCTACTGTATGTTGATCAGAGTTTTGTGCACCGTGCGGGAAACCCTCAGTTCGATGAGAGGGCGCACGAAGGGCACCGTAAAGACGCTCTTAAAGAGATGGAGGGGCTGTTGTCTGAACTGCCAGAGAACCTTCGTGTCAGCACTATCTATCGTAGTGGTCCGGCCCATGATCAAATTCTGGAAACGGCTAATCAGCTGAAAGCTGATGTAATAGTGATGATGGCTCGCAAACCGGGTATCAGCAGTTATTTTATCGGCTCAAATGCTGAACGGGTGGTACGCCATGCGCCTTGCTCAGTCTTTATCGTACGCCGGGGTGAATCAGATAGCTGACTCACTCAGGCACTCGGTAAAATGTTGGATGATTAACTGATTTTTCTGTCGGTTACGCCAGACTGCTTTGAATGTGTTGCTGTAGCTATACTTCTCCGTTAACAGGGGGCGCAGATCGTTTTCGAGCCCCCAGTTACTGACCAGATGGCGAGGCAGGTATCCCAGATAGTGGCCACTTAATATTAGTGTGGCCCTGGCTTCCTGGTGATGGGCCTTGGCTTGTTTATTCCATTGTTTCATCTCTGGATGAATCTCCCGACCCGGCATAAGTCGGGGGGATTCTACAAACCGGAACTGGCGCAATTCATCTGAACTAATTTCATCATTACGATTAAAGAGCGGATGCTTTTGGGCGCAGTACAGCAACATCTCTTCATCAAAGAGTTGCAGGCTGGTGAGTTCAGGATAGGACTGGTGAAATACAGTGATACCGATGTCGATCTGATTATTGAGCAGCGCGGAGATGACATCATCAGAGCTCATTGTGCTGATACGGATATTTACATCCGGTGCTAGTTCGGAAAAGCGCTCCAGTGCCTGGATAATGCCAGCATTCTGAGCTCCAAGCATGTGCTCGGCAAACCCCAGATGAAGATCGCCTGATATACGGTGGTGGTTTTGGTTGACGGTGTTTGTAAATTGATCGATGGCACTGAGTAGTTCCAGCGTTGCGTTGTAGACAGTCTGACCTTGCTGAGTGAGTGAAAAACCTGCACGGCCGCGCTCGCATAGTCGCATATCAAGGCGTTTTTCTAAATCGGATATGTAATTTGAGATTGTAGAGTTCGCCAGGTTGAGTTGGATTTCAGCAGCGGTAAATCCACCGGACTCTACCACTGTTTTGAATACTCTCAGTAAGCGCAGATCCATATCGGCGAGCTGACCGGAGAGGGCGGCTTTTCTTCGTCCCATAACACTTGGTGCCTTTGTATTTGTTTATTCAAATGTAAATAATTAAAAGTAATTATATAAACAAAAGAGTTGTCGATCTATAAATAGGTTAATAGCAAAGCCGCTTAAACGGCTATGTGTAAGAGATGAGATACAGCATGACATTAGAACTTAAAGATAAAGCGTTGTTCCGGACTCAGGCTTTTATCAGTGGCCAGTGGGTTGATGCTGATAGCGGAGATACATTTTCGGTAACTGATCCTGCGACCGGTGAACACCTGGCGGATGTCGCCAGTGTTGGGGCCAATGAAACCCGAAGAGCGATCGCAGCGGCTCAAATCGCGATGTCTGAGTGGAAGGTATTGCCAGCTAAAGAACGCAGTGATGTGCTAGAAAAGTGGTATGACCTGATTATTGAAAGTACTGAGGATCTGGCGGTGATTATGACCGCAGAGCAGGGCAAACCCCTGGCTGAATCCCGGGGTGAAATCGCTTATGGTGCCTCGTTTATCAAGTGGTTTGCGGAAGAGGGTAAACGAATTTACGGCGATATTATTCCTACCCCGCAGATGGATCGTCGTGGTGTTGTGGTTAAGCAGCCTATTGGTGTGGTGGCTGCAATTACACCCTGGAACTTTCCCAATGCAATGATCACTCGTAAAGCAGGCCCGGCATTGGCGGTAGGGTGCGCCATTGTATTAAAGCCTGCTGCTGAGACGCCTTTATCAGCACTGGCGCTGGTTGAACTGGCAAATAGGGCAGGTATGCCAGCGGGACTGTTAAATGTATTGCCGGGTATGGATGCGCCTGCTATCGGTGGTGAGATGACCTCTAACCCGACCGTTAAGAAAGTGACTTTTACCGGCTCTACACCGGTAGGTAAGTTGCTGATGAAGCAGTGTGCTGACACCGTTAAACGGACATCGATGGAGTTGGGCGGTAATGCACCGGTCATCATTTTTGATGATGCAGACCTTGATCTGGCCGTCGCGGGAGCTTTGACCGCTAAATACCGTAACTCAGGTCAAACCTGCATCTGCGCCAACCGCCTGTTAGTACAGGATGGGATTCACGATGCTTTCGTTGAGAGATTTAGTGCAGCGGTAAGGGCGTTCAAGATCGGCAATGGCTTTGATGAAAGCACTACTCATGGCCCGGTAATTACCGAAAAAGCAGCCAAAGAGATCGATGAGAAGGTTAAGAATGCGATAGAAGAGGGTGCGACAGTGGTTGTTGGTGGCCAGCCCGGTGAACAAGGGGACTGTTTCTATCAACCTACCGTATTAACTAACGTGAATAGTTCGATGCGTGTCTTCCGGGAAGAGATATTTGGTCCGGTGGCACCAGTCTTTAAGTTCAGTACGGAAGCTGAGGCAGTACAGATGGCCAACGATACTGAGTTTGGTCTGGCGGCTTATGTTTATACCGAAAATATGGGGCGTAGCTGGCGTGTATCCGAAGCCATTGATTACGGTATGGTCGGCGTAAATGAAACCGCTATTAGCTCTGAAGTCATCCCCTTCGGTGGTGTTAAAGAGTCGGGTCAGGGCCGGGAAGGTTCGAAGTATGGTCTGGATGATTATCTGGAAACTAAGTATATCTGTTTTGGCGCATTGCAGCGTTAAGCTGTGATTAGTGGAGAAGAATTATGAGTAATATTATTTACCCAACAACTAACTTGAAAGTAACAGAAACCCTGACTATTGAACGGGGTGACGGCGCCTATGTTTATGACAGTGAAGGAAACCAGTATCTGGAAGGGTTAGCTGGGCTATGGTGTACTTCACTTGGTTACAATAATCGTGAATTGATCGACACTACCGCTGAGCAGATGGGAAAGCTGTCTTATTCGCATATGTTTGGTGGCAAAACCCATCAGGTTGGAATTGATCTGTCCGAAAAGCTAACCGCAATGGTGCCCGTGGAGAATGCGAAGGTGTTTTTCGGCAACTCTGGAAGTGATGCTAACGACACTCATGTAAAAATGCTGCGATATTACTTTAACGCGATTGGTAAGCCTGAAAAGTTTAAGATTATTGCCCGAGAACGCTCTTATCATGGCGTGACGGTTGCATCTGCCTCGTTGACCGGCTTACCACCTAATCACACCAATTTTGATCTGCCGTTCAATGCACTGGGTGTTCTGCGTACTGATGCGCCGCATTACTTCCATGGTGCGTTGCCGGGTGAAACTGAGGAACAGTTTGTTGACCGTATTGTTAATAACCTTGAGCAGCTGATTCTGAAAGAGGGTGCAGATACCATTGCAGCTTTTATCGCTGAGCCTATTACCGGTGCCAGCGGCGTTATCGTTCCACCGAAAGGCTACTATCAGAAGGTTCAGGCGATACTGAATAAGTACGATATCCTGTTCTGGGCTGATGAGGTTATCACCGGCTTTGGCCGAACCGGTAATGATTTTGGCTGTACCACTATGGGGATTGAAAGCCCTGCGTTGATGACTCTGGCTAAACAGCTTTCGTCTGCTTATATGCCGATTAGTGCTTCTGTTATCCGTGGTGATATCTATGAAGCGATGATCGAGCCCAGCGCAAAAGTGGGTGTGTTCGGTCATGGTTATACCTATTCGGGGCACCCGGTAGCTGCTGCAGTTGCACTGAAAACACTGGAAATCTACGAGCGCGATAATATCTTCGGCCATGCGGCCACATTGGGCGAGTATATGCAGAAACGCCTGCATGAATTCGAGGATCATCCGCTGGTGGGTGAAGTGCGTGGCGAAGGTATGATTGGTGCTGTGGAGATGGTCTCTGATAAGCGCTCGGGTGCAGGTTTTGAGGGCGGCGCAGTGGGTACTTTCGCTATGCAGTCCTGTCAAAAGCACGGCATGATTACCCGTGCAGTTGCAGGTAACTCACTCGCATTCTGTCCGCCGTTGATTGTGACAGAAGCGCAAGTCGACGAGATGATTGAAAAGCTGGGTAAAGCGCTGGATGAAACGCTGGACTTCGTTACTCGTGAAGGCTTGATTGCTGCTTAATGCAGTATTGAACAGCGTTTAATACTTTCTTGCGCGATCGGGCCGGTTTGGAACTGGCTTGCCCGATGACCTCTACAGTTCCATTGCAACTTACATTCGCTGTTGGAATGGTTGAGTTGTTTCTTGTCGAGCACTGGTCCTGACGGATCTCTTTGTTTGGGGGCTTTATGCCCCCTTTTTTTGTCTTTTTTCTAAGCTCTGTTTTGTGTCGAATCAACGGATTCAGTGAAACGGTAGCAGTGTTCGTGGAAGTGGTTATACTGCAAAACATTGAACTGCTGTTGTTCTTGAGTCAGTACCAAGCTGAGCAGATATGCGCTACCCCCTTAAAGCTTATAAATGGACTTAACGAGTACTCAGATGACAGTTAACCTGCACTCCCCACTTAAACAATTTTTTGGTTTTGACCAGTTCCGCCAGGGGCAGGAGCAGACGGTCTGTCAGCTATTGAATGGCAGCTCTTCGTTAGCCATCTTTCCTACAGGCTCCGGTAAATCACTTTGTTATCAGTTAACCGCAACACAGCTCCCACATCTTACGCTGGTGGTGTCACCGCTGTTGGCACTGATGAAAGATCAATTGGAGTTTCTCGCCCAAAAAGGTATTCCTGCTGCGAGTATTGACTCAACACTGACACCGGATCAGAACCGGCAGGTGATGAGTGATATTCGTAACGGTACAACGAAAGTTCTTATGGTATCGGTGGAGCGATTTAAGAATGAACGCTTTCGGCAGTTTATTCAGTCGGTTCCGGTCTCAATGTTGGTGGTAGATGAGGCTCACTGTATCTCTGAATGGGGCCATAACTTCCGCCCGGACTACCTTAAATTACCGGCTTATAGAGAAGCGCTGAATATCCCCCTGGTGTTGCTGTTAACGGCCACTGCGACCCGACAAGTTAAGCTGGATATGGCACAAAAGTTTGCGATTAAAGAAGAGCATATTGTGCAGACAGGTTTCTATCGTCCAAACCTTGACCTGACGGTACTGCCGGTGTCCAGTGACGGAAAAAACAAACAGTTGATGCAGTCTATAAGTGAACAGCAGGGCGCCGGTATTGTTTATGTGACTTTGCAACACAGCGCTGAGCAGGTTGCAGGGTTTCTGGTTCAGCAGGGGATTAATGCTGCTGCTTATCATGCGGGCTTTGAGGATAAGAAGCGTCAAAAGATTCAGTCTGACTTTATGTCGGGTCGAATTAATGTAGTGGTGGCGACAATCGCCTTCGGTATGGGGATCGATAAGAGTGATATTCGCTTTGTCATTCACTATGATCTGCCTAAATCGATTGAAAACTACAGTCAGGAGATCGGTCGGGCGGGTCGGAATGGCTTGCCATCTAACTGCATTACGCTGGCTAATCTGGATGGTTTGAATACGGTCGAAAACTTTGTCTACGGAGATACTCCCGAGCTCAGTGGCATCGAATATGTTCTGGAGAATATCCGCAGTGAATGTCAGAACAGCCAGTGGGAGTTACAACTACATGGCTTGTCTACGGCCAGTAATATTCGTCAACTGCCAATGAAAACTTTATTAGTACAGCTCGAATTATTAGGGGTGCTTCAGCCGTTGTACGCCTATTTTGCTGATTTTAAATATAAATTATTGCAGTCTGAAAGCCAGATACTAGAAGGCTTCAATGGCGAGCGAAAAGAATTTTTATCTGCTGTCCTGGCCAATACTCAGTTCAAAAGAGTCTGGGGGACGCTGGAGTTTGAGGCTCTGTTCAGGACTTATAATTGTGACCGTAAACGGGTGGTTTCAGCGCTGGATTACTTGCAAGAGCAGCGTCTGATCGAGCTTGAAACCAAGAAAATCACCGAAGTATTCCAGATAAATCTGGCAGCGTTAGCTGACCCTGGTCTGGGGCAGCGGTTATATGATTATTTTAAGGATAAAGAGGCTAAGGAGATTAAACGTATTGCTGCATTGATTCGTTTCTTTGAGTTAGAGAGCTGCCTGAGTCGCAATCTTTCTATCTACTTTGATGATCATGAAAGTGATGAAGGCTGCGGTCATTGTTCTTCCTGCAGAGGCAAGCCAGCGCGCCTTGAGTACTCGGCATCACCAGACTGGCCTTCTGATGAGCAGCTTAGAAATGACCTCTCAGGATTAGTTCAGCATCTTGCTGCTAAGCATTCAGGAAGGGTTTCGATCGATACTCAGTGCCGTTTTTTAGCGGGGATAAGCGTGCCCCTGTTTGCGCGTAATAAGGTAAGACAGTTGAGTGGTTTTGGTAGTTGTGAAAGCCTGAGGTACGCAGATCTTCTTCTTAAAGTTGAAGCGTTAACAGAGGTATAAATTATAAGTTAGCTTTTGGTTTTCAGATTAATCGGTAGGTGTTGGTGTTTTCGAGTCTGGCATATGGTTAATATTTTGTTTCTTTCCGCTTCAGATGCCGTATGCCAGGCTAAAATTTCTTCAAGTGAGCGATAGCAGCCTAAGCAGATCTCTTTCTCATTTAAACAGCAGTTTCGAGTGCAGGGTGAGTTAGCTGTTTTTGATGTATTGTCTGATTGAGGATTTGTCATAACGGTCATTGCCAATCAAAGTATGAACGAGGTCTTCAAGCGTCGACCCTGGTTTAGCAGTCGTTTATCCAATTTTCTGAACAATAAAGTAACAGTGCAGTTCTGGGTGTTGATCATATTCAAGGTGTCTGCAAATACAGCCCGATTGTTCGATGACTGTGAGAAACCCCGTTATTCCTAATGTTGAATAATAAACGTCGGTTCCCATCGTGCTGTCTTTATGATCATCTGGCTTATCCGTGCCGCCTCCGGAAAAAATACATACTCCACCAGGATTGAGGCTATTGAAAAGTTTGCTTAGCACTGCTGCTTGTCTTTCAAGAGGGACGTGCCAAATACTATCCCATGCTGAAATAAAATCATATTTGTCAGGTAATACCCAATTACAGATGTCCTGTTGATGAAATGTAATATCAGGGTGGCGTAGCCTTGCCAGCCTGATCATCTCCGTAGAAATATCGACGCCTTGGGGAGAAAAGCCGTTAGTCAGTAGAAGATCAATAAAGCGGCCAGTACTACCACAGCCGACATCCAGGGCAAGTCGATGATTCGTAGCAAATGGTATTGCTCGCTTATGCTGGGCAATACCATTATCTCTGTTGAAGTTGTTGCCTTCCCATAGGTCTGTGAGGGTGTTGTAGGCCAGGCCGATATCTTCAGGTTTCATCTGAGTATGTCCGGGATATGGTCTCAATGGGTTGTGATGCTACAGTGTTATCCGGTAGCAGATCTGCGAAGATGAAGTTATCACGCTCAACGATTTCGCCGACGGTTATCTCTATTTTGTTTCGAAACATGGGCCCATCAAAGACGAAGCTATGGAATTCACCATTCTCTCCACAGGGGTCTACAGAGTCGGCTAGCTCGTCAAGAAAGGCATGATCATACTCCCTGCCAGCCAATTCAACGGGAACTTGTTTTGGATCGATACAAGTGATGACGGTTCTTAAGCCGTTATCCAGCATCTCTCTGGATAGTTGTTTGGTTGGGATGTTCCAGAGAGGGAAAATTGGCGTAATACCGCTTCCTGCCATCGCTTCTTCTCTGTAAGCACGAATGTCCTCTAAGTACAGGTCGCCGAATGCCATGCATTCGATTCCATCTTCTTTAATTCTTGCTACAAAGTCACCCATTATCTGTTCATAGTCTTTATGGCTACAGGGGTTTGGTAACGCAAGAATCTCTAGCGGTAATCCAATGCTGCTAGCCTGGGCTTTGAGTAGTTCTACCCGTACTCCGTGCATTGCAACCCGATCGAACTCTTCATTTATAGTACAAACTAACCCCATTAGTTCGATCGTTGGATCGCGTTGCAATTGGTAGAGCGCCCAGGCGCTGTCTTTACCGCTGCTCCAGGACATGAGTGTTTTTTTCATTAGTGAGAACTTAAATTTTATGATTTTGTTAATGCTACCAAATTCTTTTCTTGTTCTCTCTGTGAATAGTTAAAGGCATAGAATTTAAGCCGTTTAGCTGAAGTATTTCCGTGCCTGTTCAATCGCGATTAAATGAACCATTGCATTTAGTTACTTGTATATCGTGTTAAGGCGAAGTATATTTCGTTATATCGCGATATAACGATTTTAAGATTAAAGGTGTGCTATGGGCGTTACAGAACTTGATGAGATGATTAAAGCGCTATCTCATCCGGTGCGCAGGGATATTTTGAATTGGCTAAAACAGCCATCGCAGTTTTTTTCTGATCAGGAGCATCCCCTGAGCTTTGGGGTTTGTGCTGGCCTGATCGATCAGAAAACGGGGCTGTCGCAGTCCACTGTGTCTGCTCATCTGGCGACTCTGCAGCGAGCAGGCTTTATCAGTAGTAAGAAAGTAGGCCAGTGGAATTTTTTCTCACGTAATGACGCTGCGATTCAGCAATTTTTGACGCGTTTAAATGAACAGCTTTAACAGGAGTTATGATGTCAACACTCTTTGATCCCGTCACTCTGGGTGACCTAACCTTGAAAAACCGTATAGTAATGGCACCGTTAACCCGTTGCCGTGCTGATAAATATCGCGTCCCCAATCAGTTAATGGCTGATTACTATACTCAACGCAGCAGTGCTGGCTTAATTCTGACAGAAGCGACATCGGTTGCTCCAATGGGAGTCGGATATCCTGATACTCCTGGAATCTGGTCGGATGCTCAGATCGAGGGCTGGAAAAGGGTAACTGACGCAGTACACCGGGCTGGCGGTCTTATTTTTCTGCAGTTATGGCATGTGGGTCGGATCTCGGATCCTCTTTACCTGAACGATAATTTACCTGTGGCTCCCAGTGCTGTCCGTCCGGCAGGCTATGTGAGCTTGGTCAGGCCTAAGAAAGCATATGTAGAGCCTCGAGCACTGACAATAGATGAGGTGAAGGAACAGGTAGAACTTTATCGACAGGGTGCTGAAAACGCCAAAGTGGCCGGCTTTGATGGTGTGCATGTGCATGGCGCCAACGGTTATCTTCTTGATCAATTTCTACAAGACAAAACAAATAGACGAGATGACGAATACGGCGGTTCTCTGGCAAACCGTGCCCGCTTACTGTTAGAAGTCACGGATGCGTGCATAGGTGTGTGGGGTAAAGGGCGAGTGGGAGTTCATCTGGCGCCCCGGATGGATGCTCATGATATGGGGGATTCGAATCGAACTGAAACCTTCAGCTATGTTGCAACAGAATTAGGAAAGCGGGATATCGCTTTTATTTCAACCCGTGAACATGCGGCTGAAGACAGTTTGACGCCGTTGTTAAAACAGTTATTTAACGGCCCTGTGATTGCTAATGAACAGTTTGACAAGGTGCAGGCAAATCATTGGCTGGCAGAAAACAAGGCGGACGCGATTGCTTTTGGAATCCCGTTTATTGCTAATCCAGATCTGCCAAAGCGACTAGCACTGGATGCTGAACTTAACGCGCCACGTCCGGAACTATTCTATGGGCAGGGACCCGTTGGTTATACGGATTATCCAGCGCTGGGATGAGTAGGTCCGATGAATCAATAAAAGGGCCTGCTTGATTCAGTCGGATTTAGTTTTTACATCTATTTTCTGAAGTAAAAAAAGCAAACACCCTTATGGACAATAACATCATGGCGACTATCGAGTGGTTGCAGCTGTTGGGTAGTACCCCTCTGGAAATTGTAGCCACCCTGAGTGCTATTCTGGGGGTGGTTCTGATAGCCAGGCAGAATATTATGGGCTGGCCGCTTGGTATCCTCTGGGCGTCAATCTCCGCATGGCTAGCGATCACCGAGTGGCAGTTAGTTTCAGATGGTATTCTTTACCTTACTTATATTCCGATTCAGTTGTATTGCTGGAAAGCGTGGGTTAACGGGAATGCGGCTCGTGAGGGTGCTCCTTTTGTTCCGGTATGGCTCTCCAGAGATAAGCAGCTAGCCCTGTTTTTTGTCACCGTTCTCTGTATCGCCGGATGGGGTTTTGGTATTACTGCATTGGCAGCGAAGGTTAGCTGGATTCCTGAGCCCTCTTTGTTGTGGCTCGATTCTGTCACTACCGTATTGAGCTTTTTTGCGCAGTTTCTTCAGGCGCGTAAGCGGATGGAAAACTGGGTCGGCTGGTGTATCGTCAATATACTGGGTATCTACATATACTGGGTTAAAGGCGCGCCAATATACTCGTTTCAATATGCCATTTTCCTGGGGCTGGGTATCTATGGCTGGATTCAATGGCACAGGTCTCTTAAAGCCCAGCCGTTGGTGAGTACTCATTCCTGATGAGGATTATTATTACGGGTGCGGAATCGTCCGGGAAAAGCACAATTGCGGAGCATCTGGGCAGGCAATTTCACCTGCCTTATGCACTGGAGTATGCGCGTTTTTATCTGGAGGAAAAGGGTCCGGAGTATGATCTGGAACTGCTAATTAGATTGAGCAGATTACATCTGAAGTATCAACGAGCAGAGGTTGATCCCGAAGTCCCAATCGGTATTTTTGATACCGATATGATCAATTATAAAATCTGGGCTGAAGAGGTTTTCGGGCATTGTCCTGGTCAGATTTTTGAGGCTGTTGAGCAAGAGTCATCCCACGTTTATTTGCTATGCAAGCCGGATCTTCCCTGGGAAGCTGACTTGCTGCGGGAGAGTCCGAACGATCGCGAGATACTCTATCAGCGCCATTTGAGTGAGGTTAAGCGGCTTAACCGACCCTACGTGATAGTGGCAGGTGACGGTTTTCAGCGGTTAGCAAATGCTGAAGCGGCTTTAGAGAGCCTGATGTCTCTGCATACAGGAAGGCTCTAAGTATATGTAGAGCTTGTTGCTGGTCTTTAACCAAAAAAAACGCACCGAGGTGCGTTTTTTTGTGAGTCAGTCAGCGACTAAAGGGTCTGGCTTTGTAGCCGGGCCTTAATAGCAGTACTTAGAAGTCGTACTTAGACGCAGTATAGATCTTGAATGCTTTTTCCCAGATCTCGCCAACTTCGCCATTACCGACCGGCTTTCCATCCAGTTGAGTCACCGGAGCAATCTCTTTAGAGGAGCTGGTAATCCATAGTTCGTCAGCGTTGCGCACTTCGTCCATGGTGATAGTACGCTCTTCCACTGTCAGAGAGCCATCTGCTTTCAGGCTGTCGATAATAATGCGACGGGTGATGCCCGGCAGAATCTGGTTATCCTGAATCGGGGTGATGATCACGCCATCTTTCACAATGAATGCGTTACAGGAACTGCCTTCTGTCAGTTCGCCTTTAGCGTTGTAGAGCAGAGCTTCATCGTGACCGGAAGAGTAGCCTTCCTGGAAGTGGATTACGTTACCCAACAGCGCTGTAGATTTAATGTGGCAACGCTGCCAGCGCAGGTCTTCAGTAGAGATCATGCTGTACTGGTGTACTTTTGTACGATCTGTCGGCTCAGGGTCTTTGATACCAAAAGTGAAACAGAAAATGGTAGGTTCAACACCTTCTGGATACGCATGGTAGCGCTTAACGTCAGTACCACGAGAGATGTGAACATAAACACCCAGGTTATCGCCTTGATCACTGTTTTTTGCAATAAGGTTGTCCAGTAGTGTTTTCCACTCATCAGCGGTGTGGCTGTTCTTGATCTCGATTTCAGCGAGACCGTTGATCATACGGGTGATATGAGGCATCAGGCCTACAGATTTACCGTTGTAATACGGAATAACTTCGTAGATACCATCGCCAAACAGAAAGCCGCGGTCCATTGGGGAGATGCGGGCTTCTTCTAGTGGCAGGTATTCGCCATTCAGGTATGCAATGCTCATATTAACCTTCCTTTAAACGTGTTGAGAGACCCTGCTTAAGTGTAAACCCAGGCTTTAATTTAGCCAGGTGGTGAAGTCTTAGCGCGTGGTCCGGAATTCTTTGACTCTGAGATGCTGGTTTTACTCGCTTGGAGGAAAGCAATCGACTCAGGCGGTCTGCAGTGAACTGAGCGGAGCTTGTGGCTGAGTGCTATAGGTTTACTGCGGTCTGGTTTATCCAATTGAGATTAGTTTCTTAGAAAAGAGGAATAGTTGCAATAGCCGCAAAAACTTAAGAAATATAGTCTGTTTTGTTGGCTGAAACAGGAATAAAAAGTGTCAAATGGGTGTTTTTGGTAATTAAACCTGTAATAAGTGTGAGTTAACTCAGTTGGGAGTTTAAATGCTTAAGCAGTAGCGACGATAATTTCCCGCCCGCTCTGAGCTAACAGTTGAGGGAGAATCCTGTCATCATCCAGTCGCCAGCACGCACAAAATGAAAGTTCCGGAGGTTTAGGGCCAGGGCTGAACTCGACTAACATCCCTCTGGACAGGTGTTCCTGAATAATGGGGGCGGGTAAAAGTGCCATTCCAGCCCCTTGAAGGGTCAGAGTTAGTAAGTTGGCGACAGAGCTGCAAGTGTGGAATATGGGCCTTTCATCAAGCGGACGAAAAAGCTGCTGCAGATAGTCCCATGGGCGGGTGTCACGGGGAAAGCTCAGAATAGGCGAGTGGCTGAGTGCTTCTAAGCTGGTGACGGGGTTATCTGCAAGTCGCTCTGGTGTAGCGACCCAGTGTTGGGGATAGCTGCATAAAGGCTCTATTACCAGTTCGGGCTGATCATAATTACCTGCGACCATCAGAGCCAGGTCCAGCTGATTCTCTTGTAATTGGCGTGTCAGTGTCGGTGTGACATCACTGATCAGCTCAAATGACATTAAAGGATGCAGCTGTTGCCAGTGTTTCAGTAGTGGAGAAAGATACAGGTTGGCTAAAGTGTCGGTAATGCCGATGCGTAGCGTACCTTTTTGTGGGCTTTTATCGCTTATTTGCTGTTTCATTTCCAGGCTAATCGCCAGCAATTTCTCAGCATAAGGCAGCAGTTGTACGCCGCGGGAGGAAAGGCGGGTTCCGCTTTTATCGCGGATAAACAGTTGAGTCCCCAGTTCCTCTTCAAGCGTATTAATCCGTGCTGAAATAGCGGGTTGAGTTGCATGCAGCTGTTGGGCTGCTGCGTGGAAACTACCCAGATTAGCTACTTTGACAAAAGTGTTCAGGTTTCTCAGGCGCATGGGGATAGTGCTCGTGTCATCATCACATCAACTATATAGAAGCCTGCGGGCGGTGCAAACTTTTAGATGTTGTTAAGTGGCAGGCAGGTTGAAAATTTAATCTCCTCCATGGCAAAGCTTGAGGTAACATCGGTTAAACCATCAATTTCAGTAATGAGCTTTTTATAGAAGCGATCAAAGGACTCGATATCTTTAGTGGCAACCCTCAGCAGGTAGTCCCACTCACCGGCCATTCGATAGCACTCCATCACCTCATCAAAGCCTTTTATACTTTCAGCAAAGCGTGCCAGCCACTGGTCTTCATGATTATGAGTTTTCAGGTGAACAAAAACAGAAACGCCTGCACCTACTTTTGCGTTGTCTAACAGCGCTACCCGGGCTTTGATGACACCAGTATCCTCAAGCTTTTTAATGCGCTTCCAACAAGGGGTTGTTGAGAGGCTAACCCGCTCGGCTATGTCGTTAACCGACAGGGTAGCATCTTGCTGTAATAGTGTGAGTATTTTCTTATCTACGCTATCCATAAAAATAATTTTCTTATTTTATTGTTAAGGAAGAAAATTATTCTATATATCGATGATTTTATCCAGAGAAAGACAAAAAAATTCTATCAATACCGTTTTATACTTTGTGTATTGAGTAATTGATTTAAGGAATTGACGATATGACGAGCTGGGTACAAGAGGCGGTAGCTTTGATTCAGGCGGATGCACAGCGATCAGCAGATACGCATCTGATTAAGTTAGATGTACCGGGCCTTACTGGAATCGACCTGTATTTGAAGGATGAGAGTAGCCACCCTACGGGCAGTCTCAAACACCGCTTAGCTCGCTCGCTTTTTCTTTATGCGCTATGTAATGGGCAGATTAGCAATGAGACAACAGTGATTGAGGCTTCGTCAGGCAGTACTGCTGTTTCAGAAGCTTACTTTGCTCGTATGATTGGTGTGCCATTTGTAGCGGTTATGCCACGTAAAACTGCTGTGGCTAAGATCAAACAGGTCGAATTTTATGGCGGCCGTTGTCACTATGTTGATTGCCCGACTCAAATGCATGATGCTGCGGTAATGCTAGCGCAGGAATGTAATGGCCATTTTATGGATCAGTTTCGTTATGCTGAACGGGCGACTGACTGGCGGGGCAATAGTAATATTGCTGAGAGTATCTTTCGGCAGATGAGTCAAGAGCCTCATCCCGTGCCTGCTGCTATCGTTATGAGTGCGGGAACGGGTGGGACAACGGCCACCTTAGGGCGTTATATTCGCTATAAGGGACTGAATAGTGAATTAGTCGCTGTGGATCCTGAAAATTCAGTGTTTTATGACGTTTGGCGCACCGGCAATCGTTGCATTGAAATAAACAAAGGTGGGCGAATTGAAGGAATAGGGCGCCCCCGGGCGGAAGAGTCGTTTCAACCTACAGTGATCGACCGGATGATCAAAGTGCCTGACGGTGCTTCAGTTGCTGCGATGCGCTGGCTGGAACAGCAAACAGGTCGCAGAGCAGGGGCATCAACCGGAACCAACCTTTGGGGGATGCTGACGCTTGCAGCGGAGATGCATCAGCAGGGCGAAAAGGGCTCTCTGGTCACGCTTATCTGTGATAGCGGTGAGCGCTATCTGGATAGCTATTATGATGCGCAATGGGTGGCACAAAATATTGGTGATATATCTCTTTATCAGGAACCTCTGAAAGTGATGACGGGGGGATAGATTTTTCAGGGGCATCGTTCAGGGGGAGACTGGTTCTTCGCTACAGTTTTCAGACATAAAAAAACCGCCATACGGCGGTTTCTTATGTGTATCATTGGTTAGTCGTTATAACCAATCAGTCCACGCAGTTCTTCTATAACACTGATTCCTTCATCAACCGGCAGACCATCTTCGGTGAGTTCGTTGATGCGGGTAACGCCATCAACACTACCAAGCTTGGACAGGTATTCAAGGATCGCTAATGGTGCGAACTCACCCAGCAGGTCGCGGCCGCTCCAGAGGCTGAAGAATGTGATCAAGCCATATGCTCCCCAGTTAGATACATCGGCGATCAGTAGTTCATCAACACAGGTTGCCGCCGCGTTGATATCCAGATCTTTAAGCGCCTCTGTAATGTTACCCATACCTATCTCGTTACCACCATCGCCGATGCCAATCGTTGGGCACTTAGCGTTGTTAACAAAGGTATCGAAACAAGCGGTGCGTTCACTGATGCTCTCGCCGCGCATATTGTAATAGCCGCCATCTGCTGCCTGTCCCGGGCGTTCGATAGATAACACTGCATCCGGGTTATAGTTGTACAGTGCCTTGAAAGCTTCAAGGGTACGTTCCTGATGTTCGCCAACGCGGATCTCATGTACCCGGTAGTTGTCCATCAGTGCCTGAGATACTGGCGGTCCACAAACGATAACCGGTGTGGCACCGAGTTTTTCCAATGCTTCGTAGAGCGCAATAGCGCCAACGGGGCCATCGGTTTCAAAGGTATCGACTACAGGAAAGCCGGTACCAATCAGTACATGGCCTTTACACTTATAAAGCGTGCGTGCTGCCCGCAGGTAGTAGCCAGTGGAAAGAGCAGGCTGAACGGTTTTCATGCCGCGCAGGTTGCGGGAAACCAGTAGGTCTTCTACCTGAAGGCTCAGGGTTGATTCGTTGATCTGATTCTTAGACATCGAGCGTTCTCTCTTTAAAATTCTGTTCGTGCAAATCTTGGTGTACGCAGGTCGTTTGCTTAATCGATGGCTTCCGGCTCGGTATTGTTGAACCGAACATGGGCCAGACAGTGAAGATTATGAGCATCGTCGATACTGATCTCTTCGAATGATATTCGAGAGCCGGGGAGCAACTGCGCCATTCGAGCCGTATCCATTGCGATCATAGAACCTATCTTCGGATAGCCGCCGATTGTCTGTCGGTCATTAAGCAATACGATTGGTTGACCATCCGCTGGAATTTGTATCGCTCCGTGGCAGATACCTTCCGATAAAATGCCATCAATCGACGGTTTAACTTCGGGGCCTTCCAATCGGTAACCCATGCGGTCGGCTCGATCAGTCACTTTGTATTCGCTACTGAAAAACAGGCGTTTTTGGTAATCACTGAAAGCCTGTTGCTGATAACCGGTAATCACCCTTAGGGATATATCGTCGAAGTAGTCAGGACGATGCTCTTCTGGCAGGCGAAAACCACCATGCTCTCCAGATGGCTTACAATAGAGAAAATCACCCTGTTGAAGTTTGTCACCGGTAAAACCGCCGATACCTTCGCGGGTAACTGTCGCGCTGCTGGAAAAACTGTGCTCTACCTGAAAGCCACCGCTGACGGCCAGGTAAGCACGTGCGCCTTGTGCCGAGAAGCTGACTTCGATTTTATCGCCTGCTTTGATCTTGTGAGCGTGCCAGCGATCTTGTTCAACTCCGTTGATCTTCAGAGGCATCTCGGCGCCGGCCAGCACGATTTGTGCGTCAGTCTCAGCTTGCATCACCAGACCGCCAAAACTAATCTCCAGCGTGGTGCTGTTCAATGGATTATCAACCAGACGGTTAGCCCATTTGAACGCCAGGCTGTCCACAGGTCCGCCGGTGGTCAGACCGATACGATGGTGGCCGAAACGTCCGGCATCCTGAATCAGAGTAAGCAGACCTGGCTGGATAACTCTAAAACCACTCATTTTATCTCTCCCAGTTCACCACCCAGAGCGAAAAACTCATCACGGCTGATTGGATTGAATTTGATGCGGTCACCTACCTGGACTGGCATGGTGGGCTCAGCTTCCGGGTCAAACATACGTGTAGGGCAGAGTCCGATCAGATTCCAGCCACCAGGAGAGACAGCCGGATAGACAGCTGTTTGGCGGTCAGCAATAGCAATAGCGCCCCGGGGAACCTTCATTCTCGGTGTAGAAAGGCGTGGAGCGGCAATTCGTTCATCGACTTCGCCAAGGTAAGCGAACCCGGGTGCAAAGCCGATGGCGTAGACCCGATATTCCATTTCGCTGTGCAATTTAATTACTTCATCAGCACTGAGTCCGGCCCGTTGAGCCAGCGCATCTAGATCGGGGCCCGATTCCCTGCTGTAATATGCAGGCAGGATAACCAGATTACCCTCTGTGTTAACGGCATCGCTCAATTGGTTAAGTACCTTGCGTATGGTGCTGCGTACTTCCAGGTGGTCAGTTGCCAACTGATCATAAATCACCAGCAATGACGCATAGGAAGGCACCATATCGATCAGCTTGCCATTTAACTCAGTCTCAAGAATGGTAACCGCTTGTTGGACCCGTGCCGACACGCTTGGGTCAGTCTTTTCACCAAAGTAGATGATCAGAGCATTTTCGCCTGCCACTTCGATTCGGATGCTGTTGTCTGCCATGCTAATCATTGGCGGATCAACTCTCTAATTTCCTCAATAGCATTAACGCCGTCCATATTGTCACCATGAACACAAAGGGTATCAGCGCGCAGGTTTAAGGTACGCCCGCTAACGGTAGTGACGGTACCTTGTTCTTTAAGCTGTTTAACCTGAGTTAGCATCTTCTCTTTGGTGTGAACGGCTCCTGGCTTGGTGCGGGCTAATAACTTGCCATCGTCGTCATAACAACGATCAGCAAAGATCTCAAACCAAAGTTCTATGCCGGCCGCTTTAGCTTCCTCAAGGTGTTGCTCAAATTGAGGCGTGCTCTGAAGCATAAGAACCAGTGGACGATGATACTCGGCGACAGCCTGCATGATGGTTTTGCGTATGGCAGCGTCAGCCATCATATCGTTGTACATAGCGCCGTGAGGCTTAACGTAGCTCAGGGTCATGCCCTGAGTTAATGCCATTCCATCGATAGCTGCGATCTGGTACTGCACCATCGCTTTTAACTCTGCAGTAGAGGCTTTGATGCTTCGACGGCCAAATCCGACTAGATCCGGATAGCCAGGGTGGGCACCGATGGTGACATTGTTTTCCTTCGCCAGGGCGAGTGTCTTCTGCAAGACCAGCGGATCACCCGCGTGAAAGCCACAGGCGATATTGGCCTGATCGATATGCGGCATGACGGCTTCATCCAGTCCCATTTTCCAGGAACCAAAGCTTTCACCCAGATCACAATTAAGACGTAATGACATAGAGAGTGCTCCTTTACAGCACAGCCAGTCGGCTGTTTGGCAGATCAGTTATCAGCATATGGCCCGGGCTGTGGGTAATACAGAATTCAGGTTTCGCTTGTTCAATTGCAACCTGTGGAGTTACTCCGCAGGCCCAGAAGACAGGAAGTTCTCCTTCTTTAATGGTGACGGCATCGCCAAAATCCGGCGTATTGATATCGTTGATTCCGATCTGAGACGGATCGCCTAAGTGAAGAGGCGCACCGTGTACTGACGGAAAACGTGTACAGATCTGTACAGCACGAATTGCATCAGCCGCTTTCATTGGACGCATACTGACAACGGTAGTACCGCTGAAACGTCCTGCGCTTTTACATTCAATGTTGGTGCGGTACATCGGTACGTTTACGCCTTCTGTGATATTTCGTACTTCGAGTCCGTCGGCGATGAGAGCTTCTTCAAAAGAGAATGAACAGCCTAAGACAAAGGTCACCAGGTCGTCGCGCCAGAAAGGTGTCAGATCAGCAACTTCCCGGGTCAGTATTCCGTGTTCGTAGATACGGTATTTTGGTACGTCACTACGGATATCTATCTCTTGCCCCAAATCTGGCAACATAAATTCGCCAGGCTGACTGGACATGCCAACGATAGGACAAGGCTTTGGGTTCTTTTGGCAGAACTGGAGAAAGTCGTTAGCCCACTCTTTTGGCATGATCGCAAGGTTTCCCTGTACAAACCCCTGTCCATACCCAGACGTATTGCCTGTGAATTCGCCGCTACGAATATGCTGGCGGATTTCAAAAGGAGTCATCTCTTTGTTCATCAGTTTTACCTTTATTCTGCGGGTCGCAATGCGACGCTATTATGTGACTTTGCTTACTCGTATGAAATGGTACGAAAAAGCAGTGGCCTGATAATGGGTGCCTCTCAGGCTAAACGATCGATACAACAGAGTAAAAGCATAGACTCTGTTGGAGTATATAGAGCGCGGTGTTGAGCTTAAGCAACGAGGGAGCTACAGAAGTAGTGGGGGGAGGCTGGACAGGATCACTGCCCAGCCGGTTAACTGAACATCCAGGGATGTTTAGAAGTCAGTTAAAATTTGTTGGCGCTTACTGTTCAGCCATCCACTCTGTTACCTGTTTTTTGCTACGCCCGAAAAATACTACGCGAGCTGTAGAGCTCAAACCTCCGTTGAAGCCGATGCTGCGACGGTATACCCACCAGCTGTTTTCTGCCTGCTCAACTATTTCATCTACGTGACGTAGTTGTTGAAATTTGTTCAGTGAAATCAGTGTAGTCATGAGTGGGTCATACTCTCTTTAAAATATTAGATCTGTGAATATGTGGTCATTGTCCCGCTACTGTTGAAACCTGTCTAATGAATAATCACTTACATAGCTGATAAAAAAAATTTATCAGCTGCCTGTTTGTGATCGAAGGCGGTGTAAATATCGATGGGATAGTCGGGTTATATTTGGGAATTAAGCCAGAGTTGATCTCAATGTCAGATCATTTTTTCAGAAATTTCAGTGACCCATTGCAGGCTATTGATATAAGACTCACTGAGTGCCTGCTCAGTCTGCAGAGCAGATAAGTGGTTCCAGCGCCCTTGAATCAAATTGTCCACGTTAGTTAGCAACTGGCCATAATTTCCTTCGCCCATGAGAATGGCAAGCTCTATCTCTTCAGTGAGGAATACTTGCTCGAGAATATCTTCAATAGGGATATCCAGCAGGGCATCGAGACCGGATACAACACCCATCATAAAAGCGGTTGAGCCGGACATTCCATCGCTTTCCTCAGCCAGAATTTCGCACATGCGGGCTCGTACAAGGGTATGACGGGTTAGCTCTTCCGGTTTTCCGTTTTGATCTGAAAAAGCGATCAGGGCGCACCAGCGTTTTACTTCTGAAATCCCCAGTAATACGATCGCTTCTTCAAGGCTATCGATTTTTCTGATCAGATTGTAGAAAGATGAATTTACTATTCGAAGAATTCTAAATGTCAGTTGAGGATCTTTTTTAACGATGCGCTCAATACTGGCAGGCGTTACGTTAGGGTCTGCCAGGGCCGACATAAGCTCGACCATGACTATTTCATTAGAATTAAGCTGTTTACCCTGAACCAGTTGAGGGCGACAAAGAAAGTAGCCCTGGAATAATTTAAATCCCAGGGCATGACAGCGTTCAAACTCAGCCTGAGTTTCAATCTTTTCGGCTAATAATGTGACACCAAACGGTTTTAATATTTTGACATGTCTGACTAACTCTTCGTCGGTCATTTCGAGTATATCTAATTTGACGATATGCGCCATGCGGATAATGGGGTCGTATTCCGGGCTGTAGATGAAATCGTCCAGCGCGACTTTGTAACCTTCATCGACAAAACGCTGAACGCCCGAGATCAGCTCATCATCTACTTCCATGCCTTCGAGAATTTCCAGCACTATGTGTTGACGGGAAAGTTCTGGTATTTGGTCAGATTTTACCATCTCTTTGGTCAGGTTAATGAACGCAGGGAGTTTGGTGAGTTTTCCGGATTGATAGATACTGGTGTAATTGTTGAGTAGAACCTGACTGGTAGCGCTGTTGCCATCCTCAATCAGATTATTTTGCAGGCTATCTTTTGAGCGGTATAACAATTCATAGGCAACAACATTGAGGTGCTGGTCATAAATTGGCTGGCGTGCCATCAGTATATCCTGCGCCATATACCACTCCAGTTAGTGAGCTTAAGCATTTAAGAAAGTAAGTTCCAGATAAGCTCTTTCTATATATATCTACAGAGGTAAAACGATTATAGCGATATATTAACAAGATAGTTCTATAACTTTCCTCAGATTGTGTAGTAATTAAACAAATGAGTATGAGTCTGGTAAGCTGTAAACGGCTTAGTAGTTCGGCTTGCCAGCGTCTGCATAATTGCTATGATGGGCTACTCAATTGATACTTTACACAGGATTTTCTTTCGTGAAGACAGCCATTGTCAAACCTGCACTGCTGGTTTTTTTATGCCTTTTCTCTAGCCTTAGTCAGGCATTTGAATATTTCATGGTTAACCGAGCTGCTGAGGTTTTTACAGATCCGGGTGGTAAGGAAGTCATGAGCCAGCTGGCAAAAGGGAACGTTTTGCTGGAAATAGATAAACAGGGCGAATGGTCAAAGGTTTTCTTTCTGACGGCTAAAAAACAGCCGCTCAAGGGTTGGGTGTTGAGCAAAAACCTTACCGCGCAACAGCAGGGAGCCACTCGGTCTGTTTCTGAGGGTAGTGGGGAATACTATACTGTCACTGTTGCAGCACTTCGGTTACGACGAGGGCCTGGTAGCGAGCACCCTGTTGTAGGTGGTTTGAAGCGTAACCAAATGGTTAAACAGCTGCACCGCGACGGTGAATGGATCAAAGTCAGGTATCGTAATGAGTCAGGAAAAACTGCTCAGGCCTGGACAGCGGCCAGGTTTTTACAACCGGCTAAAGCGGCATCAAAGGCAAATACGACGGTTTCTTCTTCTAGGGCAGCAACACCAAACGCTGATGCTACTATTTCATTCTCTCGGGTGAAGGGCACCCAGGTTAACTTTCGCTCTGGGCCTGGATCTAACTACCGGGTGGTGGGGCAGCTGAGTCACCCGCAAGAAGTTGAAGTGATAGCAAGCCAGAAGGAGTGGAAGAAAATTCGTACCGATTTAGAGGGTAAACAAGTGACCGGCTGGATTGTTGAGCGGTTACTAGAGGCACGGTAAAGATTTGCTGTTTGTTAACCGGATAATAGAAATAAAAAAGGCTGAACAAAGTTCAGCCTTTTTTGTGCAAAATGGAAGACTATTCCTCTTCGGAGATCTCTTCTTCAGGTTCAGCCATCACCGGGATGCCGGAGCCTTTTTTGTTGGTTTGAATATCGCGGATTTTCGCTAGCTGTTTATCAATTTTATGGGCTAGAGAATCCAGCGCGGCAAAAAGGTTTTCTTCGCTGGCTTTGGCGAACAGGTCTTTACCAGTCGCATGAATAGTGGCTTCAACAATCTCCTCTTTTCCATTGCTTTTTTCAACAGTGACCTGGGCGCTGGTGATGACGTTGTAGCGCTTTTGACTCTCCTCTAACCAGCTTTCAATTTTGTCTCTCAGAGCGGGAGATACTTTGTCATTTCGGTTAGTAATATTGATATTCATGATGTAGCCCTTAATGCAAACTATGCTTGATGTCACACTTACAGAATGCCCTTTTCAGATTTTATTGCAAGCGCTTGTGGAATTTAAAAATAACCATTTTGAGTTTTGTTGAGTTTGGTCCGGATCACAGTTTTATCCTCTGCGAAAATTGTTTTGACCGGTCGTGAAAAGTGTCACAATATCCGCTGCAGTGGTGACCATATAACGGAATAGAGTCAATGGCTAAAGAGCTACAAAAAATATCAACCTCCGCTCTGGCAAAAAAGTTAGGTAAAACCAGCCGGCAGATGTTTGCTGAGCTGGAAGCGCTTGGCTGGATTAAGCGGGAAGAAGATCAGTGGTTGTTAACCTCCAAAGGTGAATTTGAACAGGGAAGTTACCGGGATAGTGAGCGTTATGGACGCTATATTATCTGGCCAGAGGTGGTTATCACGCATCGCGCGTTGGTAAGTCCTGAAGATCTCATCACCAGTGCCAAAGGGCTGGGGTTAATGCTTGGATTGGACGCTCGTCTTATCAATAAACTGTTGGCAGAGCTGGGATGGATAAAGCCCTGGTTAAAAGGCTGGCAGGTGACTTCAGCAGGTAAGGTGCAGGGAGGGATCCAGAAAGAGGACCTCAAGACAGCGATCCCTTATGTTGTCTGGCCTAAGCTTTTGACTCAAAACATGCTCTTAAAACGGAGTGTTAAACAGTTTGAGCCGCATCTTGCTGCAGTTGAAACCCGCATGGGGTGCAGCTCAATGGATGGACATCTGTTGCGTTCAGAAGCAGAGGTGATGATTGATAATTGGCTGTATCTTGCGGGTATTCCCCACGCTTGTCATAAAAGATTACCTATTCATGAGGAGGTCACCGCAGATTTTTATCTACCTCAGATAAACCTGTACATTGAGTTTTGGGGCAGTGAGAACGATCCCTCTTATCTTAAAGGTAAGATGCGTAAGAAAACGCTCTATCAGGAAAATAATCTTGACGTAGTCGAGTTAGAAGAGGGAGATCTTAAGAGTCTTGATGAGCTTTTATCCCGAAAACTTCGTCGATTCGGTCTGGAGGGTTAAAGCGGCGAAAACTGTTACACTATGGAACAGCCATGCCTCGTTGAACAAATTCGATGTGATTCATTCTTTCCATCCAGGCCAGTACATGGGGAAAGTCTTCAGGGTTAATACTTTGCCATTCAAAACGTTTAGTCCAAGGGTAGATAGCAAAATCAGCAATACTCAGTTCCCGGTCAATAATAAATGTATGATCGGTTAATTGCTTATCTAGTACTCCCCAAAGCCGCTGGGTTTCATCATTGTAACGTTTAATCGCGTAAGGATTTTTTTCTTTTGCAAAACGGTTAAAGTGGTGCAACTGACCCAGCATAGGACCAAAGCCCCCCATTTGCCACATAAGCCACTGCAGGCACTCTAATCGTTTTAATGGATGGGTCGGGATGAAGTCTCCAGTCTTTTCGGCTAGATAGAGCAGAATAGCGCCACTTTCAAAAAGCTTAACGGTTTCTCCATCAGGGCCTTCATCATCGATAATGGCAGGAATTTTGTTATTAGGACTGATAGCGAGGAAGTCAGCGTCGTACTGGTCACCATCTTGAATGTCGATTGGATATACCCGATAGGGTAAGCCTGTTGCTTCGAGCATGATAGAAATCTTCCGTCCATTGGGTGTCCCCCAGGTATAGAGATCAATCATTGTTTTTCCTACTATCTTTATTGCTTGTTGAAATGATTGTAGATGTTGATAAGTTCGTCCTGTGTAAAGGAAACGATAATCAACTCCTGTCCGGGATTAATCAAGTTGGGATTGTGGCCCAGAACCCCTTTAGCGTAGTTGTAGACGTATGTATCTTTAACTTTCTCGTCCAGAATAGATCCCAGAAAAGAACTGGTGCTGTTGGCCATTCGTTCGTCAGCAACTTGTGGGATATCGGTGCTAATTTGTCTGTTTTCCAGTTGAATGCCCCGGGCAAAAGTATCGATTAGCCCGCTTTGAATAATTCCCCAAAGGCCTTGCTTGTCGGCATCACTGACACCGTGAATATAAAACAGAGTATCAGCAGCCGTGTCTGGGTTATTGAGTAGTTCCTGGAGTTTAATCTGATCTGCTTGGGGAAGTTGGCCGACAGATAACATTTTCTTTTGAGGTTGACTGGGGCTTCCTATCTGTTCCAGTTGAACGCCAAAGGTTGTTGCATTACCTGACTCGATTGCTTCAGTACCGGCGGTAGTGGTGGCCTTTCCTGCAGGAAGTTGAAGGAGCTGATCCCGGGTGACAAAATTGTTTGCCTGACCTATCTCAATTATCTGTTCAGGCTTTGAGGTTAGGTTATCAATATGCCGCTCTGCAGCCATACGCGATAATTCATCGGGCTGCTGTTTTGGCGTTCCCACGGGGGCGGCTGATTGCGGTTGTTGCAACAGCAGATAAGCTCCCAGTCCTCCAATGATTAATAACACCACAATAAGAATGCTTCGCATTTTTTCTCCATTGAAAGTCACAATCAGACTATCCGTTAATACATAAAGAGTGGTTTGTTTTCGTATAGTTCAGACTAGAACAGATCTGTTTTATATAAAAGCTAAATTGATTTAGAAAATTAAGTAAGTTTACGGTGTCTTCGTTACTCTTAAAAATACGTTTTTCTATTTTCCGCAGAAAACAGATTAAACATATCAATGTTTATATGGGTAATGTGTATTGGTTAATTCTGTTAAATTTGGAATTTGCTTTCTGCATAGCAGGGCTTCTCCTCTATACTGTTATTTGAGACGTACGAACTGAGTAGTTTCATCGAGGGAAAAGTATGACCGAGCAGATTGAAGAGGTTCTGCAGTTTTGGTTTGGTGAGCTTAAACAGGGATTTCCAGTGACAAACCGTAAGAAACTCTGGTGGTTTGGCGATGAGAAAATGGACCGGTTGATTGAAGAGCTATTTGGTCATCAGGTTAGAATGGCTATTTGGGGGCAGCTGGATGACTGGTCAGGTCAGCCTCGAGGTCGTTTAGCGCTGATTCTTTTATTAGATCAGTTTACTCGTAGTATTTATCGGGGTGCGGTAGACGCTTTTGCCGGTGACCAGAGAGCGGAACAGCTTTGCAGGGAAGGTATTAGCAACGGTCATGATACCGCCTTGGAAGCCAGTGAAAGGTTGTTTTTTTATATGCCGCTGGAGCACGCCGAAGAGATGAGCGCCCAAAACCTATGTGTTGCTCAGTTAGAAGGGATGCTTTGCGCTACGCCTCGAGAACAGAGGCACCATATAGATAATGCGCTTGATTTTGCCAATGAACACCGGGATCTTATCGCTCGCTTTGGCCGTTTCCCGCATCGCAATGAAATTCTTAGTCGCTCTTCCACACCTGAAGAACTCGCTTACCTGAATCAGCCGCATAAGCGGTATGGTCAATAGAGGTTTGCATCGGCTTAGAAAAAAGTATTTACTAAATGAAAACCTGGTCGCCATAAAGGAACATAAGTGTGATAGAAAACAGACAAACGAGCCCTCAGAGTCAACTTCAAACGATCTCAATTTGTGTGGTGTCGGTGCTGGTGTTTATCGTTTTGTTTTTTGGTGTGCGGTCCTATGAAGAACGGGTTGCTGTTCAGGCGATTCGGCTCGCAATTGAACATCGTGTAGATGAGGTCAATTATGAATTGGCGGGAGAAGCGAGAGATATTGAAACGCTCTGGCAGGCGTATGGACCGCAACAAGAGTTGACGGAAGAAGAGTTCTACAGCCTTGCGGATCCAATTGTGCAAAGCCATCATACATTTTTACCGCTGCTTATCGCGTTGATGGGGGGGGGATTAGCGTTTGTGATGCTCGGTATGTGGCTGAATATGTCGGGACGAACACGTACTTATCATAAAGTTATTAAATCGAAAGAACTGGAGTTACAACAGAGCCAGGAAAAGCTGGCTTCTCTTGTTGTCAGTGATGATTTGACAGGGCTGGCAAATGATCGTCATTTTAGCCAGATGTTGAATACGGAGTGTCGTCGGGCGGTGCGAGAATTTAGCCCATTAACGCTGATGTTGATTAATGCCGACAAAATAGAGGGAGCAGAAGACAGCTCTGCTCGTCAGAAACTGTGTCAGATCGCGACTATTCTCGAAAGTGCAATATCACGGCCAGGTGATCTGGCTGCGCGAATTGGTGATCACCGTTTTGCATTGTTATTACCCGCTACAAATGAGCAATCTCCAGTGTTAGCTGAACGACTCTGTCAGGAAGTTCGTGAAGCCCACACTGAAGGGGAAGCACTGAGTATCAGTATTGGCACCTGTACCATGCAGCCATCGGTTCAGCTGACAGCGGAAAATATCTTAGCGAGTGTAGAGGTGGCGTTGAATGATGCGGTTGCCAATGGTGGCGATCAGGTTCGTGCCAGGACTGAAGATCCTCGCGATATCCCCGTAACATTTTCCAATTAATTTATTGTTCTTTTAAGTATCTGAACCTGATGGGATGGTTTAAGCCACCCCATCAGGGGGAATTTTCAAGCGTTTAGCGTACCTGTCCGGGATTGCGCTTACCCATTTCCAATAGATCGGTTAGTCATCTAGTTTTGCAAGGTGTTCGCGGAATACTTCAAGCCATTTTTTATAACGCTCTTCGAGTGGGATATTTTCTCTAGGTGAGAATTGCGTTTCAGGTTTGAACTCTCTGTGGCTATTCGGCATAGCGTGCCAGGCAGCTCCCAGAGAGGAGAGTTCATGTTGTTCATAGCGTAATACTGAAATACCACTTAAATCTGCTATTCCCTGACAAATATAGTCTAGTTGACTCACACCTCCGCCGATGATTATCTGCTTGGCTTTAGGCAGGGCGGACATCGCCACAATATTGTTGCAGATAAGGAATATTATGCTCTCCATCACCGCGACCATTCGAGCTTTGGGGTCTTCACTGTCATTGAGCCAGCAGGATCGATCTAAGGCATTCCAGTAAGGGGAACCCACTCCTCCCACCATATTCATGAACAGAGGAGGATCAGGGAACTGAGCGGGCCACTCATCCAGATTTTGAGACTCGGGCCGGCAGATATTCAAGGCCCACTCTAAGGCGTTTGCCACACCGTTAACGGTGCCCTCAGCACTGAACAGGGGCTGCTTGCCTGATAATACAAGACTGTGAAGCAGTTTCTCCTGCGGGTGAAGCCCTCGCTCGGTTAAGACGCGATTGAGAGAGCCTCCGATGCCCAGGTTTATATGCAGGTTTTCTTGCGAGGGAGGGCCAAATGCAAACAGGGCAGCCGCTTGACCACCACTGACAAAATCGAGGGGTAATTCACATCCCGGTAGTCGTAATGTTCCGAAATGAAAAGTGCTCGGACAGATCGTGGGGAGAAGTGAGTCAGGCAGCTCGAACAGATTAAGAAGTTCCGGGTGCCAGTTTTTTTCATTGATTGAGTAAAGCATGGTGCGTGACGCATTCACGCCGTCGACCAGATCTGGTTGTTCGTGTACTAGCTGCTTTATGAGCCAGGCGGCAATAGGTCCGCCTCTGACGCGATGTTTCGCGGTAGTAAAAGACAGATGGTCTAAACACCAGCGTAGTTTCGAAGCGGCCAGGTGGGCATTCGGGTAAAGGCCTGTTAATTGCCGGATCATCGATGCCAGAGGCATTATCTCGTCAATATAATGACTACCACGCCGATCTTGCCAGCTGATGACGGGTGTCAGAGCTGAACCGCTATCAGCATCCCAGCAGAGCATGCTGGACTGTTGAGTGATTAGGGCAGCGTTTCTAAGACGAGCTCTGTCTTCCCGTTTCAGGGTGCTGATCGCTTCGAGAGCCGCCCGTTTAAGAGAGATAAGAATTTGTTCAGGTTGCTGTTCTGCCCGGTTGGGCTGTGTCAGCTGGGTCTTAATTCTAACCTGCCCCTGGCTATGACAGTGACCAAATCGATCAAAGATCATTGCCCGACTGCTATGGCTTCCCTGGTCCATGACCAAACATAAGTCAGAGTGCATGTGTTATACCTTGTATTTTATATACATAGTAGACGATTTCGCAGTGATCCTGTTTTCATTCTATTTCCTTATACCCTGACTGGCAGAATGTGTAAAATTCACACTAGGTGAGATTAAGGATAGAACAGTGAGCGGTTTTGAATCGGTTAAGAGTAACATTGAGTCATTACTGAAAACTAATCAGGGGCGTGACCACCGACTGCTGATAGTGATTAGTGGTAGTCGCGAATGGTGTCAGAGATGCATTCCCCAGCAGCAAAGTAGCCTGTCCCGGTGGGCATGGATTGGCGACCCGGCTGTTGGCATACAGCCCCCTTCAATTGTTCGACCGGTGAGCGCAAAACAAGCTCATCAGTTACTCGGACAGGAAAGTGATTGTGTTTTGTTTGACGGCTGGAGTGGCTTCAACCCCAATGGCTTTGGTCAAGTGGTCGGAACGTTGGTTGCTGGGGGAGCCTTTATCCTGGTAACGCCACTGCCTGAGGTATGGGAACGTTTTTCTGACCCTGAATATCAGCATATCGCGGTAGAGCCTTATACCGAAAAAGATGTGGGTCGCTGTTTTATTCGTCACCTGATAAATACTATAGCGGCCGATGATCAGCTAATGCATTTTTCTGAGAATAGCCTACTACCAGAAATATCTGACTTCGCCAGCCTACTGGCTACCCACAGAGTAAAGCAGGTGTCTGTGGACTTGCCATTCAAAAGCGCTGATCAGGCATTGGCGGTTAATAATGCCTTAACAGTTATGGCTCGGGCGAGAGCTGTCAGGGTTGTTACGGCAGACCGGGGGCGGGGGAAAAGTGCTGCATTGGGTATTATCGCCGCCCGGTTGATGACCGGTGGTCCTGTCGAAATTGTATTAACCGCACCCTCCCGCAGTGCGGTTCAGTCAGCCTTTGCGATGATTGAAATGCTATTACCAGTGGATCAGCTTATCCGTGATCGAGATAGCTGGATGATCGGTCAGAGTCGTTTACGTTTTATTCTACCGGATTTGTTGATTCAACAGAGACCGGCCGCAGACCTGTTGCTGGTCGATGAAGCTGCTGCTATTCCTGCCCCGGTTCTGTTAAACATGCTGGACTATCAACGAGTGATCTTTGCTTCTACTCTGCATGGCTATGAAGGAACGGGGCAGGGGTTTGCGGTTCGGTTTCTGCCTCTACTGGATAAAAAAGTTCCTGAATGGGAGCTGCTGCGCATGGAACAGCCGGTACGCTGGGCTGAGAATGATCCGCTGGAGAGATTCTCTTACAAGGCCTTGTTGCTTGATGCTGAGCCAGTGAAGCTCTCAACTGATCAGCAGGACCTGGCTGTTGGGCATGAAAGCTTGAGTTTCAGGCGGCTGGATTCAAGTCAGCTAGTCGGCAATACGCCGCTCTTGAAACAACTTTTTGGTTTACTGATTCTGGCGCACTACCGCACAACACCAGGTGATCTGCGTATTTTACTGGACAGCCCTAATGTGCAGGTCTGGGCGGGATTTATCGTCACAAACGGTGAAGAACAGCTTATCGCAACAGCCTTGCTCGCTACTGAAGGGCCCATAGCACCTGAGCTGGCTGAGGCAATTCTCAGTGGCACCCGGCGTCCCAAGGGGCAGCTTATCCCTCAGACGCTGCTGGCTCATAGTCAGATACCTGAAGCTGCCGCCTGTCGTGGTTTGAGGGTGATGCGTATTGCAGTACATCCAGCGTTGCAACAGCGGGGAATTGGTACGGCGCTGTTTAAGGCGATCGAGCAGGGTGTACCTGATATCGATTGGCTGGGAACCAGTTTCGGCGCTACACCAACGTTATGTGACTTCTGGCAGAGCCTGGGCTTACGATTACAACGATTAGGGTTTAACCGCGACAAGGTGAGTGGTACCCATGCCGCCATAATGTTGAAAGGGGTGACTGAGGCTGGTTGTGAGCTGCAGCAGAAAGGGACATGTAGAGCACAACAACAGTGGCAGCAGGATCCGGCTATACAGGCTGTTGCGGCCGCTGAATTGGCAGATGTTTTTATATTCTAGGTTGTTGGATATCGCTCAGGCTCACAAACTTCCAATACCTCTACGGCGTCACCTCGAGAGATGATGCCGTGGTTAAGGGCGATAAGATTCTGCCCGAAATGCGCCTCGCCATCGCGTCCTTTACGATATTTTTTCAGAATGCTTAAGGGTTCTCGATCAGGGTTACGCTTAAGCGTATCTGGATCGGTGGTTGTCAGTATGCAGCGTCCGCAAGGTTTGGCAATTATAAACTCAACAGTGCCGATTCTAATTCGCTTCCAGCTATCTTCAGCATAGGGAAGCGTATTTTCCACCACCAGATTAGGACGCATCTGCTCCATCACAACCGTACTTTTACAACGTTGATTCAAATCAGACAGAGAGGCTTGTGAGATAAGCAGAAGGGGATAACCATCGGCAAAAGCAACTTGCTTTTCAGGGTTTTCTGCTACTGAGCGGCTAGACTGAGAGTCAAAAAAATACAGTTTACAAGGTCGTTGCAATAGACGGCTAAACCATTGTTCTGCGGCTTTACCACAATAAGCTGCGTTGATCTGGTCCTTCCAGACAGTGATATTGTCGTAGTGTTTCTCTATCGACGTATATTTGAGTGTTAATGGCTCGGACTCTGGCGCAGACATAATGAGGCTATCATGAAGCAGAGAGGCCTTTATGCTCAGTAGTTGAGGCTGGGTGCGTGCTGTTAAGAATTTGCCATTGCTATCGCAAACCACAAACTGCCGGTCAAAAGCCAGCCCTGTATCGGCCACGGCGCAACGACTCAGATGTAACGGCGCGGTGGACTTGATAGGATAGACCGCGAGTTGTGAAAGGCGTGGTTGCATTCTGAGTTCTCTCATCCCTGGATGATGGTATCGTTTGGCGGAGCCCCGCGCCGATAAATAGTAAATGCATTTCTACTGTCCCTCAATAGGTTGCGTGTTTCTTGTATACTCAGGGCATTAATAAATCATAAGTTTAATTGAGGCTGTAATGGAAATTACCCCCCAGAGGTTGCAGAAATTGGCGAATATGCAGATGCCATTTGGTAAGTATAAGGGGCGAATATTAGTGGATCTTCCAGAGCCTTATGTGCTCTGGTTTGCTAATAAGGGCTTCCCTGAAGGGGAGTTAGGGGTTTTATTAAAAATACTCTATGAGGTGAAACTCAACGGCCTGGAGGATGTCCTCAGACCGTTGCGGCGTTAGCGATATCCAGGGGTTAGCTTGCCAGATGATGCCTTATTATGGGTAAGGCTTGTCTTCCGAGTGTTAATAACTCTGCGTTGGTCTCTGCTGAAAAATCGGCGTCAACGGCAGCCTGATACGACTCTCTGGCTGACAGAGTCGCATACCATTGTTTTACTCGCGGAGCGCTTTCAAAAAATAGCTCCCAGCCAAACTGTTTCAGCGTCTGAAAGTAGGGGGCCATAGCGCAGTCAGCCAGAGATATATCATCACCTGCCAGCCAGTTATGATTTTGAAGTGCCCGCTCCATTTTTTCTATTGTTGTCGCGTAGGTTTTTACCGCATCTATTACGTCAGGGGCGTTTAGCCCCATTTCCAGTAAGCGCCTCTGTCTTTCCCTGCGAGGCTTTTCGACTACTCTGTTGATCAGTGCTTGTTGCTCTTCTGGTGATTTTTCAAGTAATGCGGGGCGCATGATCAAAGGCCACTGAAGAGCTCCACAGGATGGGTGTAACTTAATATCAATATGCTTCATCCAGAGTCTCATGGCGGCAATCTCATGAGGGTCCTGACTACGAAGGGATATTGCAGGGTAACTATCTTCCAGGTATTCGCATATTAAAGATGATTCAATAACAGGTTTATCGTTTTCAACCAGTGTGGGAACAACCCCCAGAGGATTTAGTTCCAGATACCAGGGTTGTAGGTTCTCTTTCTGTTGCAGGTTGATCGGATGAGGTTGCCAGGATAACTGTTTCTCAGCCAACACTATCCTGACTTTTTGAGCGCAGGGAGACATAGGGTGGGTATACAAGGTAATCATGCTCATTCACCGTGATCTTATGGTTATTATTTAAGTCTTATATCAGTGTATGTCTGCATTGGTGCAGATAAAACATGGAAATATGCATGTTTATAATGCAAAATTGCAGCATGAACTGGAATGATCTCAAATACTTTATCGCGCTATATCGTTACGGCTCACTTAGCCAGGCGGGAAGTTCGCTTAAGGTAAACAGTACAACCGTTGCACGACGAATCCGGCAGTTAGAGCAGGATCTTGGCAGTACGTTGTTTATTCGCCAACATAACCGTTTTCTTCCAACCGATGAGGCTGACGCTATTCTGGCTTTAGCTGAGACATTCGAAGAGCAGGCTGCCAATATTGCGCAGCGACTTGATAGCCGTAATCAGTCGCTTCAGGGTGTCATCAGGATTACTTCGGTCAGTACTTTTATTAATGGGTACCTTCTACTCAGATTGTCTGAATTCAAAGCCTTGTACCCGGGGATTCAAGTAGAGCTAATTGCTGATTCGCAACAGCTTAGCCTGACCCGGAGAGAGGCTGATCTGGCGATTCGTATGGGGCGTCCGCAGTCAGGTAACCTGGTAATTAGTAAGCTGACCGACCTGAATTATGCGGTGTTTGGTAAAAAAGGAGATGTTGTACAGTCTGATTTAGAGAGTTATCCCTGGGTCACGCTGGAGGAATCGTATAGTCAGCTTCCGGAAGCTGTCTGGCAGCAGAGCCATTATGGTAGTGCTGACGTTGCTTTAAGCGTTAATGTTGGTCTCGGCTCTGTAGAAGCGGTGACTCAAGGCATAGGGTTAGCCTATCTGCCCTGTTTTCTTGGACGGAAGTATCAATTAGAGCAGCTCAGTAGTAGTTCACCTACACGTCAACTATGGTTGCTTCAGCACCCCGAACTCAGAGAATTGCAAAGACTCAGAGTGTTTACTGACTGGCTTCGTGAATGTCTCAGTGAAGACTATGGATTGTTTCTTTGATGAGATTGCTGTCTGAGTATTCGTAGCCCATACTTTTTAATACGATTAAGCTTGGAATACGACAGATGAGAATTTTAACTACGCTGTTTCTATTATCGCTAATTATCTGCTTTCCTGATTACTCGCAAGCGGCTTCTGCACAAGAGATTAATGCTAAAGTTAATCAGGCTCTGAAGGAGTTTTATCGACATAGCCCTGCAGGAAAAGAACTGGCTCAAAAAGCCGCAGCAGTCTTAGTGTTTCCTGAGGTTATAAAAGCGGGTATTGGTATTGGTGGGGAATATGGTGAAGGTGCGTTACGTGAAGGCGGGAAAACAACGGCGTACTATAATGTTGCATCGGCCTCAATTGGGTTTCAGTTAGGGGCCCAGTTGAAATCTGAAGTACTGTTGTTTATGAATAAGGAAGCTTTTCAAAAATTTCGCAGCAGCGATGGCTGGGAAGCTGGGGTCGATGGTAGTGTGGCGATTGCAACGCTAGGGGCTGGTGGTGAAATCGACTCTAATACAATACAGCAGCCGATCATTGGATTTATCTTTTCTAATAAAGGCCTGATGTACAATCTCAGTATTGAAGGCTCCAAAATTACCCGTATTAATCGTTAAGGATATGTCTATGAGAAGCAGAATACTGTGTTGTTTGTTAGCAACCAGTTTAATGACTGTGCCGGTAACGGTATTGGCAAAGAAGCCTGATGGGGCGGGAAAGGCTAACGCCCATAGTCAAAAGGAACATCATGAGGGCTCGGCAGGCAAACATCAGTCTACATCAGAGGATTCAGAACGAAGTGACAAAGCTCGCCGCTTTAATGATGAAGAGCAGCGTAGGGTTCGTGAACATTATCTCGGTGATCAAAGTGATCATCGGGGTAAGGGGAAGAAAAAAGAGAAGAGAATCCCTCCTGGCTTGCAAAAAAAACTGGAACGGGGAGGAGAGTTGCCACCAGGGTGGCAGAACAAAGTTGCTGTCGGTGAAGTGCTAGATAGCGACCTGTATAGCCGGTCTGAACCTTTGCCAGATGAGCTTGAATCAGTGCTTGGCAGGGTAGCCGGAGAGGAGCACCGAAGGATCGGCCATAAGGTAATTAAAGTGCTTGAAGGGGATGCTACGGTGATCGATGTTATTGATATCCTGGACGGCATGTAGAGCAGCATAAATGAGTAGCTGAGAAGATGACACCGGCAATAAATTTGGCAAAAAAAGAGGGCATACGTTTCAATACTCATGAGTATACTCATGATTCAGATAGTAGCTCTTATGGAGAAGAGGCTGCGATCGCTCTTAATATAAATCCTCAACAGGTTTATAAAACGCTGCTGGTGGCGGTAAATGGGGATAATCGACAGCTAGCGGTTGCGATAGTCCCTGTTGCGGGCCAGTTAAATCTTAAAGCAGCCGCTTCAGCGCTGAAAGCCAAGAAGTTAACCATGGCTGATCCTCAACAAGCTCAGCGTAGCACGGGATATCTGGTTGGAGGTATTAGCCCATTAGGACAGAAAAAACGATTACCAACGCTATTGGATGATACGGCGGAGTCATTCGAAACCATCTTTGTGAGTGCGGGAAGGAGGGGGCTCGAGATTGAACTGCAGCCAGCTGATCTGCTGCGGTTAACCGGAGGTCGGTTGGTAGGTATCGCGTCGTCTAAAGTGTGAACTAACTGAATAATAAAAAAGCCTGTCACTATATGATAGTGGCAGGCTTTTTTCGTTTAAGAGAGGATGGCTCAACTAGCCAGCCTTTTTCTGTTCGATAAACTCAGTCGCCTTACGCCCTGGTTTAAATTGAGAAGCTTCCAGGCTGTGCTTATTTAGCAGCTTATAAAAGTCGGTACGGTTTCGCTGTGCAATTTTTGCCGCCTGCGTCACGTTTCCGGCGGTGATATGCATCACCTTGGTCAGATAGCTTCTTTCAAAGCTTGCCCGTGCTTCGTTAAAGGAGGGGATAACCCGGTCCTGATTAGCAATAGCCTGGTTAACCAAACCTTCGCTAATAATCGGTGCACCAGATAGAGCAACCGTTTGCTCTACCACGTTCTCCAGCTGTCTGACATTACCAGGCCATGCAGCCTGAGCCAGAATGTGCAATGCACCGGGAGAAATACCTTTTACTTTAGGGTTATGCCGCTGCGCTGACTGTTCAACAAAGTAACGAGCCAGTAGAGGGATATCCTCCGGTCGGTCACGTAGCGGTGGCAGATCAAGGTTTACTACGTTCAGGCGGTAATACAGATCTTCACGGAATTCACCATCTTCCATCGCCAGCTCAAGATTTCGATGAGTGGCTGAAATAACCCGGACATCAATTTCAATAGACCGGGTGGAGCCGACTGGACGGATGATGCGTTCCTGAATGGCCCGCAACAGCTTTACCTGCAATGAGGTGGGCATATCACCGATCTCATCAAGAAACAGGGTGCCTCCCTGAGCTGATTGGAACAGGCCTTCATGTTGGGTTACAGCTCCCGTAAATGCGCCTTTAGCATGACCAAAAAGTTCAGACTCAAGTAGTTGTTCCGGCAGGGCTCCACAGTTGATCGCAACAAACGCTTCATTCTTACGATCACTGGCATTGTGGATCGCTTTAGCCATTAACTCTTTACCCGTACCACTCGGGCCAGTGATAAGAACACTGACATTCGATTTGGCAACCCGTTCAGCCTGGTTAAGGCGTTCGTTCATCAGAGGGCTTTGTGTAACGATGGCGCTGCGCCAGCTTTCATCAGGTGAGTGAGCCGACTCAAGTGCAGAATTGATAGTGCTGAGTAACTGTTCTTTATCGATAGGTTTAGTCAGGAAACCGAAAATACCTTTCTGAGTGGCTTCCACGGCATCTGGGATAGAACCGTGGGCTGTAATGATGACGACGGGAAGCGCAGGGTGGTCCTCCTGAATGGCCGAAAACAGAGCCATGCCATCCATACCATCCATTCGCAGATCACTCAGGACCAGGTCAGGCAGTTCAGTTTTGATTCGGTTCAGCGCTTCAACACCTGAGTTGGCTGTGTCAATTCGAAAGCCAGATGCACTCAGTCGCAGGCTGAGTACTTTTAAGATACCCGGGTCGTCATCTACTATCAGGATGAGTGGTTGAGTAGACTTCATAATTACTTCTCCTCTCCGTCTTTCTGGCGAGACAGATCTTTCTCAATTCGGGTCAATGCATCAATTTGTTGCTTCAGAGTATCGCGTTCTACAGATAGCTCTTTACGTTCAAGATCAGCGGTGTTTAAGGCGCGCTGTAAGGTTAATACGGCCTGTGTATATTGGTAACGAACTAATAGGTAATGTTCCGCATCACATTCGGGGTTCTTTTCGAGCTCGAGTTGTTCGAATAATTCAATTGATCTCTTTAACTGTGCTGTTGTGTTGTCCGGTTGGCTCAACAGAATAGCTCGAATAGCTGTCTGATGATTATCTTTAGCCTGTGTTAATAACTTAGATTTTCCAGTTGGCTTTGCTTGCTGATACTTTTGCTCGAGCATAAGCCACTCTTCAATGCTACCCACGGAGCAGGAAAATACGTTATCTGTTTTAGGCTCTGAAGTTGCAGCAGGTAACGTGGGGAGTAACTGCTGAAACTGGCAGCCACTGATAACTATAACTGTAAATACGGCTAACAGCGCTTTACTCATCTGTAGCTTGTCCTTGTTGTGGAAGGCTGATCATAAAACTGACATATCCATCTTGATTATTGTGAAGTTCCAAATTACCGCCCATCGCTCTTATTGCTTCACGGGCAATACTTAAGCCAATACCTGAGCCTTTAACAGATCCCTGTCGCTTGTTAACGCCTTGATAGAATGGATCGAAAAGCTTACCCAGGTCGGCCTCAGGTATTTCGGGGCCGGTGTTACCAATCTCTATTGTCAGATTATTATCGTCACTCATCAAGGATATATTAAGCGCACCATTCTCACTTCCATATACTGAAGCGTTAGAGATCAGGTTACTTAACGCTCGTTGCAGTAAGCCTTTATCGACGGCCCATGGGCTATCCTGTGTTGGGAGCTTAACTTTAATCTGCTTTTGTCGTAATAACAGCTGATGAGACGCCAGTGATTCATTAATGACAGGCAGTATGGGCTGGCTTTGCATCTCATGCTCTCCTCCATGCTGCAGTCTGTTGTAATCAAGTAACTGTTCTATCAGAGATTGCAGGGAGAAACTGTTTTCCTGCATCAGATTGATAATATCTTTCTGGTTCTCTGTCAGGGGACCGGCGAGCCCTTCTGCGAGCAAGTCAGTACCTTCTCTCAGTGTAGTCAGAGGGGTTTTTAATTCATGGGACATATGCCTTAAAAAGGCCTGCTTTTCTTGTTCCAGAAGCTGTAGGTGGGTCTCCAGCCATTCGAGTTGCTGATTAAGTGCCAGAAATTCTTTGGGCCCATTAAAGGGCTCAGACATGTCGAGCTGGCCGTGACCTAATGCTTTTATTCTAAGCATTAGCTGTTTGACTGGTTGGGTGATTCTGATGCTGAAAAACAGAATGAGAATGGTCGACAGTGTGATCAATAATCCAGCTTGTAGCCAGAGTAAGTTCTGTTGTTCTTCTGCTTTTGCGTTGAGGTATTCTAATCGTTGATCAAGTTTTTTCCGGGTATCATCATAGAGCGTCTGGGTCAAAGGAACTAAAGCGCTGACCGTTTCAGTGGAAGAGCTCCCCAGTGGCAGTTCTTCCAAATCATTGATCAGTATAAAAATCGTTTCTATATTGCCGGAATCTATCAGGAAGCTGTGGAGTTGTAATAACTCTTTATATTCGGATAACTGGCCACGGAATCTATCTTCTATCTCTGGTTTTTTGAGCACGTCAAACTGCCTGGCAGATCTTACAAGATCACCAGATAGCTCTCTAAGGTGCTGGCTCCGGCTGAAGAAATCCAGGGCTTCTTTTGCGTGCTCACGACCCTGGCGAGATAGAGTCACCATAGAGTCTGTTGCCTGATAGATCAGGATGCCTAGTGGTGCGACGACTAAGAAAAAAGCTAGCACCACCAGCTGCATAAGTGATCGGGTTTGTAATGAAGAAACCCTGACAGTATTCAAATTATTAATAGAGCGATGGTCCTTCAGCAATAAAAATTAAATAATCCTGAGAGCAGTTAATGTAAGGATGTTTCTCAGCCCTTTAACTTCCTCTTGTAACGGCTGTATCTCTTTACGATTCAGTACTCCGTCATTATTGATGTCCAGCTTATGAAAGCTATTCGCCAGTGTTGGGTGGCGGCGCATCTCTGTTAATGAGACCTCTTCATCACGGTTTTTATCCAAAGATTCAAACATTGAAAGGTAGTGAGTTCTCTGGGTGACACTTTTTTCCTTAGGCAGTTCTGAACGGATGTGTTCTATGACTTCGGTATTGGTCAGTGGTTCCAGCTTTGTCGGTTCAAATGTGCTCTCTGTATCGGCTTGAGCCAGTGAAGCGGTAAAGGTCATCGCCAATAATACAAATGCCACACGCATGTCTATCTCCCGGTAAGTGCTTAGTTACCGTCTAGATAGCAATAATTAGGCCTGTAACTAAAATTATCTTTTAAAACAATTGATTAGGCCGTTTTTCTATTGCGCATGACTAGATGTAGTATGGACTATCTTTGCGTTTTTGTCTCTTAAGTGCGACTATAAAATAGCTAAAGTCAATATTTTCTTTTAAATCAACTAGTTATGGAGTTATAAATTTACGACATAGGGTTCGGGCTAATGAAACTATTGTGTTCGGGTTCCTGTTCTATTGGGTTGCTGAGTTGGCCTATTCCTTCAATCTCAATTGTGACCCGGTCACCGGGCTTCATATAGCCCCGAGGTTTCATTTTTACGCCAACGCCACTACAGGTTCCCGTTGCAATGACATCTCCCGGCTTCAGGGTGCAGACTGCAGAAAGCGTTGCGACCAGCTGATAGCAGTTGAAAATAAGGTGGCGAGTATTTGAGTGTTGTCGTAGTTCGTTGTTCACCCAGGTTTTCAGGTCCAGATTATGAGGGTCGAGACTATCAGCGGTGACGATCCAGGGCCCCATTGGACCATGGCTGTCAAAGGACTTTCCCAGAGTCCAGGTCGGTGATTTAACTTGCCAGTCCCTGACGGATACATCATTGACGATAGTGAAACCAGCAATGGCACGTGGTGCATCTTCTACACTTATATTGCGGCAGTATTGTCCGATCACTAATGCCAATTCGCCCTCATAATCCAGTTTGTCTGATATATGTGGTCGGTAAACTGGTGCGTCCGGGTGTGCAATACAACTGGATTGTTTGTTAAATAACGTTGGGAACTCAGGTTCTTTTAGCCCTGTTTCCGCGATGTGATCGGCATAATTCAACCCGACCCCAATAAATTTTTCAGGTTGGGGAATAGGGGCAAGTAGCTGTACTTCTTGCAGGCTAATGGAGTCGCTAGTGTGCTGTGTTAAATTTTCCAGAGCGGGTTTTAGTTGAGAATACTGGCTGAGTAGTGTGGGCATAGAGCCACAGAAAATGGAATCTGGTATTGGAAAAACTCTATCTGAATCTACCACACCCAATTGTTCATTTTCTGAATGTATATATCGAGCCAGTTTCATCAGTGTTTTCCTATTTTGTTCATTTTGCCTACTGTAGCAAATTCAGCGTTCAGACGTCAGGATCTCTTTGATATACCTCCGTTGAAGGGTATGCTAACGCCTGACTTTAGTTTGTTTATTATTGAGTTACGGATAGTTATGAGCCGATCGCTTTCACTTACTGCTGCATTATTAGTACTGCTGATACTGGGCGGTTGCGCCACAGGAAATATGCGCAGTTTTCCTACAGCGATCCCAGTGAAATCACTCTCGGGTGTTATTGCTGAGAAAGATGGAACACTGTGGTTCAGGCCTTGTAATGACCGTCTCTGGTGGCCGGTACAAGACTATACAGAGGAACAGGAACTCGCGGGATATTACCGACAGTTTATTCTGGACAGCAAAGCGGAACTGTATTTTGAATTACAGGGAGCCGTGGATCCTGAACAGGAAAACAGTCTCTTGGTGAAACAGTTGGATACGATCGGTGGTACGGCTGCAACTTGTAATTTTCAATTGAGGGATGTCGAGTTTCGGGCCGCCAGCAGTTCACCCTACTGGGTTGCTGATATCGGTACAAAGATGACCGCGGTTAAAAGTGTTAACCCCGCGGGAAGCTATCATTTTTTCACCTTGGAAGAATCGACAGATGATCCATTAGTGGCGCATGTTTACCGAGAGAAAACGAAGGTTGCACAACCTCTGCAGATAAAAATTCTATCTGAAAGGTGTGTCGATCCGGAAAATGGTACGGTGCTGCCTTTTAGTGCTGAGATGAAGTTTTTTGGTAATATCTATAAAGGGTGCGCGCGTAAGGGACACCCCAGTAGTGAGTTTCTGAGTGGTTTTTACTGGCATCAGCCTCAAGATAAACCCCAGATCTTGTTTAAGCTTTCACCGAATAAACGAGTACAGCTGGTGACAAGGGATTCAGCGGGTCATGCTGTAACAGAAAGGGGAACCTGGCAATCGCTTGAGTCGGGGAAGCTGATCTTCAGTATGCTCGATTCAAACGAAAAGGAATACTTGATGCTATTTCGTTGGGAGGGGGCGGGGCGATTAATATTGCAGGCGGGGTCTGAACATTATACATCGGCGGGGGCTGCGTTCCGGCTTTGGCGTCCGTCGGGCCTGAGCGGCGGGACGCTGCTTGAAGATCAGGTTGTTAAGGTTCAGGAGTCTTCTACCAGAGAGCCTGCAGTAACGGAATCTGCCGCTACGGTTATAGATAAAGCAGAATTATTCAGCGAAACCGTACTACCGGCAAATATAGATGATGAATTGCTGAATGAAATTATCGTAACTGATTAAAATGTTATAGGAAAACCAGTCATCTTATATCCTTGTATTCTTTGAACGCTAATTAATCTTTTAATAGCAGGTCTTTAGCCTGATTTATCTCGGCTGCCAGATAATCACTACCGCCTCGGTCGGGGTGAAGTTTCTGCATTAATCGACGATGGGCCTCAATTATTTCATCCTTAGTTGCGTCAGCCTCAAGCCCCAAAATCTGGAAGGCTTTGTCTCTATCGGAGAGTTCCGATTCAGGGCCTGTCTTATCATCCATCCGCCAACTATCGCCAAAACGCTTATCCAGGTAGGTTTCCAATAGTCGTGCTGATTGAGGGTCTTTCTGACGGCAAAAATTAAGTAATTCAAGAAACTCAGTTTCACTCAGACTGCCCAGTTGTCGCCCCTGAAGTGGGCCTTCCAGTACATCTCCATCTAAGGAGCCACTGTCATGGTCTAAGTTCATTTTTAAAATGCGGCTATTAACCTCGGATTGGTTGCCGTTGGATTGTTTGTTCGCCTGGTAATGCCGGAACAGCTTCCCGGCAAAGGGAAGCAGGGGCAGCAGGCGGCGTGCAAAGGGCAGCAGCATGGCTACCAAAGCACCGACCCAGTGTAGTTTCCCAGTAACGGTCAGGTAAAAGATAGCGGCGAATAAAACGCCGAGCAGAAGCATCAGATTGGCTTTACGTTGTTGAGCTGCAGGCTTGGTTTTCAACCAAAGGAACCAACTTAGTAAAAGTAAGCAAAGCAGGATGAGGGCGATAGGGTTCAATATGGGGTCCTTATAGTTTTATCTGGTGGCTCAACTGTAGAATATCGGCATTACCATTTTTTGCATATTCTAAAAGCGCCTGACGCCCCCCGGTTGCGTAAACGGCGACTGCGCCTAATAACGCTTTGAGTGTTGCTGCACTACGATTATCAAACTGACAATATGCACCGCCAGATAGTTTAGCCATTTGGGCGAAAGCTTTGTGTGCGGTTATATCGCGCCCTTCTTGAAAAATAAAGAGTGGTGTTGAATGAATGCCTAACTGGCCAGCCAGCTGGCAGAGAAAGTCTACCGGTTCTTCTACACAGTCACCGATGAATATGACGGCCTGTACCGGCTGCTTTCGGGTCTGACTGAGGCTGTGCTGAAGTAATCGGGCAATCTGAGTATGGCCTCCCAGGCAATGGACCTGATTCATCTGCTGAAGCAGGCTGTCAGTATCCTGTAGCCATCTGCTGGCGCTGAAGTTGTTAATACCGCCGTAGTGGCAGAGTTGCACTGATAATTGTCCTAGTTCTTTCGTTTCAAGAAACATTTCACTTTGCAGGTGGCAGGCATGATCCCAGGTTCTTTCACGACTGGCCGTGGCGTCCAGAGCGAATATAAGCCGGCCATTCCCCTGAGATGAAGTACTGAGCTGCTTAGCTTGTTGCAGGAAAGCTTCTATCTCATGGTCGCTGGAAACCGGGCGCAGGGAACGTTTATCTTTCATACGGGGTTTTGCCTGAATGACTATTTATCTCAAAGTCTGGCAGAAAACAGAGGGGCTTGCAGCCTCTTAATGTTAAATACCCTGGTGATTAGTTAATCTGGCCAATGTAGCGGGCTCTCTTTTTCTGTTTAAGGTAGTCCATATCAACTAACACTAACCCGTCAACACAAAAATTAAAGTCAGCATCTACTCCGAAGTCCAGGAAGCGTACCCCGCCTTCCTGGCAAACATCAGCATATTGTTTGTAAAGCGTGGGTACCACACAGTTGAGAAAATCCATCTGCTGTTTCAGCGTGCGGAAATCTTCTTTGTAGTCTGCTCCACTGAATAGTTTTTTCAAGTCACAACTCACGTCCTGATTGATCCTGTAGGGGGCTAAAGACTTACCAAGCGCGTCCTTATCGGGAAAATAGAGACTATAAAAATACACCAGCAGGTCTTTCGCATGTTGCGGATAGCTATTACTCAGGCTTACGGGGCCAAACATGTAGCGCACTTCGGGGTGACGTTTAAGGTACGCTCCAATACCGTACCAGAGATAATCGAGGCTGCGCTTTCCCCAATATTTTGGTTGGACAAAGCTGCGTCCCAGTTCAATACCCTGTTCGAAGAACTGCTGCATTGCAGGGGAGTAATTAAACAGAGTAGAGCTGTAAAGCTGGTTATCTTCACTGTTGTTCATCTTCCAGGCTTCGGCTAGACGGTAAGCACCGACGATTTCAAGTTCTTCTTCATCCCAGAGAATCAGATGGCGGTAGTGAGAGTCATAACGGTCCAGATCAAGTTTCTCACCGGTGCCTTCACCTACACAGCGAAAAGAAACCTCTCTGAGGCGGCCGACTTCCCGCATCACGACAGAATCGGCCTGATAATCGAATAGGTAGATTCGCTTACCATCAGCAGTTTCACCTAGTAACTCAGACTGCTTAAGTTCTTTTTTTAAGGCTTGACGGTTTTGAGGGTGGGCAATGGTTTTTTCTGTTTTGAATAAGGGCTTGCGTCCCTTAGCAAGGCGATAGAGGTGCTTCCTGACAAGTTTACTTTTTTCACTGCCAGGTAATGGAAGTTTTTCAAGCTGAGAGTAGGGAATTGGTTCACCCACTTTGAATATAAGATTCATGGCGCGTTTATTGAACATTTCCCTGGGAAGTAAAAGAGAGGCGAACGCTTTGTTGATGCCCGAGACGGTATAAAAGAGCGAAGAATTCTTGCCGCCAATATAGATAGGTAATAAGGGACTGTTAGTTTTTTTTGCAAAGTGTAGGTAGCCCTGGTTCCAGTGGCTGTCTTTAATACCCATCGCACCCGCACGGGAGACTTCACCGGCGGGAAAAACAATCACTGCTTCATCGTTCTGTAGTGCGATATTAATATTGGCGATATCCTGCTTGCGAGTTGAGCGGTTTAGGTTATCAACCGGTAGGAGCAGCGGGCTTAGCTGAGTAAATGAGGCGAGCATATCATTTGCAACAATACGAACATCTTTACGTATTTCGCCGATCATCTTCAATAGGGCGAGTCCGTCGAGGGCGCCGAGTGGGTGGTTGGCGATTATTAACACTCTTCCGCTGGAGGGAATATTCATCAGATCTTTATTGGTCAGGCTGTATGTGAAATTGAAGTAATCCAGCACTTGGTCAATAAACTCAAAGCCCTCACTGTTATCGTTTTCTTCGAGAAAATTATTGACCTCCTGTTCGTGGAACAGACGTCGCAGAAGAAATAGTGTTGTTTTTTTTATCGCAGAGGGTTTTTCTGCAAAAGAAGGGTATTTATCGTTTATAACCCGTTCAACGTTGATCACTATTATGGCCTGTATTATTACTGTTTACGGGCCAAATTTATGATATTTGTGTGACAGTAAGTTGGCAGAAAAGTGACTGTTTGATTACAGGAGGAATGATGTCTGATGGACATATATGATGATTAATCGAATTCGAGTGATTCTTTCCAGGGGTCTTTGTCTTCCTGCCGGCGGCCATGATTTTTTCGACGACCTGCTTCGTAACGAATCAGATTCCGGCGGTCATTTCCAGCGCGGCGATCTTGTATTACTCGTCGTTCGTCCATTGGGTTATGCTGTTCCTGTTCAGTATTCGAAGAATCTGATTCCATATGATGCTCTCCTTATTAATAACCTTTAGCGTAGGTGGTTATTATGTTTTTTACGAATAAAACCCGTTACAAATATCCTTAGTAGCCCTACCATCGGAGGTTAACTTAATGATTAATTGCTCCGGGACAATTTTTTTAACCTGGCTGGCTTGACGCTTAGCCTGGCAAACTCCAGAATTGTGGCTGCTATTTATGCTTAACGTTCATCTAAGGGAATAGGTTTCAATGGACATACTGAATACAACATTTGCTCGCCGTCTACTAATTTCTCATCTGGTTTCCACCGTGGAGCGTCCCAGCGTACCGGTCCTGATGGCTGAAACAGGCTGGCCACGCAGAACGATTCAGGATGTAATCAAAGCGATCCCGGGTATGGGTATCAATATCTACTTCAGACAGGACGGCCGCCGTAATAACGATGGGTATTACGTGATTGATAACTGGGGAGCGATCAACCCAATCTGGCTGAATCAAAATATTGAGAGTGTGAAGAGCTCACTGATTAATGCTTAGCTGTTTTTTTATACAGTGTTTCGTAGTAGGCTTGGGCGTACAGACAGTACGTAGCCAGGCCGCCAGTAGTGATAGATCAGCCTCAACGAAAAATAATCCATTGTGATTGTGATTGTTTCTTTGCCGCAGTCGAGATGCGGGACAATCCCGCTTTAAGAGATATTCCTTTGGCGATTGGAGGCTCATCTGATCGCCGGGGAGTGCTTTCTACCTGTAATTATCAGGCACGAAAATTTGGCATACACTCGGCAATGGCGACCGCTCATGCCATGAAACTTTGCCCTAATCTTACCGTTATCCCTGGAAGTATGGATAAATACCGCGAAGCTTCAGCTGCGATTATGGCTATTTATGCAGAGTATACTGATCTCATTGAACCGCTATCACTGGATGAAGCCTATCTTGATGTATCCGGTGTATCTGTTTTTGGTGGTAGCGCGACACTGATTGCAGAGGATATTCGACGCAGGGTGAGTGAAGCCGTTGGTATAACAATTTCAGCCGGTGTGGCGCCGAATAAGTTCATAGCTAAAATTGCCAGCGACTGGAATAAACCTGATGGCCTCTGTGTAATCACTCCAGATAAGGTGGATGCCTTCATTCTGCAATTACCGGTAAAAAAAATATTTGGAGTGGGAAAGGTCACCTCTGGAAAATTGCAGCAGATGGGTATCGAAACCTGTGCCGATCTTCGCCAATTAAGTATGGCAAAACTAGTTAACCGTTTTGGTCGGTTTGGCAAGCGGTTGTATGAGTTGAGCCGGGGAGAAGATGATCGCCCGGTTAAGGTAAGCCGAGAACGTAAATCGATTAGTGTTGAGCATACGTTTGCAAGTGATCTGCCTGATCTGCAAAGTTGCATCTCTCAGTTACCTGCTATGCTTGAAGAGCTTGAGCAACGTTTCCAAAGGCACAGTAAACAAAGAGAGGTAGCGGGAGGCGTTTTAAAACTGAAATTCTCAGACTTTACTCAGACGACGGTTGAGCAAAGTGGGTCCGAATGCCCGTTGATGCTGTACGAGCATCTTTGTCGTGAAGCATGGCTACGGGGTGGTAAAACGGTCAGACTAATCGGGCTTGGTTATCGGCTGAAGCCGCGTAACCCTCAGTCGGCAGAGCAGCTAAAATTGATTGATTGAGGGGGATAGTTCGATGGCAGAAGTGCTTATAGCTGAGCTTATTCAGCGGTTGGACCAGTTAGAAGCAGATGCCGACTATCCTGATGACATTAATGGTCTCTACTGTTGTCGATTAGCGCTCGATGCGTTAGAGCAGGGTAATTACGGTATTGCGGCAATTCTGATAGATGCGCAGGGAAAAGTAATTGCTCAGGCTGAGAATCGAGTCTTTAGCGCTGGTTACAGTAGTCATGCCCATGCGGAGATGTTGTTGATTGATCAGCTTGAACAGGGGCTGGATTGTCCTCCAGAAGAGTTAACCATGTTGGTATCACTGGAGCCTTGCCCAATGTGTCTGGCACGGTTGATTCTGTCGGGGATAGCCTCCGTTAGATATATGGCGCCAGACTCTTATGGGGGAATGATGAGTCACGCTGAGCGTTTTCCTCCGGCTTGGAAGAATCTTGCGCAGCTGCAAAATCATTATGAAGCGTATATTTCTTCAGGCGTCAGGGTACTTGCAGCTGATATAGCGGCCACAAACCTGGGGCTGTTGCGTAAAAAACTACTATCCCATATCCGCCCTTAGCACTGTTTTGTGCGCCCGCACAATGCTATAATCGCGCGCTTTTACCCCCCATACTCCATTCTAAATAAGTGTTCTCATATGTTGCAGTTGATTTATAAACGTTCTCAAAGCATGAAAGCCGATGTGCTGTCTGGTCTCACCGTAGCGCTGGCGCTGGTCCCGGAAGCGGTGGCTTTTGCTTTTGTTGCGGGTGTCGATCCGCTTGTTGGTCTGTACGCTGCCTTTATGGTAGGTCTGATCACGGCATCTATCGGTGGCCGTCCGGGTATGATTTCCGGTGCAACGGGTGCGTTGGCAGTGGTAATGGTCAGTCTGGTTGCGCAACATGGCGTTGAATACTTGTTTGCTACTGTTGTTTTGATGGGGATACTGCAGATTGCAGCGGGTATATTCCGGCTGGGTAAGTTTATTCGTATGGTGCCTCATCCTGTAATGCTGGGCTTTGTTAATGGTTTGGCCATTGTCATATTCCTGGCCCAAATGAAGCAGTTTCAGATTGCGGATGCTGACGGCGTGCTGGGGTGGATGCAGGGCGAGCAGATGGCGATTATGCTGGGGCTGGTTGCGTTAACGATGGCAATTATCCATTTTCTGCCAAAACTGACAACTGCTGTTCCATCAACGCTGGTGGCGATTTTAGCAGTGACCGGTCTCGTTATCGGTCTGGATATTGATGCTGCCCGGAGTGTGCAAGATGTTCTGGCAGATATGACGGGTGACGCTAGCGCAAGTATCGCGGGCGGTCTGCCGCAGTTTCATATCCCTATGGTTGAGCTTAATATCGAAACGCTGAAAATCATTTTTCCTTACGCGTTGATCTTAGCAGCCATTGGCTTGATTGAGTCTCTGCTGACGCTGACCCTGATTGATGAAATTACTGAGACCCGTGGACGGGGTAATAAAGAGTGCGTTGGTCAGGGTGTAGCAAACGTGGCGACCGGTTTCTTTGGCGGTATGGGCGGTTGTGCCATGATTGGTCAGAGTATGATTAATATAAGCTCTGGTGGAACTGGGCGCGCGTCAGGTATCTCCGCAGCACTTTTTCTGTTGCTGTTCATTATGGTAGGTTCCAGCTGGATTGAGATTATCCCGGTTGCGGCGCTTGTCGGTGTGATGTTTATTGTTGTTATTGGTACTTTCGAGTGGGCCAGTCTCAATATGATGCGTAAAATTCCACCTTCGGATGCGATCGTTGTTGTGACTGTTACTGTTGTAACGGTATTAACCGATTTGGCCATTGCTGTGATTGTTGGTGTGATCGTGTCGGCATTAGTCTTTGCCTGGAAGCACGCGAAGCATATGCTGGTGGAAACCAGCATGCACAATAACGGCTTTCTCAAGGTTTATAAGCCAAGTGGTCCGCTGTTTTTCGGATCTGTTCAGGCATTTCGTGATAACTTCACACCTAAGTTTGACCCTCAGGAAGTGATTATTGATTTCGCAAACTGCCGTGTAATGGATCATTCCGGTGTGGAGGTGATAGATTCACTGGTTGAACGCTATCAAAAAGCGGGTATTGATATTCACATTCGCCACCTGAGTCTGGAGTGTATTCAATTGCTGAAAAAAGCTGGCAGTGTTGTAGAGATCAATCGTGCCGAAGATCCAAATTACAAAGTGGCAGATGATAAGTTAGCTTAAATAATGGTTAATTCTTGAAAAGCCGTAACAATTGTTGCGGCTTTTTATTAGTTGCAGGTATGAATGATGGAAATTGAGTTAATTATTGCATTTATCAGTCTGGGGGCTGTTGTCGGTTTTCTGGCGGGTTTACTGGGAATTGGTGGTGGTCTGGTGATGGTGCCGGTACTAACTTCCATCTTCATATGGCAGGGCATTCCTCAGGAGCAGGTTGTTCATCTTGCTTTAGGGACATCAATTGCGTCAATCGTTATTACTTCTATTTCCAGTATGCGAGCCCATCATCGAAAGGGCGGTGTCCTATGGCAAGTCGTCAGGCTGATGGCACCTGGAATTATTGTGGGTGCTTTTTTAGCAACGTTTGTTGCGGCGGTGATGAGTTCTACAATATTAGGAATGTTTTTTTCCTGCTTTCTTGTCTATGCATCGGTTCAGATGTTCCTTAATATGAAGCCTAAACCTACTCGCGTATTACCCGGTAAGCCTGGCTTGTTTGCCGCAGGTGGGGTTATTGGAAGTATCTCTGCATTGGTCTCTATCGGTGGAGGAACTTTGACTGTGCCTTTTCTTAGTTGGCATAATATTGATGTCAAAAAGGCGATAGGTACGTCAGCGGCTATCGGCTTGCCAATTTCTGTGGCGGGAACATTGGGTTATTTGGTGAACGGCTTGTCAGCTGACTTAAATATTGATTATGTATTCGGTTTCATCTATTTGCCTGGCGTGATTCTGATCTCCATGATGAGTTTTCTGACAGCCTCATTGGGTGCTCATGTCTCGCACCTGCTTCCGGTTCCGGTATTGAAAAAAGTATTTGCTGTATTGCTGCTGGGGCTGGCAATTAAAATGATCAGTTCTGTTGTTTGATTGAAAGAGGTTTCTTTCAGGCGAAAAAAAAGAGCATCAAGACTATGAGCTCTTTTTTCAACTGCAAGAATGTCCGTTAATTACCTCTTCACAATCCTGGAAGAGGTTTTCCATCCATGGAAATTTTTGCGAAATACCCGATAGCATCCTGCCAAAAGGTCATTTCCATATCGCGTTATACTTCCTTGTCCCCCAGTTTTTCTTCAGTCCTTGAAGAGAATCGATCCAACGAAATCAGTATCGCTTGATAAGGGGTTAATGAATATAGGAAAAAGTCGTATTCTGTCTTTTTTATGCGACCATGATGTTTCTTATATGCGACAGATTGTCGCAGGTTTTTTCTATGAATTAACTACCTTGTTTTTGCTGTAGTGCTGTCTCTTCGAAGTTGATGCCTGCCCAGCCTTGAGCCATGAAATTACGGATATTGCCATGATCATTGTTCTGAGGATTTTCCAACACATCCTGATGGTAAAAACGGCCAAAACAGTTGAGCGTCTGTTGTTCTGACAGGCTGTGTATTTTAGCAAATGCAAAGATCTTACAGGAGCCTTCATTCGTGCCTGCTTCATTGATCAGATCACCGTTACTGAAGCGGGCAGGGGTGTAGTCATAATGCGCTTCGATAACAGCCATGGTGTCTTCAAAGTCTATTTTTGCAGGGGTGTTAAGCTGTTGGGTGAACTGTTGCAGATCCATATGTTATTCCTGTTTTTTTATGTTCTATAAAAGGCTGGTTTACTCTTGCTGCAGTAACAGGGCGTGAACCAATTCAGTATTAGGGACGTCGATCGCCAGTTGTCGGGCTCGCTTTATAACAGCTCCGCTGATGCCGTCCAGCTCAAGCGGCCGGCCTTTCTCCTTATCAACCAGCATTGAGGTTTTGATAGCATCGAAGTTGCTAATCAGCTCAAACATTTCGTCGATGTCTTGTTGGCTTAGCTCGACACCATCAGCCAGGGATACAGCGGCGACTTCTTGCATCATCCGATACACGGTTTTGCCGTAAGTAGGGTGAGACGTCAGGCTGCGGGTATCCAGATGAGTCAGGGCTGAAAGAGGATTGACGCCATTGTTGATTAACAGTTTACGCCATAGTTCATGACGTATGTCGTCACTAATGCGGGCGGGGATGCCTGCGTTATTAAAAGCATCTGCAAATAAAGCCAGTGCAGCAGGATTGAAAATCTCTGCGCTATTGTGATTTGGCCAGCTACCAAAAACTACCTGAGCAGGGCCTGTCGCTTCGATTTTACCCGGTGCAATGATATGGCCACCGATACGAACAGCAAGGCCGCCAAGCGTGCGTTGGCGGTTCAGAGTCTGCTCGATCATCGGTTCATTATCAACGCCATTCTGAAGTGATAAAACAGGCGTGTCTGCGGCGTCAAGCCAGGACTTCAGTTGCGCCAGAATTGAGTCTGTTGAACCGGTCTTGAGTGTGAGCAGGATAAGGTCATAGTCGGTACAGCTGTGATCCTTTTTCAGGGCCTCAAGATCGACGGCTTCCACCGGTTCCGAAAACTTAAGATCCTGATGGCTGACTTGTAATCCGTGTTCTTGAAGTGCCTGTAGGTGTTCACCACGGGCCAGGTAACATACCTGGTGGCTCTTAAGTTGGAGTCTGGCGCCGTAGTAGCAACCTATGCCTCCGGCACCAATAATAAGAAATCGCATAGTTAGCTACCTTTAAGATCAGAGGTTAGAACTATACCTACAGAGAAAATTATTTTCAGTCTGTAATGTTCAGCTTAGTTAAAAAAACGCCGGTCCGGGCTTAACCCCGGGCAGGGCCCCGATTACCGGAGCGTTGGCCGGGCTTTGCTGAACTATTTCCACGATTGCCAGAGCGTCCACCGCGATTGGCGGGTTGTTGGCTGTTTCCTGCAGGTTTGGCGCTGGCAGTTTTTCTGGAACCAGGCTTGGCTTGTCCCTGTGAGGTGTTGCCGCCGGTCTGCTTTTGATCCTGATTGTTGCCAGATGCGCGATGACGTTTGTTTTTACCCGCTGGCTTATGACCGCGAGCAACATCTGCGGAACGCTGGCCATCTTTGTGCTCGATATGTGGCTTTGGTTTTTTTGGTTTCTTAGGCTTTCGTGATCGCGTATTAAGCCTTGATTCTGGCAGGTTGTGTTGCGGTTGAAAGCCAAGGATTTCTTCTCTTTCTAAGAGCTTACCAATTAAATTCTCGATCGCTGATAATTGATCAAATTCGTCAGCGCTGACCAATGATATGGCCTGTCCGGTTGCCCCGGCACGTCCGGTACGACCGATTCGGTGGACATAATCTTCAGCAACATTGGGTAGGTCAAAATTTACGACTTGAGGGAGCTGTTCAATATCCAGTCCCCGTGCCGCTATGTCAGTCGCAACTAATATCTGTATTTTACCTTGCTTGAATTCTGCAAGTGCTTTGGTTCGTGCGCCCTGACTTTTATTGCCATGGATGGCCGCAGCGTTAATTTTTTCTGAATCCAGGTGCTTAACAAGCTGGTTTGCCCCTCGCTTGGTGCGGGTAAATACCAGTACCTGATGCCATTGGTGTTCTTTCACGAGTTCAGTGAATAGACGTGCTTTCTGTTTTTTATCAACCGGGCAGATCCACTGTTTTACAGTGGTAGCTGCTGCGTTACGTGGTGTAACGGAGATCTCTACTGGATTGTTGACCAACCCTTTAGCCAGTGTGCGGATTGAGTCAGAGAAGGTCGCTGAGAACATCAGATTCTGACGCTTCTGCGGTAGCAAGCTGATGACGCGTTTGATGTCATGGATAAAGCCCATGTCCAGCATCCGGTCGGCTTCATCCAGAACCAGCACTTCAACCTTGTTAAATTTCACGGCGTTTTGGTTATAGAGATCCATTAGGCGACCTGGGGTGGCGATAAGAATATCGATACCTTTACGAAGCTGCATCATCTGAGGGTTGATACTCACCCCACCAAAGACGGCGGTAGACCGAAGCGGCAGGTGCTTACCGTAATCGTGCACACTTTCAGCAACCTGAGCGGCCAATTCGCGGGTGGGAGTGAGAATAAGAGCACGAATCTGATTGCCTTTCGCGCGTTCACCCCGGCTAAGCAATTCAAGAAGCGGCAAGGTGAAGCCTGCCGTTTTTCCGGTGCCGGTCTGAGCCGCTGCCATCAGATCCTTGCCTTCCAGTACTGCAGGAATCGCCTGCGCCTGAATGGGGGAAGGGGTCTCGTAACCTTTATCGGCAATGGCAGTGAGTATCGGTGCCGACAGGCCCAGCTCGGTAAATTTCATGCACGCTCTCTATAACTGAAGTGTCAATATGACAGGAGCGCGAAGGATACAGGAAAGGCGCTCTAAATGGCAGTATTTATGCCGTTCGCAGGCGGCAACTGAGTTGCCAGACTTCGATAGAACCGCTACTCAGATTAGCAATAAGATTGGGTGCCATCTTGTTGAAATCATCACCCAGAATTTGGGTGGGGGAGATGGGCGGAATTCTATCAGTTGAACGGTTTTCTGGGTTTGTTTCTTTATTTGCTTGCCGTTTACGCCATGCCAGCGCTTCTTCTGACCAATGGTCCGTATGATCAAGAGTAAAACCACTTGAAGTCAAAAGGTTTGTTAACTCGGTCAGAGTAATGAGGTGTGACTGTTCGGCTGCTCGTGCCCAGGGGACGGGATAACGCATCTGTTCAGGATGAGGGCCCTGGAGTACTTCATGGAGCAGAAGATTGCCGTTGCTGTCCAGAACTCTGCGGCACTCTTGCAGACAATGTTCTGTGTTGGGGATATTCAACAAACTATGCTGAAAAATAATGCAGTCGAAACTGTTGTCAGCAAAGGGTAGTTGCTGTGCATCACAGGTTGCAACTCTGATAGCACTGTCTTTTTTGAACAGTTGAGATATTGAGCTGTTCAGCGTATTAAACCGGTGAGTAATATCGATTCCGGTGATCTCTACAGAAGCGTCCTTTTCCTGAATATGGGTTGAGATCAGGCGCATCAGTCCACCAACGCCAGAGCCAACTTCAAGGATTTTTTTTGGCTGAATCTCTTGCAGTTGTAGCAATAGCTTTTCTGAGGCTTTGATACCGCCAATATGGAGCTGGTCTATGGGAGCCAGCTGATAGACTGTTGGCCCACGGGGATAGCGCTCGCGCAATTGAGCAAGTAACGCATCCTCATCCATCTGGCCGGAATAATGATTGTCTATATCCATGCTGCTGTCCTATTTGAGTTTGCCCGGTTGCGTAAGTTAAAACGGAGGCTCTTTTTAGGGAGCCTCCGTATGTGGTCAGACGACAATCAGTATCAGATATCATCCAGACCCAGTTCTTTGATGGAGACCTCTCGCATCTTGAACTTCTGGATCTTTCCGGTAACGGTCATCGGAAACTCTTCAACGAACTTGAAGTAACGCGGTACTTTAAAGTGGGTGATCTTACCTTTACAGAAGGCACGAAGTTGCTCTTCGGTAACGCTATCGGCATCACCATTGAGTTTAACCCAGGCAATTAGCTCTTCACCGTACTTCTTGTCCGGCACACCGGTAACCTGAACATCACTGATGCCTGGATGAGTGTATAGGAACTCTTCGATCTCTTTAGGATAGACGTTCTCGCCGCCACGAATAACCATATCTTTAATACGGCCTACGATCTGGATGTAACCTTCTTCATCCATAGTGGCCAGATCTTCTGTATGCATCCAGCCATTTTCGTCAATGGAGCCCTTGGTGGCTTCTTCGTTTTTCCAGTATTTCAGCATTACACTGTAACCCCGGGTGCAAAGCTCACCGATCTCACCGCGATCAACAATCCGCCCGGTGGCAGCGTTAACAATTTTAGTTTCCAGGTGTGGCTGGGTACGACCTACAGTGGTTACGCGCTTCTCAAAAGGGTCATCAGCGGCAGTCTGAGTAGAAACCGGGCTGGTTTCAGTCATGCCATAAGCGATCTGAACCTCTTGCATGTTCATCTTCGAGTTAACCGCTTTCATTACTTCAGCCGGGCAGATTGAACCTGCCATGATGCCGGTGCGCAGAGAAGACAGGTCATATTTATCGAAATCAGGATCTTCAAGTTCAGCGATAAACATTGTAGGTACGCCGTATAAAGCGGTGGCTTTTTCTTTCTCCACTGCTTCAAGCACTGCCTTAGGTTCGAAACCGTCGGTTGGGTAGATCATGGCTGCGCCATGGGTCATGCAGCCCAGGTTGCCCATCACCATACCGAAGCAGTGGTAGAGAGGAACCGGGATGATCAGGCGATCTTTATCCGTTAGATTTTGACTCTCACCAACAAAATAGCCGTTATTCAGGATATTGTGATGACTCAGCGTGGCACCCTTAGGAAAACCAGTGGTTCCCGAAGTGTACTGAATATTGATAGCGTCATCGAACTGCAGCGTTGCCTGAATTGCTTCTACTTCTGACAGTTCAACCTTGCTCGCTTCTTCAACAAAGTCGTTCCAGCGCCACATACCCGGATGCTGTTCTTCTGACAGGTTAATAATGCATTCAAGTGTTTTCAGCTTTTCTGATTTAAGCTGGCCTTTCTCGCAGTTGCTCAGTTCTGGGGCTAATTCTTGCAGCATCTGAGTGTAATTAGATGATTTGAAACTATCTGCAGTTACCAGGTATCTGGCACCAGACTGGTTAAGAGCATACTCAAGTTCGTGGAGACGGTAAGCCGGGTTAACGTTAACCAGGATGGCGCCGACTTTAGCGGTGGCGAACTGAGTAACTGTCCACTGAAAATTATTTGGTGACCACATTCCGACCCGGTCACCGGCTTTTACGCCAACCGCCAGAAGGGCGCGGGCGCACTGTTCAACTTGTTCGCGCAATTGTGAGTAGGTCCAGCGAATATCCTGATAATGTACAATCAGTGCATCGTTGTCGGGGTAGGTGGCACAGATCTCATCGAACTTATCGCCGATGGTCATGCCGAGTAGCGGTTTATTACTAGTACCGCTGGTGTAACTGGGTTTTGCATTGCTCATTGCTTTATCCCTTCTTTATTCTTTTTGACGGAGAGCCTTGTTATTCTGTCAGTCAGCTATTCGTTTAGGCGTAAGCCGCTGTACTCTCGCTTCAATTAGGTTAGTTAATTCGGTTAACGGGCCTGTGCGTGATATTCAGGATTCGGTTGCATATCAACGGCACTGGCAATTCGGTTAGTCATGTTGTAGAAACCGGCCACGTTGGCGATATCCCAAATATCCTGATCTGAAAAGCCTGCATCGCGGAGTGCCTGACGGTCTTCCTCTTCGATCGCATCTGCAGAAATAGTCATTTTCACGGCAAAATCAAGCATGGACCGGTGTCGCTGAGAAAGCTCTGCAGCACGATAATTAATCGCCATCAGTTCGCCCAAAGCAGGGTCTTCAGAATAGTTCCGTACTGCAGCACCGTGGGCGACTATGCAATAGAAACAGTGGTTCTGAGAGGACACTGCAACAGCGATCATTTCGCGTTCTAATGTGGTTAAATTACCTTCACCGAACATCAGCTCATTATAAAACTTAGAGAACACGTCTAATTGTGCTGCGTTGTGGCTATAAGCGGTCAGTACGTTAGGTACCATTCCCAGCTTTTCATCACAGACTTCGAAGTATTTTTTGAAGTCCGGTGATAGTTCATCCCGTGTCGGAAAGTTTAGATCCAGCGCGGTAACATGGTCCGGTTGAGACATCCTATTACTCCGTATTATTGTTATGTCAGAGCGGTTTTAATATTGTCTATATTAGGGTAAACCCTTATCTTCTATCAAGCGCTTCAGATAAAGGCTTACCCTGTGACCGCGGTGCTTAGTTACATCCGAGTGCCAGTGCGACTTTTGAGCCACTGGTACGGCCCAGTTGAGCCGTGATCCAGTGGCCGGTTTGCGCCAGCTTTTGAAGATCAACGCCGGTCTCAATACCGAGCCCGTTAAGCATATAAAGTACGTCTTCGGTAGCAACATTTCCAGACGCACCCTGAGCGTAAGGGCACCCGCCAAGACCAGCAACAGAAGCGTCAATGACAGCAACACCTTCTTCTACAACCGCGTATAGGTTAGACAAAGCCTGACCGTAAGTGTCATGGAAGTGAGCTGCCAGCTTTTCAACGGGCACTTGTTGTGCAACGGCTTCGAGCATTCGTTTCGCTTTCAGTGGGGTACCGACACCGATAGTGTCGCCCAAAGAAATTTCGTAACAACCCATGTCCAGAAGATCTCGACTGACCGCTGCCACTTGTGCCGGATCAATTTCACCATCATAAGGACAGCCCATCACGGTGGAGACATAGCCCCGCACCCGGATGTTATGTTCTTTGGCCATTTCGATCACGGGCGCGAAGCGCTCAAGACTTTCCTTTATTGAACAGTTGATGTTCTTCTGGGTGAACGCTTCCGAGGCGGCACCAAATACGGCAACTTCATCCGCGCCGGCAGCAATCGCCCCTTCCAGGCCTTTTACGTTAGGCGTCAGCGCTGAATAGGTAATACCCTGTTTGCGGGTAATACCAGCCATTACGGCGCTGGCATCGCCCATCTGAGGAACCCATTTGGGCGAGACAAAACTGGCCGCTTCGATATGCGTCAGACCGGTATCGCTTAGCTGGTTGATCAACTCAACCTTTATAGCTGTATCGATCACCGGGCCGGATTCGTTCTGGAGACCGTCGCGGGCCCCCATTTCGAATAGGCGAACATGCTTAGGAAAAGCCATGCTTAGTCCTCCGCAGCATTTAGCGAAATTAGCTCAGCACCATCTTCAACCAAATCACCCTCAGCGAAGTACACCTCAGCCACAGTACCGTCATGAGGTGCCTTCAGGCTGTGCTCCATCTTCATCGCTTCCATGATTACTACGGTTTCGCCTTGTTTAACTTCCTGGCCAGCTTCAACCAGTACCGCAACAACGGCACCATTCATAGGTGCAGTCAGGCTGTTATCACCAGCGCTGTCGTCGCTACTGAAGCTTTCACGATGCTGCTCACAGATAAACTGCTCGCCTTCGTGGAACAGGGTCAGATCGTCACCATCATTAAACAGATGCACGCTAAGGCGGTGGCCGTTGATGATCACATCAAGTTTGTCATCGTTAAGCTGTGCAGATACCTGATAGCTGGCATCGCCAACCTGAATCTGATACTGACCGTTCTGCTCGACAATGCTCAGGTCATATTCGGCTTCGTTATGAATAAGCTTGAGTGGACGGGCGTACTCAGAGTTAACGCGCCAGCTATTCTGATGACCAAAAGGAGAAAACGGATCATCTGGATTCGTGGCTTGCTGTTTGGTTTTTTCGCTGAAGAAGCAGGCGGCCATGACCAGGCAGTACTGGGTATCCAGATTGCTGGCTGGGAATAGCAGCTTTTCATGCTTCTCGATAAAACCGGTGTCCAGATCTAATGCTTTAAATGGCGCACTTCCTGCCAGGTTACGCAGGAATCGCAGGTTAGTCTTAAGGCCGCTGATGCGATATTCCTCAAGGGCTTTTTCCATGCGAGCGATAGCGCGGTCACGATCATCATCCCAGACAATCAGTTTGGCGATCATTGGATCGTAAAATACGCTGACTTCATCACCTTCAACTACGCCGGTATCAACCCGCACGTGCTGGCTTTCTTCCGGTGTGCGCAGGTAGTGCAGGGTGCCGGTAGCCGGCAGGAATTCGTTATCCGGGTCTTCGGCATAAATACGAGCTTCCAGAGCGTGGCCGTGGACACGGACTTCATCCTGCTGCTGTGGCAGGGGTTCACCACTGGCAATACGTAGCTGCCATTCAACCAGATCTTGTCCGGTGATGAGCTCGGTGACCGGGTGCTCTACCTGCAGGCGGGTGTTCATCTCCATGAAGTAGAAAGAGCCATCCACGTCGTACAAAAACTCGACGGTACCAGCACCAACATAATCGATTGCCTGAGCAGCACGTACAGCCGCTTCGCCCATCGCAATGCGGGTTTCATCGGCAAGGTTTGGTGCAGGCGCTTCTTCAATAACTTTCTGGTGGCGACGCTGTACAGAACAGTCACGTTCCGCCAGATAGACACCGTTCCCCTGCTTATCGCAGAACACCTGAATCTCTACGTGGCGCGGTTGTGTCAGGTAGCGTTCAATCAGCATATCGGAGTTACCAAAAGCCTTTTTGGATTCGCGACAAGCAGATGTGAGTGCTTCATCGAACTCATCAATAGAGTTCACAACGCGCATCCCTTTACCGCCACCACCGGCAACAGCTTTTAGCAGTTGTGGGAAACCACATTTTACTGACTCTTCTTTCAAAACGGCAGGGGTCTGATCATCACCGTGATAACCCGGTACCAGTGGTACAGATGCGTGAGACATAATCTCTTTTGCAGCAGATTTTGAGCCCATTGCTTCGATTGCACCGGTAGGTGGTCCGATGAACTCGATACCGTTGTCAGCACAAGCCTGAGCGAACTGGGCATTTTCAGACAGGAAGCCATAACCTGGGTGAACTGCCTGAGCGCCGGATTGCTTAGCGATCTCGAGAATTTTATCTGCCCGAAGGTAGCTTTCGCTGCTTGGTGCAGGTCCTAACAGAAAGGCTTCATCTGCCATCGCAACATGACGTGCGTTGCGGTCTGCTTCAGAATAGACAGCAACACAGCGAATACCCATGCGGTGTGCGGTTTGAATAACACGACAAGCGATCTCGCCGCGGTTAGCTATAAGAATTTTACTAAACATGCCGCTTACTCCTGGATCCAGTTCGGTTTACGCTTTTGCAGGAAAGACCCTAGTCCTTCCTGGCCTTCGTCGCTGACGCGGATGTCCGCAATGCGACGGGCAGTATCATCGATCACCTCTTTAGTGATCTCCTTCTGGCTGACTGCGTAGATCAGATCTTTGGCAGCTTTCATTGCCTGTGGGCTATTTTTACGCAAAGTTGCGATAAAACGGTCGCAGGCTTCATCCAGTTGATCCACGCTCTCTACTACTTCATGTACCAAACCAAATTCTTGTGCCGTACGGGCATTGAAAAGTTCAGCGGTAACAAAGTAGCGACGTGATTGTCGTTCGCCAATAGCGCGAACAACGTAAGGGCTGATAACCGCAGGGATCAAGCCAATCTTAACTTCAGATAGGCAGAAACCACTGCTTTCGGCGGCGATAACGATGTCACAGCAAGCGGCCAGGCCGACAGCGCCACCATAAGCGGCGCCTTGTACCAGTGCGATAGTTGGCTTGGAGTGATCGTTTAGTACTTCCATCAGACGAGCCAGACGGCCCGCATCTACCATATTCTCTTCATGGCTGTTTTGAGCCATGCGTTTCATCCAGGCCAGATCGGCACCGGCGGAGAAGTTTTTACCACGGGAGCGCAGTACGAGTACCCTGACTTCAGGGTCTTCGTTGGTCGCTTCGAGGTTGGCTATCAGCTGTTCAATTACATCGTCATCAAAAGCGTTATGAACTTCAGGACGATTAATGATTAGCTGAGCGACACCGTTATTGCTTTTTTCAAGCAATACCAGTGGGTTATTTGAATCAGTAGTCATAGTCAGACCCTCCGTTACATGCGGAACACGCCGAAACGGGTTTCACCCACCGGCTTGTTCAATGCAGCAGAAAGACTCATACCGAGAACGTCGCGGGTCTGAGTTGGATCGATAACACCATCGTCCCAAAGACGGGCAGAGGCGTAATAAGGGTGACCCTGATGCTCATAGGTTTCGATAACAGGCTGCTTGAATTCAGCCTCTTCATCGGCAGACCATTCCTGGCCAACGCGATCCATGTTGTCACGTTTTACAGTTGCCAGTACACCGGCAGCCTGTTCGCCACCCATGACCGAAATACGGGCGTTTGGCCACATGAACATCATATTAGGGCTGTACGCACGACCACACATTCCGTAGTTACCGGCGCCGAAGCTGCCGCCAATAAGTACGGTGAATTTAGGCACATCGGCGCAGGCTACCGCAGTAACCATCTTGGCGCCATGCTTAGCGATACCTTCAGATTCGTACTTCTGACCTACCATGAAGCCAGTAATGTTCTGCAAGAACAGCAGTGGAATCTTACGCTGACAGCAAAGCTCGATGAAGTGAGCGCCTTTTTGTGCAGACTCGCCAAACAGAATGCCGTTGTTTGCGACAATGCCCACTGGATAGCCGTGGATATGCGCAAAACCTGTCACCAGTGTTGTGCCGTATAGCTTCTTGAATTCATCGAATTCAGAACCGTCGACTATACGCGCGATAACTTCACGTACATCAAATGGTTTTTTCAGATCAGTACCAACAATGCCGTACAGGTCATCAGCTGGGTAAAGCGGTGCTTTAGTCGGCTGAGTCTTGATGTTGATATCTTTGCGACGATTGAGATTGGCTACACAAGTGCGTGCAATTTCGAGTGCATGATGATCGTTTTCAGCATAATGATCGGCTACGCCAGATGTTTTACAGTGAACATCGGCTCCACCGAGATCCTCAGCGCTAACGACTTCACCGGTAGCTGCTTTAACCAGCGGAGGGCCGGCCAGGAAGATAGTGCCTTGCTCACGTACAATAATAGACTCGTCTGACATAGCTGGAACATATGCACCACCAGCAGTACAGAGACCCATTACTACAGCAATCTGTGGGATGCCTTTAGACGACATACGTGCCTGATTGAAAAAGATACGACCGAAGTGGTCCCGGTCCGGGAATACTTCATCCTGCTGGGGCAGGTTAGCACCGCCGGAGTCGACCAGATAGATACAAGGCAGATGATTTTGTTCAGCGATCTCTTGAGCGCGCAGATGTTTTTTAACCGTCAGTGGAAAGTAGGTTCCGCCTTTAACGGTTGCATCGTTGGCGATGATCATACATTCCTGACCGCTAACCCGGCCAATACCGGTAATGATACCAGCCGCTGGAATATCGTCATCGTAGACGCCGTAGGCTGCCAGTTGGGAAAGCTCAAGCAAAGGCGAGCCTTCATCCAGCAGAACGTTGATACGCTCACGGGGCAGTAACTTGCCGCGGGACAGGTGACGTTCCTGATATTTGGCGCCGCCACCCTGGTGAATTTGTGCTGTCTTGTCACGCAGGTCGCTTACCGCTTCAGCCATTGAATCATAGTTGGCGCGGAAATCTTCAGCCCGGGAATTGATTTTAGAGTTTATAGTAGCCATCAATTGTCCTCTTGGAAGTTGGGTAAGGGTTATTGCGCTGGTGTATCAGGCGTGAAAGGCTGTATCAGAGTCATAGCTTATCGATGTAAGCCTCTCCTAATGTACATGTGCCTTTTAGTCTGCTTCACCTGCGCGCATAACGCGGTTACTCAACTCCTTTCTTATTGTTCTGTTGTCAGTGTGAAAAAATAAGGGGGGCTTCAGTATGAAGCGAAGGCTCCCCCTTTAAACCTTCATCTGAAGGTGTCCACTTACTTAAAAACAGTCTTACTTGTTCAGGAACAGCTCACGGCCGATCAACATACGACGGATCTCCGACGTACCAGCACCGATTTCATACAACTTGGCGTCACGTAACAGACGACCCGTTGGGAATTCGTTAATGTAGCCGTTACCGCCCAGAAGCTGAATTGCATCCAAAGCGATCTTAGTTGCCATCTCTGCGGTGTAAAGAATGACTGCTGCACAGTCTTTACGTGAAGTCTCACCACGCATTGCTGCTTGTGCAACTGTGTAAGCATAAGCTTTAGAGGCATTCATCAGGGTGTACATATCTGCAACCTTACCCTGTACCAGCTCGAACTCACCGATAGCTTTACCGAACTGAACGCGGTCGCGAGTATAAGGAACACAGATGTCCATCGCTGCCTGCATAATACCCAGTGGGCCACCAGCCAGTACCAGGCGCTCATAATCCAGACCGGACATCAGAACTTTTACACCACCACCGAGTTCGCCAAGAATATTTTCCTTAGGTACAACGCAATCTTCAAAGACCAGCTCACAGGTGTTAGAGCCGCGCATGCCCAGCTTGTCCAGCTTCTGGTGGCGAGAGAATCCAGGTGCATCGCGTTCAACGATGAATGCTGTGATTCCTTTAGGACCAGCGTGTACATCAGTTTTAGCGTAGATTACGTAAGTGCTGGCATCAGGACCGTTGGTGATCCACATCTTGTTGCCATTCAGCAAATAGTGATCGCCATTATCACGTGCAGATAGCTTCATAGAAACGACATCAGAACCTGCATTCGGCTCAGACATTGCCAGTGCGCCGATATGCTCACCGCTGAGTAGCTTAGGCAGGTACTTCAGTTTCTGCTCATGGGTACCGTTACGGTTGATCTGGTTAACACACAGGTTAGAGTGCGCACCGTAGGACAAGCCGACAGATGCGGATGCGCGGCTGATCTCTTCCATAGCGATCATATGAGCCAGGTAACCCATGCCAACACCGCCGTACTCTTCGCTGACGGTGATGCCGAGCAGACCCATGTCGCCGAATTTCTGCCACAGATCATTTGGGAATTCGTTATCGATATCGATCTGTTCTGCGCGGGGTGCGATTTCAGAGGCTGCGAAGCTGTTAACGTGTTCGCGAAGCATGTCCAGAGTTTCACCCAGGCCAAAATTTAGTGAGCTGTACTGTGCAATCATTTCCTGTCCACCTGTTTCTTAAGTGTGTTTTATTGTTGTGCTTTGTCTTACGTTTCGGCTTAGTGCAATACTATGATTGCGCTAAGCCGGTTTGTTCTTAAGTTCATTCATTGCGTCCTGACAGCGACTTTCTGCACTGTCCAGTTCGAGTTGAAGCATGGCAATATCTTTGAGTTGCTGTTCGAGTGCCATCTTCTTTTCCTGAATTTTGGTCATTAAAAGCTCGAGCTGTTTCATGCTGCCAGTCGTGCTTTCATCCCATAATTCGAAAAGCTCACGGGTTTCAGCCAGTGAAAACCCTAATCGCTTTCCTCTGAGAATCAGCTTTAATCTCACCCGGTCAGGCCCGCTATAGATACGGGTTTGTCCTCTACGGCTGGGAAAGAGCAGTTTCTGGTCTTCATAAAAGCGAATGCTGCGAGTTGTGACATCAAACTCACTGGCCAGATCGCTGATCGAAAATGTTGATGGGCTCATAACGTACTTCTTGTTTTATTGTGATGATCTAAATTTAGCGGAAGTTTACGTAAACGTAAAGCAAAAATACAATTCGTTGTAATTTCATTAAACCAGTTGGCAATTTGATAACTATATGTTTTTTAAGGATTATTTGTATATTTATGAAATATAAGGGTATTCCCTTAGACTAAAGTAGTACTTGTTAATCAGTAAGGGAAATTGCTAACTTGACGTCAAAGCTGATGTGGGCATTATTTTTTTGCCCATCTGAAAATAATAACAATTCATAAAGTGAGGCCGGTTCCGCATGAGTGCAGACTACGTTCTCGAGACCAGAAATCTGGTTAAGGAATTCAAGGGCTTTACCGCCGTTGACGATGTAAATCTCAAAGTTGAGCGAGGAACAATACACGCGCTTATCGGACCTAACGGTGCGGGTAAGACGACTGTATTTAACCTGCTAACAAAATTTCTAACACCTACTACCGGAACAATTCTGTTCAACGGTAAAGATATCACATCAATGAAATCTGCTGCTATCGCCCGTAAGGGAATAGTTCGCTCGTTTCAGATATCCGCCGTATTCCCGCACCTTACTCTGCTGGAAAATGTGCGTATTGCACTACAGCGTAATGAAGGTAACAGCTTCCATTTCTGGAAATCAGAAAAGGTGCTGGACAAACTTAATGATCGTGCGCTTGAACTTCTTGATGAAGTGGGTCTGAAAGATTATGCCAATGCGATCACTGTAGATCTTCCCTACGGAAGTAAGCGGGCATTGGAAATCGCGACTACCCTGGCTCTTGATCCTGAGATGTTGCTGCTGGATGAGCCAACGCAGGGCATGGGTCATGAGGATGTAAGCGTTGTTGCTGATCTTATCAAGAAAGTATCGGCAAACCGTACCATTCTAATGGTTGAGCATAACCTGCATGTTGTTGCACAACTCGCTGATAAAATTACTGTTTTACAGCGTGGCGCGATTCTTACTGAAGGCGATTATGCCACTGTATCCCAGGACCCACAGGTGCGCGAAGCATATATGGGGGTTGAGGCTGATGATGAGGTCGCTAACGCGATTGCTGCTGAAAGTGCTGCCGCCAGCGCTGCAGAGAAGGAGGCAGTGAAATGAGCAGTACCGGTGAAAAAATCCGCATCGTAGATCTTCATTCGTATTACGGAGAGTCACATATTCTGCATGGTATCGATATGACCATTATGCAGGGTGAACTGGTGACATTGCTGGGCCGTAACGGTTCCGGTCGATCCACTACACTGAAGTCGATTATGAATATGGTCGGCCGTCGATCTGGTGTTATCAATATCAACGGTACTGAGACCATTGATATGCCGGCGCATAAGATTGCGCATCTGGGTGTAGGTTACTGCCCGGAAGAGCGGGGTATCTTCTCTAGCTTGAATGTAGAAGAAAACCTGATGCTACCACCGAGCGTTCGTTCTGATGGTATGAGCGTCGAAGAAATTTATGAAATTTTCCCAAACCTTGCTGAACGTCGTTACAGCCAGGGTACCCGCCTTTCTGGTGGGGAGCAGCAGATGCTGGCGATGGCACGCATCCTGCGAACTGGTGCAAACATTCTGTTACTTGATGAAATAACAGAAGGTCTGGCGCCGGTAATCGTTCAAAAACTAGCTGAAGTTCTGGTGATGCTTAAAAAGCGTGGTCTGACTATCTTGCTGGTTGAGCAGAACTTCCGTTTTGCAGCGCCAATTGCTGATCGCCACTACGTTATGGAACATGGCCATATCGTAGAGCAGGTGGATAAGGATGAGCTGGAAGCTAAAACGGAAATGCTGAACACCTATTTGGGTGTGTAAAACCAGGAAGGAAACGACCTGATTTTGTACCCAATGCCCTTGAAATTCGATAACAATAAAAATGTATTAAGCAGGAGCAACACATGAAAATAATGAAAAAAACAGTACTGGCAGCAGCGATGAGTCTGGCAGCGGCAACTGGTGCACAGGCAGCCGGCGTATCAGATGATGTAGTTAAGATCGGTGTGTTGGCTGATATGGGCGGTGTATACGCTGATATCTGTGGTCCGGGTTGTGTAACTGCCGTTGAGATGGCTGTTGAAGATTTCGGTGGTACCGTACTGGGTAAGCCGATTGAAATCGTAAGCGCCGACGACCAGAACAAGCCAGATGTGGGTTCTGCTAAAGTACGTCAGTGGATTGAAGATGAGAAAGTAGACGCGGTAAACGGTCTGGTTGCATCTTCCGTTACAGGTGCAGTAACTAAAGTACTGACCGATGCTAAGAAGATAGCTCTGATCTCTACATCTGCAAGCCACGCTTTCACAACGAAGGCATGTTCACCTTATAACGTTCACTGGACGTATAACGTAGCAGCACTGGCAAACGGTACTGTTAAGCCTATGGTAGATGCGGGCAAGAAGAAGTGGTTCTTTATCACTGCTGACTACGCATTCGGTCACGCTCTGGAAGGTATTGCTTCTAAAGTAATCGAGACCAGCGGTGGTGAAGTCGTAGGTGCTGTTCGTGCACCTCTGGGCACAACTGATTTCTCTTCATATGTTCTACAGGCTCAGGCATCTGGTGCTGACGTTGTAGGTCTGGCAAATGCTGGTGCTGACTTCGTAAACGCCCTGAAAACGTCTGCTGAATTCGGTTTGACTGAGACTGCTGATGTAGCGGGTCTGCTGGTATTCACGCATAACGCTAAGGCGCTGGATCCTGCAATCGCTGCTGGCATGAAGGCAACGACTGGTTTCTATTGGGATATGGATGATCAGACTCGTGAATGGTCTGCTCGCTTTAAAGAGCGTCACGGTTCTATCCCTGCAATGGGTCAGGCCGGTGCTTACTCTATGACAATGCACTACCTGAACGCGATTAAAGCTGCGGGTACCGATGATGCTGATGCTGTAATGAAGCAGATGAAGCAGACTAAGCCTAATGACTTCTTCGCACGTAATGCATACCTGCGTAACGATGGCCGTATGGTTCACGATATGCTGCTGGTAAGCATTAAAGATGCTGCAAGCCGTAAGTCTGACGATGATATTTATAACATCGAAGCAACTATCCCAGGTGATGTGGCATTTAACCCAATGCTGCCTGCGTGTGACTTCAAGTAATCCTGCTTGACCTTCGGGGGGTGCCGTAAAGGGTAAACACCCCCCAGCTTTATCTGAAAGGAGCTGTGTGATCACAGCTTCACACAACTCCTTTGTTTCTCTAGGTGATTTTATGGCGACGATTTTTGGTATTAATCTGTTTGCGCTGTCGGGACAGTTGCTGGTGGGCCTGATTAATGGTTCATTTTATGCGCTTCTGAGTCTCGGTCTGGCGATTATTTTTGGTCTGTTAAAAATTATTAACTTCGCGCAAGGCGCGATGTATATGCTCGGCGCTTTCTTTGCCTGGATGGCTCTGAACTACATGGGTATCAACTACTGGGCTGCATTAATAGTGGTGCCTATTGCAATTGGTATCATTGCTATTCTGATCGAACGTTTTCTGGTGCGTCCGATCGCAAATGAAGATCACCTTTACAGCCTGCTGCTGACCTTCGGTATAGCGCTGGTTCTCCAAGGTATGTTTACTCATATTTACGGTTCTTCCGGTCTGCCATATCAGATCCCGGCTGAGCTGAAAGGCGGTACTAAACTGCCATTTATGTATCTGCCTAATTACCGTGCCTGGATCATCGTGAGCTCGTTGATCGTTTGTGGCAGTACCTGGTGGGTTATTGAAAAGACAAAGTTAGGTGCTTATTTGCGTGCCGGTACTGAGAATCCGCAGCTAATGCAGGGTTTTGGTATCAACGTCCCACTGATTACAACTTTGACCTTTGGTTTCGGTGTTGCGCTAGCTGGTTTCGCCGGTGTATTGGCAGCCCCTGTATATTCGGTTAGCCCTGAGATGGGGTCAAATATTCTGATTGTGGTGTTTGCGATTGTTGTTATCGGTGGTATGGGCTCCATTGGTGGCGCTATTCTTACCGGTTTGCTGATGGGTGTTGTTGAGGGATTGACTAAGTTTTTCTACCCCGAGGCTTCAACCACTGTAATCTTCCTGTTCATGGTGATCGTGCTGCTGATTAAGCCCGCCGGTCTGTTTGGTAAAGAAGCTTAGGAGTACAGCCATGAAAATTAATAAGCTTTATGTGTTTCTGATTGCCCTGGCGCTTGTGGCTCCAACCGTGGTTTATCCAGTATTTCTGATGAAGGTTCTGTGTTTCGCGCTGTTTGCCTGTGCATTTAACCTGCTGTTAGGCTTTGTTGGTCTTCTGTCGTTTGGACATGCGGTCTTCCTGGGTACCGGTGGTTATGTTACCGGCTATCTGATGATTGAAACTGGGATTAGTCCAGAACTGGGTGTGTTAGCAGGTACTGCAGCAGCTGCTGTTATCGGTGCGATATACGGTAAGTTAGCGGTTAAGCGTGAAGGTATCTACTTTGCGATGGTAACCCTGGCACTGGCTCAGCTGGCTTTCTTCTTCTATCTGCAGGCTCCGTTTACCGGTGGCGAGGATGGACTGCAAGGCGTACCACGTGGTGCACTATTCGGCTTGATCGACCTGTCTGATAACTCGGCTATGTATTACTTTGTTCTGGCAATCTTCCTGTTCGGATTCTGGTTGGTGCACCGTACCATTCACTCTCCATTCGGTCAGATTCTTAAAGCGATTCGTGAAAACGAGCCGCGCGCCGTTTCACTGGGTTACAACGTAAACGACTATAAGTGGGCTGCGTTTGTTATCTCCTCAGCATTGGCCGGTATGGCGGGTTCTACTAAGACACTTGTCTTCCAGCTGGCTTCTTTGACAGATGTGCATTGGCACATGTCCGGCGAAGTTGTTCTGATGACGCTGCTGGGTGGTATGGGAACTATCTTTGGGCCTGTTGTAGGTGCTGGTGTGGTGGTTACTATTCAGAACTACATGTCAGGTGGTGAGTTGGGTAACTACATCCATATCATTATGGGCGTAATCTTCATTGTCTGTGTACTGGCATTCCGTAGCGGTATTGTGGGTGAGTTCCAGAAGTTGATGAAGAAGAACTTTGGCTGAAGCTGAAAAGCTTCACCCTTAAAATCTACAAGGGACGTAATGCGTCCCTTTTTATTGTCTAAGATTTATCGGCGAGCCCGTTGAGCTTTCCGTCATCATTGTGTTGGAGAGAATGAGATGAGTCAGGATTCTGTAGTTATTGTAAGTGCGGCCCGTACTCCTATGGGTGGCATGATGGGCTGCTTTAGCGATGTTAGAGCCCCTGATTTGTGCGCTGCTGCGATAGAGGCTGCGGTAGAGCGTGCCGGTATCAGTGGTGCTGATGTTGACGAAGTGGTGATGGGTTGTGTACTGCCCGCGGGATTAGGCCAGGCTCCAGCACGTCAGGCTGCCCGTGCAGCTGGGATTACCGATGCAGCAGGTGCTACAACGGTTAATAAGATGTGTGGCTCGGGTATGAAAGCGGTGATGTTAGCTCACGATCAGATTGCTGCAGGGCAGGTTGATATTATGCTTGCCGGTGGTATGGAAAACATGAGTCAGTCGCCGTACTTATTACCCAAAGCCCGTGCCGGAATGCGTATGGGGCATCAGCAAGCGATTGATCATATGTTCTTCGATGGCCTGGAAGATGCCTATGAAGGTGGTCTGATGGGCAGTTTTGCCCAGAAGAGTGCAGATGATTACAGCATTACCCGTGAAGCGATGGATGATTTCGCGATCGGTTCGCTGGAAAAGGCTCTGAAAGCGATTGAAACTGGCGCTTTTAAAGATGAAATCACAGCGGTGACTATCAAGAGTCGTCGTGGTGATACTGTGGTCGATACCGATGAGCAGCCAGGCAATGCGCGTATCGATAAGATTCGTCAGCTTAAACCTGCATTCAAGAAGGATGGTACGGTTACCGCGGCTAATTCTAGCTCAATCTCCGATGGTGGTTCAGCGTTAGTGCTGATGCGCGAGTCAGAGGCGCAGAAGCGTGGATTGAAGCCTTTGGCGCGCATCGCCGCGCATTCTACCCATGCTCAGTTGCCTGCTGAGTTTACAATCGCACCTATCGGTGCGATTGATAAGGTGTTGGCTCGGGCAGGCTGGAACAAGGACGATGTTGATCTTTACGAGATCAACGAAGCTTTTGCCGTGGTATCAATTCTGGCGATCAATGAGATGGGGTTGGATGCCAGCAAGGTCAACGTCAATGGCGGTGCCTGTGCACTGGGTCATCCGATTGGCTCATCGGGCTCCCGCATTCTGGTCACGTTGCTGTATGCACTGAAAAATCAGGGTAAGAAGAAAGGTGTTGCTTCACTCTGTATCGGTGGGGGAGAAGCGACCGCTATAGCGGTTGAGATGATCTGATCTTGTGAGTTAAGATTGATTTGCACAAAAGGCTGATGCAGAGATGTATCGGCTTTTTTATTTGTTCAGTGTATTTCGTTGTGTTTAGCCGTTATTATCCATTGTTTTTAGAAGATTGTTGTTTCTGATTAAAAAAATAAGAAGAACAATTTAATGAAACTTTAGCGAAAATAAGGGATTAATTTCTCTTATTTTGAAACGATGTAGAGGTGGTTTTATATTGCTTCTACAATTAAAGATAATTTAAGGTTAGTTGGGCTTGATGAACGATCAAAGAGAACTAAATATTTCTTTGTTGAAAGTGGTTGCTGAATTCTTTTTAAAGAGAAATGTTAATTTTGTGATTGTTGCTGGACATGACCTTAATAATCTGGAAAGCCACACTGAAACTGAAAGCTGGCTTAAAAAAATAAGATTCAATCAGGATGGGGTCGGGGATAGAATTGCCTGGCTCAAAAGTGCGCCTAAGCATTTTGAGGCCTTATATTCTGATCTTCCTCAATACTCAAAAGAATATATCAATAATATATTTACGCCAGTACCAAACATCAACACAAGACGGGGAAGAGCAAATCTCGATCATAAATCACGCTACGTAAATGTTTCCAACGGCTACCGTCATACAGTAGGGCAGCCTGAAGTCTATGATAACTCAATATTCATCGTAGGAGGCTCAAGTACATATGGCTTTGGTTGCGAAGATAAGCATACGTTACCAAGCTTATTTCAGAAGTTAATTAATGAATCGAAATTCCTGCGCAATACTTACTCGGTTTTTAACCTGGGAGCCCGGGGTAATCCAAAATTTGTAGATATATACAAATTATTAAACCTTAATGTTTTACCTAATGATATTGTTGTGCTGCAAGGCGTTGATCTGGATATTGTTAAGAAGCTATCGTATTTAAGAACAGATATGTTTCACTTTGTATTCCCCAATTTTTCTGAACGAAACAATATGGAGGAGTTATTTTTTGATAACGGCCATGTTACCTATAAAGGTCATGCACTTGTAGCTAAGCAGTTATTTAAGAACTTATTTTTTTCTAGTAGTAATAATAAGCAATCAAAGCCTATTAGATTTCTGGCCGAGGAAGAAAGAGTTCGGGCTTTATGTTTATTAGATAAATTCACACATGAGTTTACCCTTTTACATAGTAATCTAGATTTCTATCCTGAGCTTCAGCACTACCTTGATGAATTAAAGTTACTAAGGGTGACAGCTGAAAGTGTTGGAGCAGTTGTTGTGAATAGTAACCCCTTTACATTGGGCCACAGGCATCTAATAGAATGTGCAGCTAGTAAAATGGATTATTTATTTGTTTTCGTGGTTGAGGAAGATTTATCTTATTTTAGCTTCAAGAATAGGCTGGCTATGGTGCAAGAAGGAACAAAGGATATTGCTAATGTTACAGTTGTACGTAGTGGTAAATATATTATGTCAACAACAACGTGTCCAAGCTATTTTTCTAGAGAGGAAAAGCAAACTGTAGAGTTAGATGCTTCTACTGATATGGATATCTTCGGTGAATATATTGCTCCGATATTAAATATTAGTGTTCGTTATGTTGGCGAAGAACCTTTGTGTAATATTACAAATCAGCATAATCAACAGATGCGTAATATATTGCCAACTTATGGTGTCAGAGTGGAGGTGATAAAAAGGATTCTCAGTAAAAATAACATAATAAGTGCTTCTTTAGTGCGTAACTATATACAAGGTTCTGCCGTTGATAGAATAGAAGATCTCGTTCCTCCAGTTACCCTTCGACATATAAACTCAATTGTAAACACATAGGGTTTGCTGAGCTTGTGATTCATCTTATCTTTCGATTCAAAGGAATAAGAACCATTGGTTAAAAGTTAATCTCTTCGCTGATTTCCAGTCTGTAGTATTTTCATCTACTATCACTCCACAAATCGAATATGAAAGGAAAACCTATGACCAGCCGTGTATATGTATTAGCTCAATTCAAGCCCAAGGAAGGTAAAGAGGCTGAGCTGTTTGAGGTGTTAAAAGCGCTTGAGCCTGATTCTTATCGGGAAGAGGGCTGTATTCAATATATGCTGACACGTCAAATTGATCACCCAAGTGCTTCACGAAATGAATACTCCATTGTTTTTAATGAAATTTGGAAAGATGCTGAAGCCTGGGCGGCACATGGTCGCAGAAAGCAGATTCAAGGTTTCTTTGAAACTCAGGTTGAGGCAGAAAAGGGCCTGGTTGAAGATGTTTTAGTGACCGCTTATTCCGATGAAAGCGTCGACTTTGATGCGCCTACCTTTGATTAAGTAGAACTCGCGAGCTATAAGTTAAAAGCCCGTGACTCAAAGAGCTGAAACTTGATTTTACAGATGGATGCTATAGTAACACTCATCAAAGTGGTGGAAGTCTCATAGACGGGAAGTTTGCTTTTGAGTTGGTCATCTTTGTTAACTTTATGGCGGGAAATGGTATGGCGGGTGGTTGGTCGCGTGATGGTGCTGTTCAGGATCAGATTGACGCGAGTGTTGAAGATGCTGTCGCGCTGGCCCGTAGCCATTTGAGCGAGGGTGAGAGTTTTACTCACTGTGAAGAGTGCGGTTGCGCTATTCCAGAAAAGCGTCGCACAGCGATTCCGGGCATCCATCTTTGTATTCAGTGTCAGGCAGAGTCAGAAAAGCATAAGGTTGGCACGAGTGGTATTAACCGCCGGGGCAGCAAGGATAGTCAGCTGAGATAACAAATACTCAGTTTCAATGCCAGGTTAAACCTTTTGGGATAACCTGACATTTTACTTATATATCTTTAACTAGCCGCAGCGCATCATAGATAGCCGCATGGGTGTTTCGTGCAGACACGGCATCGCCGATACGGAATAGCTGAAACTCTCCTTCACTGTTTCTATTCAGGGTCTGAGGTTTACCATTGATGAGATCGTTGTAGTTCACTTCGCCCTCGTTAAATGAGAGTGGGCGCAGTTCAAAATACAGATCGTCGAAGGGTAGTGTACCGTGATTGATTATTACCTGATCTACCTGGCGGGTCTGTGTAAAATCCCGGCTACCGTCATCATAGTCACTGCCGATTGTTGCCAATAGTTTTCCACCATCCTGTGTCACCGACTTTAAGCGGTAGGTAACGGTAAAAGTTACATCCTGTTTTTGCAGAGTACGCATATAGGGCACAAGATTCATCGCCATTACTTCAGGCGCAAAGCTTCTATCCGGCGTAATGATTTCTAGCTGGGCACCGCTGTTTGCGACAATTTCTGCAGCCTGTAGTGCGGCATGATCACCGGCATCATCGTATAGCAAAACATTGCTTCCGGGCTTTATGCTTCGGGAAAGGATGTCCCAGGTGGATACCACCAGATTGTTGCCACTATCCAGTACCTCGGTATCGGGTAGACCACCGGTTGCGATGATAACGACATCGGGTTTCTCGGCTTGTACGTTGTCAGCTTCAGCATATGTGTTGAAATGGAAAGTGACACCCAGCTGCTCGCACTGATTTATACGCCAGTCGATGATGCTGATCATTTCATGGCGGCGTGGGCTCTGAGCAGTTAGTCTGATCTGTCCACCCGCATCGGGTAGTGCTTCGAACACAACCACTTCATGGCCCCGTTCTGCTGCTACTCGCGCAGCTTCAAGTCCGCCCGGCCCGGCGCCGACAATAACGACCTTTTTGATTTGCTCTGCTTTTGGTATATCGTGGGGCATCGTCAGTTCACGGCCCGTTGCTGAGTTGTGTATGCAGTATGCAGCCCCACCCTGATAGATTCGATCGAGGCAGTAATTGGCGCCGACGCAAGGTCGAATATCATCCTCTTTACCGGCTATGATTTTGCGCACAATATGCGGGTCAGCCATATGGGCACGAGTCATACCTACCATATCAACTTTGCCACTTGCGATGGCGTAGCGTGCGGTTGCAACGTCAGGGATCTTAGCGCCGTGAAAAGTAGGGAAGTCTGTTTTTGCGCGGATTTCTCCGGCGAAATCCAGGTGAGGTGAGTTGCGCATTCCCTGAATTGGAATAAGGTCTGTCAGGCCTGCGTCGGTATCGATATGGCCGCGGACGATATTAAGGAAGTCCACCATGCCGCTCTCTTTTAAACGCTGAGAGATAGACATTCCGCCTGCTGGCGTCAGACCGCCTTCGAGCATCTCGTCACCGGTATAACGAAGCCCGACAATAAACTCATCGCCAACCCGCCTGCGGATCGACTTGAGCAGATCAAAGGTAAATAACAAACGGTTCTCAAGGTTGCCATTATAGGGCCCATCAAGGGTATTCGTCAGTGGGGACCAGAATTGATCCATGAGGTGACCGTAGGCTTGCAGTTCAATGCCATCTAAGCCCGCTGCCTGCATCCGTTCAGCCGCATCGGTATAGTCTTTGATAATTCGGTCTATATCCCAGTCTTCAATCTGTTTAGGGAAAGCGCGATGGGATGCTTCGCGCTTATGTGAGGGTGACACAGCGGGTAGCCATTCGCCTTTATCCCAGCGGGTACGACGCCCCAAGTGTGTCAGTTGTATCATCACAGCTGCGCCGTGCTCGTGGCATTCGTCCGTCAGCTCTTTCATCCAGGGCACAATTTCATCTTTGTACACCAGCAGGTTATCGAATACGGGAGGGCTGTCCAGCGAGACTGCCGCAGAACCGGCCGTCATTGTGAGTGCAACTCCGGCTTTTGCCCGTTCTACATGGTAGGCGCGGTAGCGTTCGGTAGGCATCCCATTCTCGGAGTATGCTGGCTCGTGAGCGGTAACCATAATACGGTTACGCAGTCGCAGATGCTTAAGTTGATAGGGTTGCAGTAATGGATCGCTGGACATTTTAGTCCTCCGTCATGGTGAGCTATAAACTCAGGATTTCTGTAATCTAGAAAAAATGTACATATATGTCAATTAAAAGTACATAAGTGTAAATCAACGCTAATGTATTGAAGATGTGGTCACAAAGCATGGGTTTACTTCGTCAGAACAGTTATGTACATTCCGTCGAGTCTTCGGAATCTTACCGGCAGACAGAGAACTGCAACGCACCATCAATGCTTAAAGCAGAGTAGTGGAGTGATCTGAGTACTATGAAAATCAATACCCGTGAGAGTATCAGTGAAGAATCGCCGGTCGATAGTGGTTGGCGTGGTTCGGCAGATGTGTGGTTGCAAGCTGCCTATGAGACACTTATTGATGCGGGTATCGACACTGTTCGTATTCAGCCCCTGGCAAAAAAACTAAAGCTCTCTCGTACCAGCTTCTATTGGTTTTTTAAGGACCGGAACGAACTACTCAGCACTTTACTGACCCAGTGGCGGGATAAAAATACCGGCAATATGGTGACTCAGACAGAGGCCTATGCAGAAAGTATTGCTGAGGCTATTCTTAATGTTTTTGATTGCTGGTTGAGTCAGGATCTGTTTGATTCACAATTTGAATTTGCGGTGCGCAGTTGGGCGTTGCAGGCATCTGATGTTGCTGAACAGGTTGGTCAGGCAGACGATGCACGACTGGAGTCGCTGCGACAGATGTTTATCCGCTTCGGGTATGAGCCGGCGAAGGCTGATGTTCGCGCTCGTACTATCTATCTTACTCAGATTGGCTACATCTCGATGAAGTCAGAGGAAGATACTCCCACCCGGCTGCGGCGAGTCTCCGATTACGTTGAAATCTTTACTGGCCAAGCGCCGACATCAGGAGAGCTGAAAAGATTTTTCTCTCGTCATCAGTAAGGCGGTCGGTGAAGTGAAAGAGAGAAAGTCTATATTCCATCTAAGTTCAGCAGGGGTGGCTTTTACTTGGGTATTTGTCATTTTCCGGTCGGTTCAGGCTTATGTTCACTTAACAGGCAATAAATGAAGTTTTTATGGCCCGGTGATCTTTTGCGTGTTTGTTCTATGGGTCAATCTATTAATTCAGCAGCGGTAAGAGTGTTGTTGTTATTAGAAACCGGTGGCGCCTGGATCGGTTAGCACACAAAGTGCATGCTATAGTGAATGGCGTTTCTTAGTCTTTTCCGGAAGGCATCACCCTTAACTTTAAAAAGGGCTACAGATGAAAACGATGAGCTGTATACAACTGGGTGGAGCTTGTGAGCTTGAGTTCAAAGCAAATACCTTTGAAGAGATTGCGCAATTGAGTAAGCAGCATGGCATGGAAATGTTTAAAGCTCAGGATGAAGCGCATCTTGCTGCGATGGAAAAGATGCAGGCTCTTATGCAAAACCCTGACGAAATGACTCAGTGGTTTGAGTCAAAGAGAGCAGAGTTTAATGCGCTGCCTACGGATTAAAACCTAACGTGTTTAAATCATATGTATTACTGATATTCATCAGTAATACATATGATTGCGAGAGTTTTAGGGTGAAAGCGCTGGCTGCTTCCATTCTACGTTGAGGCTTTTTGCTATTAATGTTCTTGGTAGCGGGTAGTTGTTTGATTATAAATCAGCACGTTCGTTCGCCAGTTCACTTCGCCTCCATACCTGCTGACCCATTAATGCCAGAGTAATTAACAGCCCCAGTATTAATGCATAAAACATCGCGGTGCCCAGGCTGTAGATAAATAACCCGCAGGCGATTAGTCCAGCCGTTATTGCCGGCCTGCAACGACGATCAAGTAACTTCCAGGCGGCCAGCATTGAAGCGGTATAAATGACGACAAATGAACCGTTTACCCAGTGGGCTATGACAGTGAAATCTATCTCTGCCAGATAACTCAGTACCAGCATTAATGCAGAAATTACAATGAAGGTCATGAGTGCAACTGATGGAATCCTGTGTTGGTTTAGCGTACGTAATGGCTCAGGCAAAATGCCATCGTTACTGAAGCTCCAGGCCAGGCGGGACAGGCTGGCAAAGTAGATATTGATTGTCGCAATCCCGCTGATAAAGCCTAAGCCTCCGATGATCCAGCGGCCACTATTACCCAGTTGCATCTCAAACAGGCCGACCATCGCCAGCGGGTGTTCGGGAGCCAGCATTGATAACCAGGTGCAACCAATATAGATCAGTCCTACCAGGGAGACTCCGATCAATGTTGCTGGGATGAAGTCTTTCTTAACATCCTTGAACTCGCCCGCCAGATGAGTGATCGCTTCAATCCCAAGAAAGCTCCAGACTGCCAGTGCTATCGCTTGCATCATGCTATCGTAATCGCCAATCTTTCTAGTGATGCTAAGTGCTTCAATGGGCTGGAATTCTGAGGATGGAATCAGTGACAAGATCAGCATCAGGGTGACAACGAAGAGAATCATTACTGTCAGCCCCATCTGTATTTTGCCAGACAGCTGCAAACCCCGACGGTTAACAAAAAACAGCAATAAGAAGATCAGCAGTTCACCGCATAACAACTGTTCTGCGGAAAGGGCGATGACCGGCTCTAGAAACTTAAAGGTCATAATGAGTGCTGCTGCCGCTCCAGGGGGGACTGCAAATAGAAATAACAAACCAATAACTCGGCCGGCAAGTGGGCCAAATGCCCGATCTGCAAAATATGCGGGGCCTGCTGTATGTGTGAAATGACGCCCCAATTCAGCAAAGACATAGGTCAAAGGGAGAATGCCCAATAATAGTAATGCCCAGGCCCAGATCGCTTTATCACCGGCAACAGCGATGGTGAGCTGAGGCAGAATAAAGACGCCAGTACCGAGTAGGGTGGTCGCAATGAGTCCTATTCCTTGCCAGCGGGTGATAGTTTGATTTAGCCTTGTCATCTTTTTGCCCAGATCGTTATAAAGAGAGTCAATAAAGTGTACGACTGATGCCAAAATCGTTATGTCGTGGTTTACTGTCGATCTGTAGGTTTTTTGTTATTTCTCCGACGTTTTGCATACTCAGGTTACTTATGGACAGTTTTGATCAGAAAATAATCGCAGCACTTCGGGACAATGCCCGCCAGAGTGTGTCTGCTATCGCAGAGCAGGTAAGTCTGTCACGCCCTGCTGTTTCAGAGCGGATAAAGCGGTTGGAAGAGCAGGGTGAGATTGTTGGGTATCAGGTACTGACAGCAAAAAAGATGGAAACCGGAGGGCTGCTCAAAGCTTACTTTGAGATTAAACAGGGGGGCTTCAAGTGTCGTCCGCTGGTTCAATTGCTGCTTCAGTATCCGGAAGTTAAGCATTGCCATGGCATCAGTGGGGAGGTGGATCTGCTGGTGTATCTGGAGTTTGCTGAGATGCAGCGATTGCATGATATTCTTGCTGAGATTGATGAAGAGCTACCTAAAGATGCCAAGGTTGTGACACATATGGTGATGCAGGAGTGGGAGCGATAAACTGCCTGTTTCCTATATTGAGAGAGATGTTTTTTTGCTTTTCAGTTCAACAGTATTTCCCTCAGGATCCCGGATATAAACCGACATACCAAAGCCTTCACTGCCATAACGCTCAGAGAAATCATCGACAGAAATTTTATGTTGTTTCAGGAATTCGCTGATCTTTTGGTCAGTTATGGGTTCAAGTAACAAGCAAAAGTGATCCACGTTGTTCTCCGTTTCAGTAGGTGCGCCACCTCCTTTACGCCCCAGTTCACTTTCTACCGTGACTATATCGATCAGAGCATTGCCTGCACGTAACTGAACCAGTCCTGTTTCTGTCGGTAAGCTCCGTTCTACTTTGCAACCCAATACCTCGCAGTAAAAATACAGCATCTCACTCAACTGAGTGGTTCGCAAAACGATATGATCTATTCCGGCGATTTTGAGAGTCATAGTGGAACCCCGATAAAAGCAGCTGTTGATGTAAGCTTAGTTGCTAGTGGTTCAGGCAGCAGGCTTAAGCCGAGTCATTTTTAAAACTTTTATAGGACCAGGCACCTACCTGTAGCTTGCGATACTGGGTGGGGGAGATACCCATTACCTTTTTAAAAATTCTCGAAAAGTAATAAGCATCTTCATAGCCCACCATAAAAGCCACTTCGGCGATGGTGCGTGTACTGATATCCAATAGATGGCATGCTCGTTCTATCTTCAGCTGAATAAAGTGATTAACCGGTGTGGTGCCGGTGACATCTTTATATTTTTTGATAAAGTGAAATTTTGATAGATTGACGCTGGCGGCCATCGTGTCAATATCGAGCTGTTCGTGAATCCTGGCCTGCATCAGGCTGTGGATTTTTTCCAGATTAAAGCTGTCGGCGTCCTGGCTTCTCACTAAAGGCTGCAGCAAAGCGATATGTGTCAGGATCTGACGCAGTTGATTTGCGGCGTTAATAAAAGCATTCAGGTGATAGCTGCTACGCCGGGCTTCGAGTAGGGCATCAAATTCGCTTACCAGGCTACTGTGCAGCCCTAAATGGAGCACTGGTTTTTGTTTTGGTAGCTGAAGGTGGTCAACGAACTCATCCGATAAGTCTCCTTCGAAGTGGCACCAGTAGATGGTCCAGGGAAAGTTAGGGCTTGAAGCATACTGATGTGCAAGCCCCCGGGGTAATACTGCAAGGTCACCGCTATTCATCGCAAAATTTTTCTGGTTTATGCGGATTTTTCCTTTGCCTTCAAGACAATAAATCACCAGATGATCGTCGTGCTCAAGGCGCTCCATCCGGTGGCCTTCCGCTTCTTTGTAGTAGCCGGCGCCGAGTGGGTACAGATCCTTTGAAAGCTTGTTCTGAGCAAGCTTTCGGATGATTTTGTGAGGCATGATAAAGCGAATGCTTTGCGGTGGTAATGGCCAGTTTGATGGAGTGCTCATTCGCAGGGCTCGACTAAGGTATTAGGTCTTTATTAGGGTATTCATGTATTCAATGGCAATATAGTCCATTATTATAGCAACATTATCAATCATACCCCGCGACAAGCTGTGCTTTAATCGATTGTTCCAGCACTTTTCAGAGCTACTGGTAGCTGCGTGTTTGGAATCACCGTGTGTGCGGTGTTGCGGAAAGTTCACGTTATTGACCTTAAGGTCGGTAATCATTGCGTTGTATTTGGAGAAGTAACTATGGCGAATCAAGATAATAAATCACCCGAAAGTCAGTTGCTGAGTTTCTTCTCCGGTAACACCCTGCTAGGTTCTAGTCTGGGACAGAAAGAGATGGATGACCTGCTGAAAGTGTTGCCTTCTCTGGCAACGCCAACGGCTAATACGGTTCAGGCATGGAGCGAAACCATGATGAATTACCAGCGTGATACATTGAAACTGTGGATGAATCCCTGGACAAGTATGGCGGGTCAGGCAAGTTCATCAGTGATCGAGCCACAGGCAGGTGATCGTCGTTTCAACGATGATGAGTGGAAAAATAATCCTGTTTGTAACTTCCTGATGCAGTCATATTTATTGGCATCACGTGCAATGTGTGAATCAGCAGATGCGGCAGAGCTGGATGCACATGACAAACGTGTGCTGAGCTTTTATTCCCGGTATGCGGCTGACGCACTTGCACCGACTAATTTTGTGCACACCAATCCTCAGGTTATTCGTGAGGCAGTTGAGACCCAGGGTCAGAGCCTGGTAGATGGTTTCAAGAACCTGACTGAAGATCTGCAATCCGGTGCCATTACGACATCTGATCCAGAGGGCTTTACGCTGGGTGAGAATATTGCTGGCACACCGGGTAACGTAGTGTTCCGCAATGAACTGATTGAATTGATTCAGTATAAGCCACTGGTTGAAAAGGTTTATCAGCGTCCGCTGGTGATCGTGCCGCCATGTGTCAATAAATTCTACATCTTTGATCTGAATGAGCGTAAGTCATTTGTTAAGCATGCGCTGGAACAGGGTCAGAATGTTTTCATTATCTCATGGCGTAATGCAACATCGGATATGCGCGATGTATCCTGGGATGATTATATTCAAAAAGGGATCTGGACTGCATTTGATGTGGCCAGGGATGTTAGCGGTATTAAGAAGGTCAATGTACTGTCCTGGTGCATCGGCGGTACTATGTTGGTTACTGCGCTGGCTGCGATGTCTGCGGCTGAACGTCGGAATATTGCTTCTGCGACCTTCCTTACCACAATGATCGACTTTTCTGATCCGGGCGAAGTTGAAGTCTTTATCGATAAAAAGCAAGTGAATAGTCTGATGGGGCCTATGGATACGTCCAGCGTTCTGCCGGGTAATGATCTTGGGCGAGCCATGGCTATGCTGCATGCGAATGAGTCTATCTGGCACTTTGTAATCAACAATTACATGCTCGGTAAGACGCCTCCTCCGTTTGATGTGCTTCACTGGAATGCTGATACCTCCAACCTGCCGAAAGAGATGTATAACTTCTTCGTTAGCAATATGTACGACCAGAACCGACTGAAAGACGTGGGCGGCGTCACTGTATGTGGTAAGGCTTTGAACGTTGCAGATATTGATGTGCCTTGTTATTTCGTTTCGGCTACCGAAGATCACATCGTGCCATGGCGTACCACCTTCCTGGCGAAGGATCTGATTGGTGACAATGTTGAATTCATCCTGACCGAAGGCGGTCATGTGTCGGGCACTGCGATCAATCATCCCGTTAAATGTCGTCGTTCTTTCTGGCAGGGTGGTGAAGCAGGCCTGAGTGGTGACGACTGGCAGACTTCGGCTGAGAAGCACGCTGGTAGCTGGTGGAACCACTGGCATGCATGGTTGGCAGAGAAGGGCGGTAAGCAGGTTTCTGCGCCTGAAAAATTGGGGAGTGACACTTATCCGGCTAAGGAAGCAGCTCCTGGTGTTTATGTTCAAGAAATGGTTAACCAGAACGGCTGATAGCGCTGAGAGGCTGTATTTATTGGAATGCAGCCTTTTAGTAGCAATGGATTATTCAAGGTGTGGTGTAAATGATGTCGGGTGCAGCTAAGAAAGAGACTCTGGTGGCAAATGTTCAGCCAGAACCTGCCTCGCATACGGTGTTGGGCTATGGCCCCGACGGTTATCATAAGATTGCCTATACCCAGTGGGGTGAGCCTGATCCTGAGCGGACTGTTATCTGTGTTCATGGGCTGACGCGCAATGCACGTGACTTTGATAAGTTGGCGGGGAAATTGTCGGCAAACCACCATGTACTCTGTCCCGATGTTGTGGGACGAGGTGATAGTGATTGGCTGAAAGACCATAGTCATTATACATTGGATCAGTTTGCGTCGGATCACCGGCAGGTTATCGCCCGTTCCGGTGCGAATGCAGTGGATTGGATTGGTACTTCGATGGGAGGGCTGATCGGAATTGTATTAGCGTCTGAAAAAAAGTCTCCACTAAGAAGGCTGGTGATCAACGATATCGGTCCCTTTATTCCTGTTCCTGCCATCAGGCGTATCAAAGATTACCTCTGTGTTGATCCGGCGTTTGATTCACTTGATGAAGCAGAAGAGTATTTTCGTAAAATATATGTTCAGACGCTGCCAATGGAGGATAAGGATTGGCAGCATTACACCCGCCACGGTGTGCGTCTGGATGAGCAGGGTAAGTATCGTTTACATAGTGACCCAAAGATCGGCGAGACGATCAAACGGTATTGGGCCTTTATGCATATAAATCTCTGGTCCCGCTGGGACCGTATTGAGTGTCCGGTACTGGTGATTCGGGGTGAGGAATCAGACTTTCTGACAGAGTCTACTGCCCAGCGGATGGCAACAACCGGCCCTAAGGCTGAGGTGATCACTATCCCGAATATCGGGCATCACCCTTCGTTACAATCCGAAGAGCAGATGGCAATGATCACAGATTGGTTGGATAGAAACGCAATATGAGCCTGTTATCGTCTGATTAAGTGAGTATTTGATATAAAGTTTTCGTAACTAAGAGTACGGAAACCGGCAGAAGATAAGGATTTATAAGGATTTTTGGACTAGAACGCGATATGCAGCAAGATAGTCCAGTAATTAAGCAATTTAATCAATCTGGCAAAACAGGTTGCTGTGCTTAAATAATGACTGAGAATTAACTTAAACGCTGTGTGGCCAGGTCGCATACACAGCCTAGCAAGGTGAAAAAAATGACCCAGCAAGTCCCTCTACTGATTAACGGCGAAATGATTCAGAGCCAGAGTGAGCAATGGCTTCCGGTGACGAACCCAGCAACTCAAGAAGTTATTGCCCAGGTGCCTTGTGCAACTGATGCAGAAGTTGAGCAGGCGGTTGAAGCAGCTAAAGTTGCATTTGAAACCTGGAAAGAGACACCAGTGGGTGAGCGGGCTCGTTTGATGCTGCGTTACCAGCATCTGCTAAAAGAAAATCACGATGAGATTGCGACCCTGCTGGCGCAGGAAACCGGTAAGACTTTTGAAGATGCTAAAGGCGACGTATGGCGCGGTATCGAAGTCGTTGAGCATGCTTGTAACATCGCTTCCCTAAGCATGGGTGAGACCGTTGAAAACGTAGCCCGTAAGATTGACTGCTATAGCATTACACAGCCACTGGGCGTGTGTGTGGGTATTACTCCCTTTAACTTCCCTGCAATGATTCCTCTATGGATGTTCCCTATGGCAATCGCCTGCGGTAACACTTTTGTACTGAAGCCTTCTGAACAAGATCCGCTGACGCCGATGCGTCTGGCTGAGCTATTCCAGGAAGCAGGTGCTCCGGCGGGTCTGTTGCAGGTAGTACACGGCACTAAAGATGCGGTAAACCAGCTGTTAACGCACAAAGATACCCCCGCAATTTCTTTTGTCGGCTCCGTTGCTGTAGGTGAGCATATCTACCGTACCGGCACTGATAAGATGAAGCGTGTTCAGGCTTTTGCTGGTGCAAAAAACCACATGGTTATCATGCCGGATGCAGCGAAAAATCAGGTTGTTAACAGCATTGCCGGAGCGTCTGTCGGTGCGGCAGGTCAGCGTTGTATGGCGATCTCTGTTGCGGTCTTTGTTGGTAAGTCGCGAGAGTGGATTCCAGAAGTACGTGATGCACTGGCTAAAGTTCGCCCGGGTGCATGGAATGATCCGGAAGCGGGTTACGGTCCACAAATTAACCCACAAGCAAAAGAGAAGGTTCTGGGCTTCATTCAGCAAGGTAAAGATGCGGGTGCTGATTGTATTCTGGATGGTTCCGATGTTGTGGTTGAAGGTTACCCAGACGGTAACTGGGTAGGCCCAACCATGTTCCGCGGTGTAACCACCGACATGTCGATCTACCAGCAAGAGATCTTTGGACCTGTGTTGATCGCCCTTGAAGTTGAAACACTTGAAGAAGCAATCGAACTGATTAACAACAACCCATACGGTAACGGTACTTCAATGTTTACCTCATCGGGTGCAGCTGCGCGTAAGTATCAGCACGAGATCAAAGTGGGTCAGGTGGGTATTAACGTACCGGTACCTGTGCCTCTGCCTATGTTCTCCTTCACGGGTTGGAGAAAATCGTTCTACGGTGATCAGCATGCTTACGGTAAGCAGGCAGTACGTTTCTACACTGAGACTAAGACTGTGACCGCTCGCTGGTTCGAGGATGATATTGATACAGGTGTAAATACCTCTATCAATCTTAAATAAAGCGACTGCGTTTAGGTTATCTGCCGGTTTGGGCTGCTCATTGACTCTTGTTAATGGTGCTGCCCAGCCGGCAGATGGCGTGATATCCCTAAGCGGTTAGTGCTTTATGATCTGCTTGAAAGAGAAGATCATTATTTTGATGAATAACTAATAAAAATCTACATGACCTGTTGTGATGCACTAGGAACAAGGTCTTTAGAACGAGGTGAATAATGGATTTTGAACTGAACGAAGAACAGGTGGCGTTTGCTGATATGGCACGCGCGTTCGCTCAGAACGAACTGGCTCCTAATGCTGGTGAGTGGGATCTGCAGCAGACTTTCCCGGTAGATGTTTTGAAAGCAGCGGGCGAGCTGGGTTTCTGCGGCCTCTATTCTCATGAGGATGTTGGTGGTCTGGGAATGAGTCGTCTGGATTCCAGTATTATCTTCGAACAGTTAGCGATGGGTTGTACCTCAACTACCGCTTTCATCACTATCCATAATATGGCCACCTGGATGATCTCTGAATTTGGCGCAGAAGATGTGCGTCAACAATGGTGTCCAGAACTTACCGCCGGTGAAAAACTGGCATCCTACTGTCTTACCGAGCCGAATGCTGGCTCCGATGCGGCGTCTCTAAAGACAACAGCCCGTCGTGATGGTGATGACTACATATTAAATGGCAGCAAGATATTTATCTCTGGTGCCGGTTCTACTGATTGTTTGGTGGTGATGGCCCGCACGGGTGTTGATGGTCCTAAAGGGATCTCCGCCTTTGCTATTGATGCCAACCTGCCAGGTGTTACCTACGGACGTAAAGAAGAAAAAATGGGTTGGAATAGTCAGCCAACTCGTATGATTACGTTTGAAGATGTGCGTATTCCTGCGTCGGCTATTCTGGGGCAGGAAGGCGATGGTTTTAAGATCGCAATGCGTGGCCTTGATGGTGGCCGTATTAATATCGCGACTTGCTCTATCGGTACTGCGCAGCAGGCATTAGATAATGCCAGCGAATATATGCATGAGCGTAAGCAGTTCGGTAAAACGCTGGCGAATTTCCAGGCGTTGCAATTTAAATTGGCTAATGCCGCGACAGAGTTGGTGGCAGCGCGTCAAATGGTCCGTATGGCGGCTTCCCGTCTGGATAATAACCACCCGGATAAAACCACATACTGCGCTATGGCAAAGCGGTTTGCGACCGATGTGGGCTTCAATGTGGCCGACGAGGCACTGCAGATCTTTGGCGGTAACGGCTACATCAAAGAATATCCGATGGAACGTTTCCTGCGGGATAACCGGGTACACCGGATCCTGGAAGGTACTAATGAAATTATGAACGTCATTATCGCCCGTCGATTGTTGCTGGAAAATGCGGCAGCGATTCTATAACGAGTTATTTTTTACGCGCGATTAAGAACATAAAAGACGCATGACGTCTGCTCAGAATATATAAGGAAGATCACCATGACCGATAAGCTGATTGTTGAAAAGCGTGGCAGTATTGCGCTGCTGACAATGAATAACCCACCGGCTAATACCTGGACAGAAGAGAGTCTGAAAGGCTTAAAAGCACTGGTGGAAGAGCTGAATGCAGATCGTGATATTTATAGTTTAGTGATTACAGGCCAGGGCGAGAAGTTTTTCTCTGCAGGTGCTGACCTGAACCTGTTTGCCGGTGGTGATCGAAGTGTTGCCCGTGATATGGCGCGTTATTTCGGTGAAGCCTTTGAAACATTGAGCCAGTTCCGCGGAGTCTCTATCGCGGCAATCAATGGTTTTGCGATGGGCGGCGGTCTGGAAGTTGCACTGGCGTGTGATGTTCGGGTTGCTGAAGAACAGTCTCAAATGGCGTTGCCGGAAGCGAAAGTGGGTTTGTTACCTTGTGCAGGTGGTACGCAGAATCTGACAATGCTGGTGGGTGAAGGCTGGACTAAACGTCTGATTTTGTGTGGCGAGCGGATTAAAGCAGCTAAAGCCCTGGAAATCGGTTTGGTTGAGGAACTGGTTCCTCAGGGACAGGCGTTAGAAAAAGCACTGGAGCTGGCAGCAAACGTAGCCCAGCAGAGCCCGACAGCAGTGGCGTCTTGTAAGCAGTTGATTCAGAACAATCGCACTCAGCACTGGGAAGCCGGTTATATTCTTGAACGTGAACTTTTTGTTGATCTGTTTTTCACTGAAGACCAGAAAGAAGGTGTTAATGCATTTCTTGGGAAGCGTGCTCCTGAGTGGAAAAACAAATAGCACCGGATTTGAAGTAGGGGTTGTTAATGAGTTGTGTTCTGTTTAACGAGTATCCGACACAGGATGGTAAAAAGGTCGTAGAGATCTGTCTGAACGCGGAGCCTTCGCTCAACGCGCTGACACTGGAGATGGTCGATCTAATTCAGCCGAAGATGGATGCGTGGAAGCGCGATGATAGTGTCGTTGCTGTGTTGTTGAACAGTAGTGGTCAGAAGGCGTTCTGTGTTGGTGGCGATGTCGTTAACCTGTATAAGGCGATGACTGGCGAGATGTACGAAGATTTTCCGTTGGATTTCTTCACCCGGGAATACACTTTAGATTACACCATCCATACCTATCCGAAGCCAATCATCTGCTGGGGCAGTGGTTTTGTAATGGGTGGGGGGATGGGGCTGATAAACGGCTGTAGCCACCGTATTGTGACTGAAACAACGCATATGGCGATGCCTGAAGTCACCATAGGTCTTTATCCCGATGTGGGCGGCAGCTGGTTCCTCAACCATATGCCGGGGCGCACAGGGTTATTTATGGGGCTGACGGGTCACCGGATGAATGCTGCCGATGCACTCTATCTGGGTCTGGCTGATCGTTTTGTCGGGGCGAAGAAGCTGTCGGAAATGATTGAGCGGCTGCAGGGCGAAAGCTGGCAGGGCGATGCTTATGCATCGGTGAACCGCGTGTTGCGTGTGATGGAGGCTGAGTCCGAAGACCAGATGGTACGCCATTCACCGGTTCAGAGTCATTTCGAGCTGATTCAGAAAGTCACCGATCATGACACTCTTAAAGACATTATTACCGCAATTCTTACTCAAGAGAGCGATGACCGTTGGTTTAAAGGTGCCCAGAAGACGCTGGCACATGGAAGCCCGATGGCACTCTATATGATCCATCAGCAATGGCTTCGTTCGCGTCACCTATCCCTGCGGGAAGTATTTCAGCATGAATTAGTGTTGTCTGTACGTGCCTGCCAGGAGCGTGAATTCCCGGAAGGTGTTCGTGCTCTGTTAGTCGATAAAGATAACTGTCCGGCGTGGACCTTCCCGTCACTGGGTGAGGTGGATACTAAGTATGTAGATAGTTTGTTTACGTCACCCTGGGACAAAAACCCGTTAGCACATTTATAGAAAATTTTCGGGACGATGTTCCCGCAGAATAAAAATTAAGGTAAATAAAATGGCAACTATTGGTTTTATTGGTTTAGGTAATATGGGTGGCCCTATGGCCATTAACCTGGTCAAAGCGGGTCACAACGTTAAAGCGTTCGACCTTTCTCAAGCAGCAATGGATACCGTTGTAGCCGAAGGTGGTCAAGCGGCATCCTCTGCGGCAGATGCCGTTACCGGAGCAGATTTCGTTGTCTCAATGCTGCCAGCGGGTAAGCATGTACAAGGCTTATTCCAGACCGGCGATGCACCGTTGTTTGATCTGATATCTAAAGATGCGTTGATCATTGACTCTTCTACTATTGATGCGGCAACGGCTCAGAGCGTATCTGCAGCAGCTGCAGAGCGTGGTCTGAGCTTTATCGATGCACCGGTATCTGGTGGTGTGGGCGGTGCGAAAGCAGGTACGCTTGCATTCATGGTCGGTGCGTCAGATGAGCAATTTGCTAAAGCTAAGCCAGTATTGGATGTGATGGGTAAAAACATCTTCCATGCGGGTCAGAGTGGTGCGGGCCAGATTGCAAAAGCCTGTAATAACATGCTGCTGTCTATCCTGATGACCGGAACCTGTGAAGCACTGAATATGGGTATGAAGAACGGTCTTGATCCGGCAGTACTGTCAGAGATAATGAAGCAGAGCTCCGGTGGTAACTGGGCGCTGAATGTTTATAACCCAGTACCGGGCGTGATGGACGGAGTACCTTCGTCAAATGACTACCAGGGCGGTTTCCAGGTGGATCTGATGTATAAGGATCTGGGTCTGGCGATGGATCTGAGCCAACAGAGTGCCTCTTCTGTACCTATGGGCTCAGCTGCTCGTTCGCTGTTTAGTCTGCACAAAGCTAAAGGCAACGGTGGTCTGGATTTTTCAAGTGTCATCAAACTGTATCAAGACCAGTAATACTAAGTATTTGACGTATAACCACTGCCGGCCCGGACGGTCGGCAGCCTCCCGATATAATAAGAAACTGGAGTAACGGCATGGGATATAACGAGGACTACAAGGCTTCAATTGAAAATCCGGAAGCCTTCTGGGCAGAGCAGGCTGACAATATTGCCTGGTACAAAAAGCCGGAAAATATTCTCGAGAAAACAGAGCATGGTAGCTACAAGTGGTACGCTGATGGAGAGTTGAATACCTGTTATTTGGCGCTTGATTACCATGTTGAAAACGGTCGCGGTGATCAGGTTGCCCTGTACTACGATTCGCCGGCTGCCGATGGTATCAAAGAAGCGATCACCTATAATGATCTGTTGGCTCGTGTTAGTCGCTTTGCCGGTGCCCTGAAAGCTCAGGGTGTTGGAAAAGGTGACCGTGTCGTTATTTATATGCCGATGATCCCTGAAGCGGCAGTGGCTATGCTGGCCTGTGCGCGTCTTGGTGCGCCGCATTCGGTGGTTTTCGGTGGTTTTGCGCCGAATGAGTTGGCAATTCGCATCGACGATGCAACGCCAAAAGTAATTATTACCGCTTCCTGCGGTATCGAATTTGATAAGAAGATTGCTTATAAGCCATTGGTTGATAAGGCGATTGAGCTCTCTACGAACAAACCGGATCACACCATCGTAGTACAGCGTCCGATGATCAAAGCCGAGATGACTGCGCCACGTGATCTCGATTGGAACGCATGTCAGGAAGGTGTTGAGCCCGCTGGTTGTACGCCGGTCAAAGGTGAAGATCCACTCTATGTGCTCTATACCTCTGGTACTACGGGACAGCCGAAAGGTATCCAGCGTGATAATGGCGGTAATGCGGTTGCGCTTAACTATGCACTCAAAAATATTTACGGCATGCAGCCCGGTGATGTTTGGTGGGCTGCATCAGATGTCGGCTGGGTTGTTGGTCATTCCCTGATTGTTTATGGACCTTTGATGGGAGGTTGCAGTGCAATCTTCTTTGAAGGCAAGCCAATCCGTAACCCGGATGCGGGAACCTTCTGGCGTATTATCGAAGAATACGGCGTGAATTCTATGTTCTGCGCCCCGACCGCATACCGTGCTGTGCGTAAAGAAGATCCTACCGGTGGTTTGTCGAAGAAGTATGATCTTTCCAGCTTGCGTTGTGTCTTCGTTGCGGGTGAGAAACTGGATTCTTCAACCTACACCTGGTTGAGTGAACTACTTGAAGTCCCAGTGCTTGATCACTGGTGGCAGACTGAAACCGGCTGGCCGATGACTGCGCCGTTGATGGGCTTACCTGATCCTTCTGATGTCCGTTTGGGGTCTACCAACAAGCCTGTACCGGGCTATGATATTCGTGTTGTCGACGGCGAAGGTAATGAAGTCGAAGCCAATGAAACCGGTAATATTGTCGTCAAACTACCGATGCCTCCAGGTGTAGCCTGGACTATCTGGAAGAGTCCTGAGCGTTTTACCAGCTCATATCTGTCTACTTTTGAAGGTTATTATCACACCGGTGACGGAGGCTTCAAAGATGACGATGGTTATGTCTTCATTACCGGCCGTACTGATGATGTAATTAACGTCTCCGGTCACCGTCTTTCTACGGGTGAGATGGAAGAGGTTGTGTCTGCACACCCAGCGGTTGCAGAGTGTGCCGTGATTGGTGTGCCTGATTCTTTGAAAGGCGAACTGCCACTGGGTCTGATTCTGCTGAAAGCGGGTGAAGATATCGCTGAAGAACAGTTGGAAAAAGAGTTGGTGCAGATGGTGCGTGATCAGGTCGGTGCACTGGCCTGTTTCCGTAAGGCCGTTGTGGTTCAGCGTTTGCCTAAGACTCGTTCCGGCAAAATCCTCCGTGCGATCCTACGAAAAATCGTTGCTAATGAAGAGTATAAAATGCCTTCGACCATCGATGATGAAAGTATCCTTGGCGAGATAACGGATCAGCTGGATCAGAGAGGCATGATCAAATAAGTGGCCAGATTGATTTAAGGTAATCTAAAACGCCAGGTAAGGGGTACAGCATAGGCCCTATGTTGTACTTCGAGTGGTCAATAATAGATTAAGAGAGCGGCTTTGCTCTTTCATTGAGTATTAAATGCTCAGTGTCTTAATGCTTTGAATAGTGCTGGTGCTTGTATAAGTACCATTTAAGGGAAGCTTGCTTCCCTTTTTTTATGCTTATATTGATGGGATCAATAACGCATGAACACAGTAATTGATGTGGAGAAAGTAGGCTGATGGATAGATATTTTGATGATTTCTCAGTAGGTGAAGTGATCAAGGGGCGCAGTGCAACCCTGACAGAAGCGCAGATCATCGATTTTGCTTTAACTTATGATCCGCAAAGTTTTCATATCGACGTGAATGCCGCAGCTGAAAGTCATTTTGGCGGATTAATTGCTAGTGGTTTCCAGACGATGGGGTTGTGTTTTCGATTGCTTGTACAGCTGGGTATATTTGAGGCTTGTTCGCTAGGCGGGCCAGGAATTGATGAAGTTCGTTTCCTTGCCCCGGTACGCCCGGGAGATACTCTCACTTCGGAATTAGAAATAATCGAACATAAAGCGTCAGCGTCAAAACCTGATTTGGGCGTTGTTCGCTATTATGTACGTGGGACTAATCAGCACGGCAATCAGGTGCTTAGTTTTATCGTGACACATATGCTCAAGCGGCGGGTTTGAAAAGCTTATTGAGGCATGTGTTTCTTAAAGGTGATACTCAAGTTTAGGGTGTTTTCTTCAACTGGTTTGCCGCAAAGGTATAAACATTGGTGTTAACACCTTGTTGTTCTGTTGAATTTGTTTTCTTCAACAGTATTTAAACCAACGGTTTATATATTCACACTGGTAATCTGCTGTGTATCACTCCCCGCGAATACTTGCAGTACGGTGCCCTGTGGCGGGTCTCTGCGGGCGAGCTCCAGATAGATGCTGTTAAGTACTTTCCACTTGTATTCGGTCCAGTCCGGAGCCAGCAGTAACTGTTTATTTGCGGTGCCGGTTAAACGATGGAAAATAAGTTCAGGCGGAGCTTCAGTCACAATGTTGGCCACCACCTGAACATACTCATCCAGAGTCATTGGTGTGACTTCGCCGTGTTTCCATTCCCGGGCCATCTGCGTACCTTTTACAATATGCAACGGGTGTAATTTTAGCCCCGTACTGCCCATTTCAACAACCTGTCGGGCAGAATTGGCAGTGGCGTTAACGGATTCGCCCGGTAGTCCGGCAATCAGATGGGTGCAGTATTGTAAGTTGCGTTGTTGTACCCGTTGTATCGCATCAACATACTCGCCAAAGCCATGGCCGCGGTTGACCCGTCGCAAGACTTTATCCGAAGTGGATTGCAGTCCCAATTCCAGCCATACCTCAAAACCTCTGTCGCGGTAACTGGCTAGCAGATCCAGAACTTTGTCAGGTACGCAATCGGGACGGGTGCCAATTGACAGTCCTATTACATCTGGAATAGCCAGTGCCTGATCGTACAATGATTTTAGTGCGCTAACCTCTGCGTAAGTATTGGTATAGGCCTGGAAGTAGGCCAGATACTTCCTTGCGCCGGTGCGTTTACGGATAATGCGCTTGCCTGCAGCTACCTGCTCGCAAACCGCCAGCGCTGCTTTGGCATTAGGGTTGAAAGATGAATTATTACAGAAGGTACAGCCGCCAATGCCTTTTGTACCATCCCGGTTGGGACAGGTAAAAGCGGCATTGATCGATACCTTATGGACCTTTTGACCGTAACGTTGATGCATCGCGTGGCCAAAAGTGTTGATATAGCGGGTGAGATCCATATCCGGTTTATGTATATCTTGCTTGGTATTAACCAACAACATTCATCTCCTGTTGATGAAACCCTCTTCATCATATGCGTTGAGGGATATAGGCAGTGCATTCATGCACCCGTTGAGATTTTCGGGGTGTTCGGACTCCGCATTAAATCTTCTGGTAACGCCAGACAAAACGAAAGCCGAACTTTAGCATTCCTCTCTCGAAAGAACGGTGATAGATATCAATTTGAGTGAGACAATTTTTTATTCAGGAGGAAGGGTGTGTGTTGGATAAAAATGCAGGGCTATAGATTCATTTTATACTGTAACGTTTTATCAGATTGTTCGCCTTGTCAGGCTTTTACGGAGGGTCACATCGGTGGGGTTAAATATCTGTTGAAGGGAAAGCTTAGAGGCTATTGTTGTGATTGTTAAAGCAAGGAGGTTCCAGGCTTCCATGAGATAGATTATGAATTAGCTGCTTATCTCGTTCTGCAGAAACTTATCTTTCCCTGTTATTAAAGAATGTGTTGTTAGTACGAAATTGATAATTCATAGGGCCTGTTCAGGCCGTAATTGATTGTGATTATAGAGTGTCAATTATCTTATTTTTTTCCATCTGTCATATGCCTGTAATCCCTATATTTCTCCCAAATTACTGTATTATAACGCCGAAATCAGTTATCTTTACGGGCTGTTTTTCGTAACAAATTCAGTGCGCGCGCTTACCTCTAAGTAATGGATAGGGCGTACGACAAGAGAGTGGATAGAGAATGATTATTAAACCGAAGATTCGTGGCTTTATCTGTACTACAACCCACCCGGTAGGTTGTGAGCGCAATATTCAGGAACAGATTGATTACACCAAAGCTCAGGGGCCGATTGAAAATGGACCTAAGCGGGTACTGGTAATTGGCTCTTCCAGCGGATACGGCATGTCGTCACGTATCTCAGCGGCATTTGGTTGTGGTGCTGCCACTATTGGTGTGTTTTTTGAAAAGCCAGCGACCGAGCGTAAAACCGGTACCGCAGGTTGGTATAACGCAGCATCATTTGATCAAAAAGCACACGAAGCCGGTCTATACGCAAAAAGCCTGAACGGTGATGCCTTTTCTAATGAGGCCAAGCAAAAGACCGTCGATCTGATTAAAGAAGATCTGGGTCAGATTGATCTGGTTGTGTACTCATTGGCTTCTCCTGTTCGTAAGCTGCCTGAAACGGGTGAAGTGATCCGTTCTTGTCTGAAGCCGATCGGGGAAACCTACCGTTCAACCGCGATTGATACTAACAAAGATCTGATTATTGAAGCAGAAGTTGAGCCGGCCTCTGAAGAGGAGGTTGCTGATACCGTTACCGTCATGGGCGGTGAGGACTGGGAACTGTGGATTAAGGCCCTGGATGATGCGGGAGTCCTGGCTGAAGGCTGCAAGTCAGTTGCGTATAGCTATATTGGTACTGATATCACCTGGCCAATCTACTGGGATGGCGCTCTGGGTCATGCTAAGAAAGATGTTGATCGTGCCGCCTCCGCACTAAATACAAAACTGGGTGAGAAGGGCGGTAGTGCAAATGTAGCGGTCTTGAAGTCTGTTGTGACACAGGCAAGCTCTGCAATACCTGTTATGCCGCTGTATCTGTCTATGGTTTTCAAAATCATGCGCGCAGAGGGCGTTCACGAAGGTTGTATGGAGCAGGTATTCCGTCTGTTTGATACAGGTATTATCGGTGATACTGGCAAGATCGACGATGCTAACCGGTTGCGTATGGATGATTTGGAGTTGCGGGATGATATTCAGCAGAAATGCCGTGAACTCTGGCCTACCATTACGACTGAAAACTTATTTGAGAACACGGATTATCAATTCTATAAGGATGAGTTTCTCAAACTGTTTGGTTTTGGCATAGACGGTGTTGACTATGAAGAAGACGTTAGTCCGCTGGTTGAGTTTGATGTGATCGATATCTAATCGTTATTTTTTTCTAAAAGCGGCTTCGGCCGCTTTTTTTCGTTTAACAGCGGCTGTATAGGAACAGCTTTTGGCCTCGAAATGGTGACTTAGGCTTTGATATATAAAGATAATATGTGTGTAATATATTAAATCTTCCGTCCAGGGACTTTATCTAATGGCACTATCTATCAGTAAGCGCCTTACAATAATGAGCACCGCTCCTATTGTTTTATTGGCAATTATTCTCTTTGCACTGACTTATATTGAGAGTAATCAACTCAAGGATGATCAGCTTAACCTGACAGAAAGTAAATTTCTGGAGATGAAGCAAACAGAGTTAAAGCTGTTAAACGAGATGGCCTATAACTCCATCCGTCATATCTATGAAACAGGTGGAGCACTTGAAGAAGCGCTACCTACCCTGCGTAATTTGAAATATGGCAAAAGTGGCTATTTCTTTGGCTATAGCAATAAGGGTGAACGGGTCTTTATGGGGACGACCAATAAAGGCATAGGTAAGAATTACTGGAACCTGCAGGATTCGAATGGCGTGTTCATAATCCGGGAGCTTATCAAAGCAGGAAAACAAGGGGGAGGCGTCGTCAGTTACCACTTCCCCAAACCGAACCAGCAAGTCCCGGAAGAGAAACTCTCTTATGCTATTTATTTAGATCGATGGAACCTGATGGTGGGTGCTGGCTTCTATCTTGATGATATGAACTTAGTTCTCGAAGAGATGGATGAAACATCGACAGAAAGCCTCAACGGATTAATGATCTATTTTGCCCTGGCAAGCCTGATTCTGCTGGCATTGGCAATAATTTTCAGTGTGATGGTTAAACGCTCTGTTATGTTGCCCTTACAGAGCATCTCCGAATCAATGAAAGAGCTTGCATCGGGAGAAGGTGATCTGACAGCGAGATTGAATGTTAAGGGTCAGCATGAATTAGCGGAGTTGGCTAATGGTTTCAATAGCTTTATTGAAACCCTGCAGAATATGGTTAGAGAGGTGGTGTCTGTGTCTGAGAGTGTGACACAACGTTCAGCTGCTATCAGTTCAAAAATTTCACAAGTGGATGAGCAACAACAGAAGCTACAGATTCAGATCGAGCATTCCGCTTCTGCGATGTCTCAGATGTCAGCGACAGCGACTGATATCGCCCATAATACGGCGGAAACGGCAACCTCAACCAATGAGTCACGAGACAATATAGGTCAGGCTGGCGCGAGTGTTAATGAATTAACCTCCGCGGTGAAAACATTAGCCGATGATGTTTCAGGTTCAAACAAAGCGATCTCTACGCTGGAGGTCAACGTTCAGGATATCATCTCGGTTGTCAGTGTAATCCAGGAGATTGCAGAGCAGACTAATCTGCTGGCTCTGAACGCTGCAATTGAAGCGGCCCGGGCCGGAGAGCAGGGGCGTGGTTTTGCGGTTGTTGCCGATGAAGTTCGCACGCTGGCAACCCGAACTCAGGCAAGTACACTCCAGGTACATGAAAGTATTGAACAGCTGAAGAAAGCCTCGGGCGAGGCTGTGAAAAGTATGCAACATAGTTTTCAGCAGACCGATCTGGCGGTTAGTCAGTCAGAGAAAGGGATGTCCGAACTGACTAAAGTAGTGGAGCATATGGATCAGATTCAGGATATGTCAGTCGTTATCGCTACTGCTGCTGAAGAGCAGAGTCAGGTCTGTGATAATTTGAATCAGACGGTTACGGAGATTGCAGGGCATTCAGAGATGTCTTCTCAGATAGCCAGCGATAACAGAGTCGAAATCAAGAAGCTATTAGAGGATGCGGACAAGTTACAGAAATTGGTTGGTCGTTTTCGTATCAATCAGTAGCAGCACGGATTAACTGAAAGGAAAAAGGGCCGGTTGGCCCTTTTTTTGTGTCTGTGGTGCTTTGAAAAATAGAGCATACCTTTGAAATTTTGTCTCTGTCAGGTGATTTCCCTTTTTGCGCTACTAAAGCAGTAAAACCGCCACAAACTTACGACTTTAGGATAACAATAAGCCTAAGGGATTATGAATTTATGCCGCAATGCACAAGATTTTTCTGCCGGAATGAGTATAATCAGCGACACAGTTTCAGTTTGAGTAAAAGGTTTCCTGCTGTTGTTTCGCGGTTATCAAATTTAACTCAACTGCCAGAGATATTTTCAGTTATATCAATTGGTTATGGCCTTACTTTTGTTAGTGCTATTTTCCTGTCGGGCCACAAGCCTTTTGCTGAAAACCTCTCTGCCTCCATTATTTATAATTGAATGGCGAAGTGAGTATGACCTCTAAATCTGTTGATGTACTGCTGGTCGGTGCAGGTGCGATGAGCACAACTCTGGGCGTTTTGCTTAAACAGTTAGACCCCTCTCTGACAATCGCTATGGTTGAACGTTTAGACCATGTTGCGAATGAAAGTACCGATGCGATGAATAATGCCGGTACGGGTCATGCAGCGTATTGCGAACTGAATTATACGTCCCAGAATGACGACGGTAGTATCAATACCGATAAAGCTTTTTCCATTAATGCTGCGTTTGAGACCAGTCTACAGTTCTGGTCTTACCTGGTTGAGCAGGGCGATCTGCCTGAGCCCCATCATTTTATCAATAATGTACCCCATGAAAGTTTCGTGATGGGTGCCGAGAATGTTGAATTTTTGCGTAAGCGCTTTGAAGCATTGAGCGCAAAGCCTCAGTTTGCTGAGATGGAATTCTCTGAAGACCCTGAAGTATTAAGTCAGTGGATGCCGCTGATAATGCAAAACCGTGCGGCTGATGAAGCTGTCGCGGCGACACGGATGCGCTACGGAGCTGACGTTAACTTCGGTGCTTTGGCACGTAACATGGTTAACTTCCTTGAAAAACAAGATGGTTTTGACTTGCTGTTGGGTCACTCAGTTGAAGAGATGTCTCAATACACCGAAGGTGATTGGCGCGTAGAGCTGAAGAATGTTGAGACAGGCCAGGTAGAAAAAATCCGGACTAAGTTCCTGTTCTTTGGTGCGGGTGGCGGGGCGTTACCGTTGCTGCAGATGTCGGGTATTCCTGAAGGCGAGGGTTACGGTGGCTTCCCTGTTAGCGGTCAGTGGTTAGTTTGTAAAAAGCCAGAGATTGTTGAACAGCATATGGCAAAGGTTTATGGTCAGGCGCCTATCGGTGCGCCACCGATGTCAGTACCTCATCTGGATAGTCGGGTGATCGATGGTGAGCGAGCATTACTGTTCGGACCATTTGCAGGCTTTACTACGAAATTCCTGAAGCAGGGATCGGCTATGGATATGCCGCTGAGTATGCGCTTGAATAACCTGAAACCTATCATGCAGGTAGGGGCCAAGAATATGGACCTTACCCGTTACCTGATTAGTGAGGTTATGCAGTCTCACGGTGACCGGGTTGATTCATTACGTCGCTTCTTTCCCGATGCTAAAAATGAAGACTGGGAATTGTCCTACGCCGGTCAGCGTGTTCAGATTATTAAGAAGAACGCAGAAGGTGAAGGTAAGCTTGAGTTTGGTACTGAGGTTATCTCGTCGGCCGATAAAACCCTGGCAGCTTTGCTAGGCGCTTCTCCAGGTGCTTCTACTGCAACCCCTACGATGATCAATGTTATTGAACGTTGTTTCCCGGAGCGACTTGCTACGCCTGAATGGCAAGCCAAGATGAAAGAGCTGGTGCCTTCTTATGGGCAGTCTCTGATCGAAGATGAAAGCCTTCTTCGTAGCGTACGAAAACGAACGCTGTCTACGCTAAATCTGGATCAGGAATATCAAGCCTGATTCGTTTTGAATTGCTAAAACCACTCTTCGGAGTGGTTTTTTTTGGTCAGAATTTAAAAATTAGACTTCACTTTATTAGAATAATCTAATATATTGTCGTTCAAATTAGCGATATCAGATGGTGAGAGACGTGAATAAGACTGTACTTCTGGCTGGGCTATTGAGTTGTATCGTAGCAGTCACCGCTGTGGCTGCAGATAAACCGAATAAGGTTAAAGCTCAGACTACCCTTGATCTATATGTCACGGCAGCTGAAGCCTGGGATAAACTGCAGAAAGATGACACCGCTATTCTGGTTGATGTGCGTGATCCTGTTGAAATTAAATTTACCGGTTCGGCAACACCAACAGGTATCCACGTTCCCTGGATGCTAGCGGATGCCGCGGGTTGGAGTGATAAGAAAAGTAGCTGGGCTATGGTTAAAAATCCCGGTTTTAATGCTCAGCTTGCAGCGAAATTAGCAGAAGCTGGAGCCACGCCGGATACCACTATCATTATTATGTGTCGTTCTGGCTCATCGCGAAGCGCGCCTGCCGTCAACCTGCTAGCTACCAAAGGCTATACGCAGGTCTGGACGGTAGTTGATGGCTTTGAAGGTAGTACATTGAAAGAGGGTAATTCAAAAGGTGTGCGAGCATTGAATGGCTGGCGCAACTCAGGCTTACCCTGGAGTTACAAAATTGATCCTGCCATTGCCTGGCACCCAACTAAATAAGGAGCTATAGACTATGAAAAAGTTATTAACGACATCGGTACTTGCAGTGGCTTTAATGTCACCAATGATGGTTTCAGCCTCAGAAGCCGTGGATAAGGTATTGATAACCCTTACTAGTTCGGAACAACAGACCCGGGGCATGGCGATGGTGCTGGGCAACATGATGCAGGCAAAAGGTGCTAAAGTCAGCGTGCTATTATGTGATACTGCGGGTGATATGGCGCTTAAAGGTCATACATCAGAGCCTCTTAAACCAAAAGATGTTACCCCTGAGCAGCTGATGCAAAAATTAATCTCTGGCGGCGCTAAAGTTGATGTCTGTGCGCTTTATCTGCCAAATAAAGGTGTGGGTACAGATGCACTGCTAAGCGGTATTGGAGCTGCAAAACCACCGGTTATGGCTGCTGCCCTGATCGATGCGGATACCCGTGTTTTTAATTTCTAAAACGGGTTTGTAAGTTTCAATATACGTAAGTTCTAGATAAAAATGCCCCCTGAGATATAAATCGAAGGGGGCATTTTTTATTGTACTTAATAAATATGTATTGATAGATGTAAAACCCTATACTCATTTGTATGAAAACCCTGCCTCTATTCCCGTTGCCACTAGTGTTTTTCCCTGGAACGGTACTGCCGTTACAGATTTTTGAAATACGTTATCGGCGGATGGTGAAGGAGCTCCTGGCTAATAATGGGCAGTTTGTCATTTTGCATACCCGTAGCCCAGGTACCTCAAGTTCTGATTTTGAAACCATAGGAACGCTATCGAAGATTATCGACTGGCAACCGATGCAGAATCAGATGATTGGTATTCAGGTAGCAGGGGAGCAACGCGTCGAGATTTCTGGTGTGACGGTGGAGTCTGATGGGCTGTTAATGGCAGAGGCGATAGCGCTTATCTCTGATCAGGGGCTAAAATCTGAGCAGTATTCAGGCAAACTGGATGAGATTTCAACTCTCCTTGGGCATCATCCTCTGCTATCATTCCGGTCTGTTCAACTTAATGCCGAAAATGTCGAAGCCGTCAGTTATCAACTGGCGTCGCTTATCCCATTTTCAGGAGCGGACAAACAGCGGTTGTTGGAGCTCGATAGCTCATTGCAGCGCCTCGAAATGATACTTTCCCTGCTCAAGGATATTTAATGCTCAACCTGATTCAAGACGCGCTGGCTCGTCGTAGCGAGCTGCTGGATGCTCTGCATGAAGAGAACACCGATTGTTACCGTTTATATCACGGTTCTAATGAGGGCTGTTCTGGTCTGACTGTTGATCGATACGGCCCTCAATTATTGATACAAACTTTTCATCAGCCGATCTCAGTTGAAGAGGCGGAAGCTATTCATAAGCTGGTAGAGGCGCAGCTTAGTTGCTCGCTAATATTGGTATATAACGATCGAAGTTCTGCTAACTCCCGCCGTGCTGATGACGCAATCGTTGATGGCTGGGAAGGGGTCGCACATGAGCTGGGTGTGTCTTACCGGGTCAGAGGTAAACACAAAGGGCAGGATCCATTACTTTTTCTTGATATGCGCGCCGGCAGACGCTGGATTCAGCAAAATGCTGCAGGTAAATCTGTGTTGAATCTATTTTCGTATACCTGTGGAGTAGGCGTGGTTGCCGCAGCAGCCGGCGCCAGCCGGGTTTTGAATGTTGATTTTTCAACCCGCTCATTAGATGTTGGGCGTGACAATGCCCGGCTTAATAATCTGGATGAGCAACAGGTTGAGTTTTTCCAGAGTGATTTTTTCACTGCCGCTAAGCAACTGGCAGGTATTCCAATTAAGCAGCGGGTGGGTCGTGGGAGAAAACCCAAGCCGTTTCCACGGATCGATCAGGAGCAGTTCGATCTGGTCTTTCTTGATCCACCCCGGTGGGCCAAAAGCGCCTTTGGCACGGTGGATCTGATTCGCGATTACCCCAGTGTCCTGAAACCTGCTTTATTAGCGACTAAACCCGGTGGCCAGTTAATCTGTGCTAATAATGTGGCCAGTGTAGGTTATGACGAGTGGGTAGATGTTGTAACGCGCTGTGCGATAAAAGCGGGTTGCCCGGTTAAACAGATTACACAATTAGCACCGGAGAATGATTTTCCTTCACCGGACGGGCAGTACCCACTCAAGCTGGTGGTATTACAGCTCTGATTGACGGGTATAATGTGGCCCGTTCACTGTTTAGATTCTGTGAGCGTCCAGAATAATACCGGTGACCCGGCCACCTAACATGGCTACCCGGCCGCGGGCCCGGTCGTCACCGGTGGCGGTAAACTCAAACAGGTATGAACGCCAGATTCTGACTTTGCCGTTGTCATCGCGCTTTAACCAGATACCCCGCAGATAAACACTCTGATCGAGCAGTTGCACATCCATTTCTTTGCAGTAGTTTCGGGCGGCTTTAAGGGCGAACTCTTTTACCTTTAATGAATGCCACCAGTGCATTAAAGCAAATACGATCAGGGTCAACCAGAATAGATCTGCAAGTTCCAGATACATCAATTACGCTCCTTTCCCAGCCATACAGAACCTATGCCGCCGCCGATGATCAGCACTGCACCTAATACAGCCATCATATCAGGAACTTGCTGCCAGAAAAGCCATCCGAGTAAACCAGCGAACAACACGCCAAAATAACTCAGTGGCGCGATGATAGTTGCTTTGGCATAGCTATATGCTTGAGTGTACAGCCACATTATCCCCCAGACTGACAGGCTGATACCCGCTAAGAATGGCAGGCTGATAAGCGGGATAGGTTGCCAGTTACTCAGCGCAAAAGGCAGAGAGAAGAGCGCTGAGAGGCTAAAGTAGTAAAATAAAATTCGATTTGTTGGTTCGGTGAGTGTCAGCACCCGGGTGCTGACGATGGATATCGTCAGGGTAAGTGCTGAGGCGAAAGCGATCAGGTGCCAGGGATTAAAGGTATTTCCATCGGGTTTTAGTACTAACCCAATACCGATAAAACCAATCCCCACCGGGAGCCAGTTTAACCAGGGCATGCGATACTTTAGCCAGACCAGCACCAACAAGGGGACTATCAAGGGTGCGGAGTTTCGCAGGAGCGAGGCTTCACCCAGTGGAATCTCTTTGAGTGCCAGATAGTAAGTGTAAAAGCACAGCCAGCCTGACAGCCCGCGAATAAGGTGGAGAATGGGTTTGTCCGTTTTCAGTGTTCTTATACCTTTACGCGCCAGCCAGGGCAGCATAAGCAGGGTGCAGACCAGATACTGTATCAGGACAATTTGCTCGATAGAGACGAATTGAGCGGTGTATTTTGTGGCAGCAGCCGCCAGGCTCATGACCAGAGTCGTGGCAAGGGCGAAGGCGGCTCCGGTAAGAAGTCTGGAATATTGGTTGCGCAAGGTTGTCTATCCTGTTGCTTAATTTACAATAGCTTGTAACTGATACTTTCCAGGAATATTCATGGAACAATTGACCGACTTCATCGTAACAAACTGGCTTAATCTGCTGGCTTTTGTCTGGTTTCTGGTCTGCTTCAAAGGCTATAACGCATACACCAAAAAACGCGCCATAGATGCTCACTGTCTGGCCAGCGTTATGCATAGCTATCGCTTGGAATGGATGACCCGTATGTTGCATAGGGAGGTCAGAATTGCTGATACGACAGCAATCGCCAATCTGGAGCGTAGCGTATCATTTTTTGCATCGTCCACCATGCTTATTTTGGCTGGCCTGATGACTGTCTTAGGCTCTACAGAGAAAGCTATTGATGTTGTGGGCGATATTCCATTCGCGAGCCATGCGACAAAAGCAGAATGGGAGTTAAAATTACTCGTCCTGATCGGGCTGTTTATCTACGCTTTCTTTAAGTTTACCTGGAGTTTGCGCCAATACGGCTTTACCTCTGTCATGATAGGAGGTGCGCCACAACCCGAAGATGCGACAGAACTTGAGTTGAATGCCCATGCAAAACGGCTGGCCATCATGAGTTCGATGGCGGCAAATAACTTTAATCTGGGGCTGCGTACCTATTATTTTAGTTTGTCGGTGCTGGCCTGGTTTATTACGCCCTGGCTGTTTATGTTACTCACTTCTGGTGTAGTCATTATTCTTTATCGTCGAGAGTTTAATTCCAGTACCTTGCGTCAACTGGTCATCAGTCAAACCGATTAATTTTTGGTAAATTTCAATTCAGTCCCCTTGAAAAGAGGGGGGCTGTCCCCATCTTATGTTCAACGCTTAAATTCGTGACTGTACATTTTTAGTACTAAGTATTTGCAACAATAAGATTGGGAAATTGATAGATGAGCACAGAAACTCAGCAGGAAACTCTTGGCTTTCAAACCGAAGTGAAGCAGCTGCTTCACCTGATGATTCATTCTTTGTATTCCAATAAAGAGATCTTTCTTCGAGAGCTGATCTCTAACGCGTCTGATGCGGCTGATAAACTCCGTTTTGAAGCGCTGTCTAAAGATGACCTTTATGAAGGTGATGGTGAGCTTCGTATTCGTATCGAGTTTGATAGCGACGCTAAAACCCTGACTATCGATGACAACGGCATCGGTATGAACCGTCAGGATGTGATTGATCACCTGGGTACTATCGCTAAATCGGGCACGTCTCAGTTTCTGTCTGAGCTGAGCGGTGATCAGAAAAAAGATTCACAGCTAATTGGCCAGTTCGGTGTGGGCTTCTACTCTGCCTTTATTGTGGCTAAAGAAGTTGAAGTGATTACTCGTCGTGCCGGCCAGCCAACCTCTGAAGGTGTGCATTGGGTATCCCAGGGCGAAGGTGAATTTACGGTTGCGACGGTTGAGAAGGCTCAGCGCGGTACAACTATTATTCTGCATCTGAAAGAGGAAGAGTCAGAGTTTGCTGATGCTTCTCGCCTGCGTACGCTGGTACGTAAGTATTCAGATCATATCTCTCTGCCGGTTATCATGCAGAAAGAAGCGGCTCCAGTGGAAGAGGGCGAAGAGCCTGCTCCTGCAGAAGATGAAACCGTTAACTCTGCGACTGCACTCTGGACCCGTTCTAAGAGTGACTTGAGCGATGAGGACTACAAAGAGTTTTATAACCATGTGTCCCATGACTTCCAGGAGCCAATGAAGTGGAGCCATAACCGGGTTGAAGGTAATCTTGAATATACCAGCCTGCTTTATGTGCCAGCACATGCCCCTTATGATCTTTGGAATCGTGATACGCCTCGCGGTCTTAAACTGTATGTTCAGCGTGTCTTTATCATGGATGAAGCTGATCAGTTCCTGCCGATGTACCTGCGCTTTATCAAGGGTGTGGTGGATACCAACGATCTGTCTCTGAACGTTTCCCGTGAGATTCTGCAGAAAGATCCGGTAGTTGATAAGCTGAAAACCCAGCTAACAAAACGTTCTCTGGATATGCTGGGTAAACTGGCGAAAAATGATCCTGAGCAGTATGCGAAATTCTGGACCGAGTTTGGTGAGGTACTGAAGGAAGGCCCTGCTGAAGATCATGCTAACCGTGAGAAAGTGTTGAAGCTGTTGCGCTTCGCGTCTACCCACAATGATTCTTCTGAGCAATCGGTTTCTCTGGAAGATTATATTGCCCGGATGCAGGAAGGTCAGGATAAGATCTACTACGCTGTAGCGGATAACTACAACACCGCTAAAAACAGCCCGCACCTGGAAATCTTCCGTAAGAAGGGCATCGAAGTATTGTTAATGTCAGATCGCGTTGACGAGTGGCTGATGGGTCAGCTGTTCGACTTCCTGGGTAAGTCATTCCAGGATGTCAGCAAGGGCGAACTGGATCTGGGTGAAACCGAGAACGAAGAAGAGAAGAAAGCTCAGGAAGAGACCGCTAAAGAGATGGAAGGTCTGACTGAGCGTCTTAAGAGCAGTCTCGAAGAGCAGGTGAGCGAAGTGCGTATCACGCACCGTCTGACAGACTCTCCAGCCTGTGTTGTTCTGGGTGCCTACGATATGGGTATGCAGATGCGTAAGATCATGGAAGCGGCGGGTCAGGCAGTGCCTGAAAGCAAGCCGATCTTTGAGATCAACCCTGAGCATCCGCTGATCAGCAAGCTGGATAATGAAGCCGATGAAGATCGCTTCGGTGAGCTGGCGTTAGTAGTGTTTGAACAGGCGCAACTGGCTGCGGGTGGTCAATTAGATGACCCAGCGGCGTATGTTAACCGCCTTAACAAACTACTGATGAATCTGATTGCCTGAGAGTAAGTGATTAAGATGAAAGGCGGCCAATGGCCGCCTTTTTTTATGTCTCTGATATTTTAGTGGTGTGAATGATTCTGTATCAAAGCAGATGAGAGCATGTTAGAAATAGTGATGGATAATATTTCTTTGCAACAATGTAGCGATGCGCTGCAAAAACTTAAGCAGGAACTAGAGCTCGAGATTGCCGATCTGGAACTGAGTGCCCGTCCTGTACAGTTAGATCAGCAAGCGGTTGGCCGGGTGTCACGGGGCGATGCGCTGCAACAGCAGAATATGGCGCTGGCAAACCTGGAGCAGTGTCGCATCAGGTTGCAGGAAGTACTTCACGCTGAGAGTAAGTTTGGTGTAACCGAATACGGTTATTGCGAAGCCTGTGATGAGGTCATTAACCTGCCCCGAATGCTGGCGCGGCCAGACAGTCGTTATTGCCTTGGTTGCCAGTCTGTTGTGGAAGAGAAAGAGAGCTAGATCGCGGCTTCGCCGCTAGCTAGTGGCTAGAATGTCGCTACGCGACTTGCTAGAAAAAGCGCAGAAAAACAGCAGTTGTAGTCATCAATAGAGCTGCTAGGATATAGTTAAATCTGGTGGGTAATTGGAGTACCCGTATCGTAGTCTGTGATTTTGATTTGCCTGTGTAGTTCGGCTAGACACTTAAGACAGTTCAGACGGATATTCAGGATGAACACCGTTGATCCTTTTTTCCTCTCTGGCAGCCCTTGCCTTCGCATATTTGGTCACATATTCCTGATACTTACGGCTTCTGCGATACATCTTTTACACGTCCTTGGATTATAGCGTACCTTGTAAGGTAGCAGAGCTTGCAAGCTTTAGAACCTTGCATGGGCACAATAATAAAGTTGTTATGTTTCAGGTGTGAATTTTGAACTTTAATCCATATGACGATTTCGTATTCTTTGACTCATGTGCTTTTGACGGTGGAGATCATGGAGAGCAGATGGCTTCCGAAAAAGCTCGGGAAGTTCTTGAACAGAACAAAAAGAAAGTGATGTTAATGCACTCTGTAGTAAGTGAGATCAAGAATCCCAATACACCAGATTGGATTCAAGAAATCGAGCCCAGATCGCGTAAAACAGTGAAGTTAGGGCTCATTGATTCCGAACAAGAGACATTAAAAGATATTCAAAGGATTATCGTAGGTAACGGAAATCTAGAAAAGCGAGAAGCTGATTGCTTCCATATATTTGAAGCTCAAAAGTATGGCGGTTGTTTCGTTACGTCTGATGTAGGCATTTATAAACATTCAGATGCTATCAAACAAGGGTATGGCCTTAATATAGTTAAGCCAAGCGAGTTTTTAGAGTTGCTAATTAAATACAGTGAACAAACATAACAAGAACATCAATGATCGCCAGCAAAGATGACTGGACGCGCATAAAGCCGCGCGCCCATTATGTAAGCGTTAATATCTGCTTTGGGTCGGTAAGCGACCTAATCACTACTGAGTCGAGTCAGATCAAGCGTTTGGGTCACATGAGGAGATACTAGAGCAAACGATATAATTCATCTCATCACGATACATGATCATATGTAAATACATCAAAAAAACATTAATTGACCGTTAGTTAGGAAACCCCTATCCACTAGTTGGTATATCTATCATTGACCATTAAGAGCTATATTTATTTAGAAACAAATCATCATGGGGTTTCCATGGAAGTAGTACGAGCTGATCTATCACATGTTGCTGAAGTAGCTAGATTATTCGATTCATATCGACAGTTTTATGACTGTAAATTTGATCGTCAACTTGCTTTTGAGTTTATCCAATCGCGAATAGAAAATAATGAATCTGTCATTTTCCTTGCGTTAGACAATCAGGGCAAAGGGCTTGGCTTTACTCAGCTATATCCATCGTTCTGCTCTGTTGAAGCAATAAAGATTTTTATTTTGTACGATTTATATGTGGATACTAATTCACGTAAAATGAATATAGGACGCTCACTGATGGAAAAAGCCAGAGAGCATGCTAAAGAAACCAGATCAGCGCGTATTGATTTGCTCACAGATAAGAACAACTATTCAGCCAAAAAACTTTATGAAAAGCTTGGATATACAAAAACCAATGAAAGCTTCCACTCTTATTCTTTGGTTGTGCAGCTTTCAACTATTTAAGTAAGTGACATCTCCTTAGATATGTCCGCTTAGGGTCTAAACTGACTGTTTTTAAAAACAGACACGTTAGGTTTTATGCTCTTATCTAGCAAGTAAAACGCAGTTTTACGTCTAGCTACTAGCAAGTTGCGCAGCAACGATCTAGTTACTAAATTATTTAATACCCATCGCTTCCATCAGGTAGATTACGCCGCAGCCTATGCCAATCATCACCAGGTTGTAGGGAAGTTGGTTACGTATAATCTCAGTGTCGGTCGCAAGAAAGCGGGCCTTCATAATAAAGTTCAGGCCGCTGAAGGTGCTGCCGGACATCGCCAGAGCTGTCCCCAGAATATAACTGATGGCCATCAGGTTCGGCGTCGTCGTGATGTCTGCTAAGAGACCTGCGAAGATCGCTACCAGTGCCAGCTGGTGAATGCCTAAATACGCCAGTCCAACAATCATCATCAGAACAAGGGATGCCACACCGGCATTGGTTTCGGTAAACGGCAGGCTGATCAGCCCTGCACTAATACATGACTTCACACCGGCAGCCAGTACGCCTGCGCTCATGAACAGGCTGATCTCGGCACGACTTTCTGAGAGTTTTCCGGTTATATGGTGAGCGGTTTTCTTGGCCGATTGACGGATACCTTCGCGCAGCATTAATAAACAGAGTGGCACCACGATTGACAGCAGGGAGACCAGAAAGACCGTTGGCAGAGAGGGGAGTTGCCAGCTGAGCAATAAAATCATCATGATCAGCGTGACAGGCAGTATCAGGGTTTTTGTTTTTAAGGGATAGCCGGCAAAGCTTTTCAGCTCACTGCTTGCCCGGAAACGGGCCTCAAGCATGCTCAGAAGGAGACCGGTTATCGCGATAGCGATTGAAAAAGGGTAAACCTGTGATAGCTCAACTCCCGGTACCTGTTCCAACACCAGTGGCAACAGGCTTAAAAAAGGTGACCAGAGTACCGCCATGCCGAAACCCCGGCTGAGTACCAGTTGGGAGAGAAAATCGATTCCCTCTTTTTTTCTGATTTGATCGCCAACGACAATAACCGCTGAGAAGTTAGCCACGGATGAAAACAGGTGCATCCCTGAGAGAGTCGTGAGAAAACTGCGTATACCGGGTCTGCTTATATCGGAACCTACCTGACTGGCCATGCCAATAAAGGTAACAGCGGCTAATAGCATCGCCAGCTTCAGGTGCTCGCCTAACAGTGCTTGCAGCGATAGGTTAGCGCCCTGGCTCCAGGCGAGGGCTGCTGCAAGAACGCCGACTGAGAAAAGTATGAGGATCTGTTTGCGTTGTTTTGGTTTTAACCGCGGCGTTTCAATCACAATATACAGCCAGGCGAGTGCCGTCGCGATGCCTTCCAACCCCAATGGAAGGGCTGTATTTAACAGTGTAAGCAAACACATCAGAAAAATGATGATGCCGGTAAAAGGGGCTCCAGGCCAGTAATAGCTTAGTTTTCGGGTGTATTCTTTGCTTGTCATTCTTAAGCCTGTAAATAAAAACTGGAAATTAGTTAATATATTAATTATATTATCAGCATATGTTAGTCCTTACCTGTGTAGAGGTAAATGGCTATAAGTAAACAAGTCAGTATTTTTGAGCGACACTTTTTGGTTGCTGCGTTCAGCGCTAGCTAGGATGGAAGGTTAGATATGTTAACAAAAGATCAGATAAAAACAGCGGCAGAGAAGCTATATCAGGCAGAGAAGGATTGTACTCAGATTCCTGCGCTTACACTTGAATACCCAGATATGACAATGGATGATGCTTATGCCGTCCAGAAAACCTGGGTTGACCAGAAGATTGCAAACGGTGCTTCTGTTAAAGGTTATAAAATAGGTCTGACCTCCCGTGCTATGCAGATGGCTGTGAATATTGATCAGCCTGATTACGGTGTGCTGTTAGATGATATGTTTTTCGCTGACGGGGCTGAAATAAAAGCCTCTGATTTCCCTGATCCACGTATCGAAGTGGAACTGGCGTTTGTGCTTAAAGAGCGTCTGGAAGGTGAGAATGTCACTATTTTTGATGTAATGAACGCGACCGATTACGTTATTCCTTCGCTTGAGCTGATCGCTGCACGCTGTCACCGAACAGACCCTGAGACGGGTTATACCCGTAAGGTATACGATACTATCTCTGATAACGCGGCAAACGCCGGTATCATTCTGGGTGGTCGGCCAATCAAACCGATGGATATGGATCTACGCTGGGCCGGTGCTTTACTGTATTTAAATGGTCAGATTGAAGAAACGGGTCTGGCAGCGGGTGTATTAGGTCATCCTGCGAACGGTATTTCCTGGGTGTGTAAACGCTTTGCGCCGCACGGTGTCGCGCTGGAGCCGGGTCAGGTGGTTCTGTCCGGATCTTTCACCCGGCCTGTCCCTGTGAAAGCAGGTGATACGGTTCATGCGGATTACGGCCCATTGGGCGGTATCTCTGTGAAATTTGTTTAAGAGGGCGTTATGGATCTTCCTGTAAATAAATTTAAGCAGGGCCTCAAAGGTGATAAGCCTATGTGGGGGCTATGGTTAGGTCTGCCAGACTCAAGCTGTGCTGAGATCGTTGCAGGCTCTGGCTTTGACTGGCTGCTAATCGATAGTGAGCACGCACCGTTTGAACTGGATTCAACGATGCGTCATCTGCAGGCAATTGCGCCTTACGGTGTGCCAGCAATTGTACGTCCTGAAGAGGGGCGCACGGCACTGTTGAAGCGTATTCTGGATATCGGTGCTCAGACAGTACTGGTGCCTATGTGTGATACCGCTGAACAGGCTAAAGAGTTGGTTAAAGCGGTTAAGTACCCGCCGCAGGGTATTCGTGGTTTGGGCAGTTCGCTCGCCCGTGCCGCTAACTGGAATCGGATTCCGGGTTATCTGCAGAAAGCAAATGATGAGATCTGTCTTATCGTGCAGGCTGAAACAGTGACTGCGATGGCTAACTTAGAAGAGATTGCTGCGGTTGATGGGGTTGATGCGGTATTTATCGGCCCGTCTGATCTGTCTGCTTCAATGGGGCATATCGGTAATCCGGATCATCCGGAAGTAGTTGCTGCGATCGAGAATGGTTTGAAGATTATCAATGATGCAGGTAAGGCCGGTGGTCTGCTCTGTATCAATCCGGCTAAAGCTCACGATTACGTGGCTAAAGGCGCTAAGTTTGTGGGTATCGGTGTTGATACCCTGCTGCTGGGCAATGCAGCAAAGCAACTGGCGGAAAGCTTTAAGTCCGGCGAAAACAAAGCTGAGTCCACTGGCTCAAGCGGTTATTAATTTTAGGTAGAGATAAATGACTAACAATCCAATCGTTAAAGGTAAGTTGGTTTGTGTTGCGCTGAATGATTCCGATCAGTTTAACGCGATGCAGGCAGAATTCGGTGAAGCACCTTACAAGAGTGCGCCAACGCAGCCAGTACTGTATTTCAAGCCGCACAATACCTGGAGCACTGAAGGTGCTGAGGTTGAGTGGGCTGTCACTGAAGGTCAGCCAGCTGAAGAGATGGTTGTAGGTGCGTCTCTGGCTGTCGTCTTTGGTAAAGAGTGCTGCCGTGTAAGCCCGGAAGAAGCATTGGACTACGTTGGTGGTTACACCCTGGTTCATGATTTCTCTCTGCCTGAGAAAAGCTATTACCGTCCTGATATCAAGGGTAAGTGCCTGGATGGTTCTGCTCCGATCGGTGGTGCTGTTGTACCAGCATCAGATATTGCTGATCCACAGTCTCTTACTGTTGCAACCAAGGTGAACGGTGAAACAGTTAATGAAATGCCGCTGAGCCGTTCAGTACGTAGTGTTGCTGAGTTGATCAGCACTATTTCTTACATTATGACTCTGCAGCCGGGTGAAGTGATCGCCGTTGCATTCCCGGGCCAGCGCGCCGCTGTTGCCAAGGGTGACAAGGTTACCTCTGAAATCGCCGGTGTTGTATCTCTTAACAACCAGCTGGGTCAATAACAGGAGCTTAAAGCATGAAACACGCACGCGTACTTTTGAACGGCTCCGAACTGGATGTAACCGTTGAAGATAATGGTCAGCTGAAATCTAAAGCAGACGGTCAGCTGATTAATGAAGCCGATGTAACCTGGCTTTCTCCAATTAAAGAGCCAGGTACTATTTTTGCCCTGGGTCTGAACTATGCCGATCACGCCCGTGAGCTGGCATTTGAACCACCAAAAGAGCCGCTGGTATTCCTGAAGGGTACTAACACTCTGACCGGTAACAAGCAGAATGCTTACCGTCCGGATAACATCGATTTCCAGCATTACGAATGTGAGCTGGTAGCGGTTATCGGTAAAGAAGGTAAGAACATCTCTCGCGAAGACGCAATGGATTACATCGCGGGTTATACCGTATGTAACGATTTCGCTATTCGTGACTATCTTGAAAACTACTACCGTCCTAACCTGCGGGTTAAGAGCCGTGATTCTCTGTTACCAATTGGCCCATGGCTGATCGACAAAGATGATGTTGGTGATATCTCTGACCTGAAAGTGACTACCCATGTTAATGGTGAGCTGACTCAGGATGGAACCACTGCAGATATCATCTTTGACGTGCCTTTCCTGGTTGAATACCTGAGTAAGATCATGACGCTGAAGCCGGGTGACATGATTGCTACCGGCACCCCTGAAGGTCTGAAGGATATGCAGCCGGGTGATACCGTAGTTTGCGAGATCGAAAAAATCGGTGCCCTGACAACCTATATCGTGTCTGAACAAGAGTTCTACGGCGACAAGTATTAAGCACTTTGAGTAATCAGAGTACGAGGAGAATAGTAGATATGAGCGAACAACTAAAACAGAATCTTGCGAAAGCTGAAGGTTACCTGGCGCGCTTTAAAGAAAACCCACTGGGCTTGTTCATCAATGGTGAGTGGACGCAGGGTACTGAAGCGAACACTTTTGATAATACTTCACCGACTGATCAGAGCTATCTGGGTAAAGTCGTTGCAGCGACAACTGAAGATGTAAACGCTGCGTGTGAAGCCGCCGCTGCGGCCGCTGCTGACTGGGCTGCTACCCCGGGTGCTGAGCGTAAGAAAATTCTGCACCGTCTGGGTGATGAGCTGGAAAAGCGTGCTGAAGAGATTGCGATGGTTGAATCGATGGACTGTGGCCAGCCGCTGCGCTTTATGCGTCAGGCTGCTGTTCGTGGTGCTGCGAACTTCCGTTTCTTTGCCGATCAGGCACCTGAAGCGCGTAACGGTTTGTCTTTGCACCAGGCTGAGCACACTAACTTCACTGTGCGTAATCCAATCGGTCCAGTGGCGGTTATTACGCCATGGAACACACCGTTCATGTTGTCTACCTGGAAGATCGCGCCAGCGCTGGCTGCCGGTTGTACTGTTGTACATAAACCTGCCGAACTGAGCCCATTGACGGGTGCTATTCTGGCTGAGTGTGCTGACGCTGCGGGCTTGCCTAAAGGTGTTTGGAACATGGTTAACGGTTTCGGTACTGTGGCGGGTAAAGCACTGACTGAGCACCCTGCTATTAAAGCCGTTGCGCTGGTAGGTGATTCTGCCACAGGTAAAATGATCCAGGCTCAGACTGCATCAACGTTGAAGCGTTTGCATCTGGAACTGGGTGGTAAGAATCCGGTTATCGTATTTGACGATGCTGACTTTGATCGTGCACTGGATGCTGTAGTCTTCATGATCTATAGCCTGAACGGTCAGCGCTGCACCAGCTCTAGTCGTCTGTTGGTTCAAAGCGGTATCAAGGATAAATTCCTGGCTGCACTGAAAGAGCGTGTTGCAAATCTGAAGGTTGGCCACTCTCTTGATCCTGAAACGGAAGTCGGTCCGCTGGTACACACTGGTCACTACGACAAAGTAACCAGCTACTTCGATATTGCTAAGCAAGATGGCGCAACTATCGCTGTTGGCGGTAAGTCTCTGCGTGACGAAATGGGCCCGGGTAACTATGTAACACCGACCCTGTTTGTAGAAGCGAAGAACAGCATGCGTATCGCTCAGGAAGAGATCTTTGGTCCTGTTCTGACGGCTATCGAATTCGATACCGAAGAAGATGCTGTTCGATTGGCTAATGATACTATCTATGGTCTGGCAGGCTACATCTGGACTAGCAATACCGGTTGCGCAATGCGCATGGCGGATAAAGTTGAAGCCGGTATGCTGTGGGTTAACTCTGAGAACAACCGTAACCTGCCATCACCGTTCGGTGGTGTGAAGATGTCCGGTATTGGCCGTGACGGCGGAGACTGGAGCTTTGATTTCTATATGGAAACGAAGAACGTGTGTATCTCCCATGATACCCATAAAGTGCCTGTCCTCGGCCGTTAAAGCTATTACGTTTGGCTATACGGCGTTAAAAACTGGCTCAGAATGCTCACCTACAATAGTAGGCTCCGCTTCTTCGCCAGTTTTTGCCTAGTCTAGCCTGCATTCATTACGCTTTAACCCTTAGCTATTGCGCTTGATCATATGGCGTTGAATGAAGGCTCAAAGTGCTCATTTAGTAAACTAAACTGCGCGCTTTTCCCTTCATTCGCCTTATCTGATCTTCGCTCTTAACGCTTAGAAGTGTTATGCACTTGATCTGTTACAGACGCTGACTAAGAGCAATCTTTGTCAGCTTTTTCTTTTCAGGCCTGTGCTCATTACGTATTATTTTATAGCTAAGTACTGAAGTACTTATCGGAGATAATTTATGCCGCATTTTATTATGGAATATTCCGCTAATTTAGAAGACGATCTGGATATCCCTGGTCTGTTCGAAAAGCTCAATGAAACAGCTATCGGGACCGGTGTATTCCCAATCGGTGGTATCCGCACCCGGGCTGTCCGTTGCGATCACTTTCGTATCGGCGAAGGCGATCCGGACAATACCTTTGTTCACCTGACCGCCAAAGTCGGCTCTGGGCGTGAACCTGAAGTACTAAAGGCCGCCTGCGATAAGATTTTTGAAACGTTCACACAATGCCTTCAGCCAACCTTTGATAAGCGTTGGATGAGCATCGGTTTTGAAATGATTGAGCTGCATCCAGAACGTAACTATCGGATGAATAATATTCATAAGAAGCTCGCTGAGAAGAAGTAGATCTCTGCTCGCAACCGGCAGCTTCGCCGGTTGCATCTTTGTGCAACGTCCGATCCCCACTTCTGGCCTACTTATATCAGCTGCTGTCCTGGTGACGGGTTATTACTTTAAGCGCTTTGCTCAGTAGATAATCTGATAAATTATCTATATTTAAACGGGTGATTTGTTGTAGATTAAGAACTCATAACCGTAATCTGGAAACTAAGTGATTCGTTTATTCGACACGTCACGTCTTAGGGTGGATGAGGCTTCTTTAAACACACCGGAGGCAGAACTGAATGCGCTTTATGCCGATGTGCTAAAGATTCTGATCCCGTCGGTTGTCGAACATCTTCCCACTCATTTTCATGATATTACATCAACAGCGGCGGCTATTCGTTGGTTCGAACGAATGACTTCTGAAAGCCGCTTGTTAATCATCAGATTGAAGAGTACGGAAGAAGTTATCGGCTTTGCTTTTATTTATAGCGATAATCTTGATGCACATATTGGCTATCTCTTCGGTGAATTTTGCTGGGGGCTTGGATACGCTAAAGAGCTTTTGTCAGGTTTGATCAAGTGGTGTCGGGAAGATGCTCATTGGTCCAGATTAATTGGTGGTGTCGATATCGCCAATGTCAGATCTTCAAACTTACTTATAGGTTTGGGTTTTGTCTCTCTTCCCGGGGCGAAGGGGACGACTCAGTTCTACGTTTATAAGCTGGATTAATACTCAAATATAAAATTCTCCAAATTTTATTATAAGAACCTGTATAACCAATTGTTTTAAATGGCTTAACCAATTGGCGATTCAAGTTGATATTGGCTATTGTATAGCGAGTGATCTTGATCGGTGTTTGGCCCTCAACTATAAATTATCGGGTAGTGAGTACCTCTGCACCAGTTCAATTATGTTCTGGCATCACTCAGCGAATCCAAAATAAGGAATTAGATTCATGCAGGAAATTATTGAAAATATAGATATCAACCAATACCTTCCGGCGGCTATCGCCTGGGCTACAAATATACTGCTAGCGATTGTTATTCTACTTATAGGCTTCTGGATAGCGAACAGTGTTAGTAAGATGATTATCGGCCTGAGTAAGAAGAGTCCGCATCTGGATGATACGTTGTTCCGTTTTTTAAGTAGCCTCGCGCGTTATGTGATTCTGGCTTTTGTGTTCATTGCGATACTGAACCGTTTTGGCGTACAGACCGCGTCTATTGTTGCACTGCTGGGTGCAGCGGGTCTGGCAGTCGGTTTAGCTTTACAGGGTGCGCTGTCTAACTTAGCAGCAGGAGTGATGTTGCTAATATTCCGACCTTATAAGGCGGGCGATTATATTGATGCGGGTGGCTGTTTCGGTAACGTCACTGAGATTGATATGTTTACTACCGTACTGAGAACGTTTGATCATCAGCAGATTATTATCCCAAACAGCAAAATCTGGGGTGAAAAGATTATCAATCACTCTCATTACGAGGTTCGTGGCGTTGATATGAGCTTTGGTGTTGCCTATGGAGAGAATACCGATGCTGTACGGGCGGTGATTGATGAGGTATTGGCTAAGCACCCGCACATTCTCGATACGCCAGCTCCATTTGTTGAGGTAAGTACATTGAATGACAGTTCAGTTGATTTTGTCGTTCGACCTTTCTGTAAGGGCGAACACTATTTCAGCGTGCTTTATTCTGTACCTGAGCAGATTAAAAAGGCGCTGGATGAAAACAATATCGAAATTCCGTTCCCTCATCGTAAAGTTATAGTTGTGAATGAAACGGCTTAAGCCGTCTTCCTATACTACAAGCTAGCGTAGGGCGTTATGGGTCAGTACCTGAGCTGATTCATAGCGCCCTTTTTATGTTTTATGTGCAGATATATCCGCTGATCGATCCCCACTGGTTTCAAGTCTTTCCGCTCTATAGTGCTCGTCTTTTGAACTTGGAGTCTTAATTTCTGAACAATTGTTTAAATACCATCTAGACTCAATAGAGTCTGATAGCTTCTATCAGTAACCATGTGGAAAATATTCGGGAGTGGAAAATGATTAGAAGTGTACTGCTCGCACTGATTGCGATCTTTATAGCTTTACCAGCCATAGCGGCTGAGGGTGTGATCAATGTTCAAAGCCCGCACAGTGTTAAAGAAACAGCCGATAGATTGAATGATGTTCTAACCTCTAAAGGCATGACGGTATTTAACCGGATAAAACACTCTGAAGCGGCAGCTGGTGTGGGTATTCAGTTAGCAGATGCTGAGCTCATTATCTTTGGCAACCCTAAAGCAGGAAGTCCATTGATGAAGTGTCAGCTAAGTGTCGCTCTGGATCTGCCTCAAAAAGCACTTGTGTGGTCTGATGATCAATCGACGGTATGGATCTCATATAATGATCCTGCTTATCTAATAAAACGGCATGCTATTTCTGATTGTGATGCTGTTATCTTAAAAATATCCAAAGCCCTGGCAGGTATAACGAAAGCGGCAGTCACTGAATAAACGGATAGCAGGCGGTTTATGCAAACTAAGTAAGTACATCCGGGCTATCGATTATCAGAACAAGCTTATGAGCTTTAATCGTAGCGATTTCTCATAGTAGATTAATAGTGACCTGTATTCAGAGCCATTCTCAGCTGTATGCTTATTGGCTTACTGAGGTGGCGTGAGTCCATAGCATAGATGAGATTTGTGCTTTGTTACTGCTTGTAAGTAACTTCGATAACTTGTCCTTAGCGTTTTATTAACAGTAAAATCGATGGTGACTTAATACTCAATCCAGATTAGGGAGGATCTTTTTAATGCTAGAACTGCGCCCAAATTGTGAAAATTGTGATATCGATCTGCCGCCTAATTCGACTGAAGCCTGCATCTGTAGTTATGAATGTACTTTCTGCCGGAATTGCGTAGATAAGCAGCTTAACAATGTATGCCCTAACTGTGGTGGGGGTTTTAGTAGCAGACCTGTACGACCAACAAGCGAATACAGAGCTGGAGTAGGGCTCAATGTTCATCCGGCATCCACGCTACGTGTGCATACTCCGTATAGTGCCGATGAACTCGCTGAATTTACAGATATGATAAATCCGATCAAACCTGAGAATAGATAAGTTTTAGGGAGATGCTTATGGATATCAGGAATCACTATATATTGATGGCTGACTATAATCAGCGCATGAACGATCAGGTATATACAGCCTCAAGTAAGCTTGATAGCGACCAATTAGGGGCGGATAGCGGTGCGTTTTTTTCGTCCATCCTTGGTACGCTTAACCATATCCTGGTGGGGGATCTTCTTTGGCTGTCCCGGTTTTCATTGCATTCTGCTCGTTATCATTCATTAAAAGGTTTAAGTGCTTTGCCAAGGCCAAAACATCTTAATGAGATCCTTTACCCGGAATTGGTTTTACTGGTAAAAGCTCGAAATTTTGTTGATGGAACAATTAACCAGTGGTTGAACGAAGAGATTCGCGAGGATGATTTTGCCCGTGGTTTAGTCTATGCCAATTCTCAAGGGGTAGTGAGCGAGCGCAATTTCGGTGAGTTGCTCAGTCATTTTTTTAATCATCAAACCCACCATCGAGGTCAGGTTAGTACACTGTTATATCAGCATGATATTGATATTGGGTGCACCGATTTTTTAATTGATATTCCAGATGTTATAAAGGATTGATATGCAGGGTACGGAAAAGTAATGCATACCTATGTTCACCTGTCAGCGGCTACATGGGTATTGGTAATTGGTTTTCTTCAGCTGCGCTGGGCCAAGGGGACTTCACTGCATAAACGGCTGGGCTGGTCTTGGATGTTAGCGATGATAATCGCTTCAATATCTTCCTTTGGAATTACTGGCTTTGTTAATTGGTTTTATGGGTATGGCCCAATTCACCTACTTTCGATCTGGGTTCTGATCTGTGTTGTCTTATCTGTTGGTTCAGCTCGAAGAGGGAATATTCGTTCTCACAGAAGCTATGCTGTGGGTGCGTATCTGGGTACGATTGGCGCTGCAGTAGGTGCTGTTTTGATGCCGGGCCGATTATTACATATGATTTTTATAAGCTAGATATTGGAGGAATAGAGCGCATTTATTTATTCCCCTTTACTGCCTTTAAGGGCAAAAAGTAACGCTAAAATAGCCAGGCATATAAGCACAACAGGCAGCATGTTGATGCTGAAATCTATTAGTAGAGGGGTTAGCTGAGCAACCAGAGACCCTAAGGTTAATTGGAAAAAACCCAGCATTCCCGTTGCTGTAGCAACAGCTCCTGTTGTCGAAGAGATCGCGGCGGCCTGAGCACTTGGCTGGCTCAGCCCTCGGCCATAAGTATAGAGGGACATCGGTACAAAAAGTGCTAGAAAGCTGAAAGGCATGAGTAAAAACAGTACTAGCATTAGCACAGCTCCGCCCGCCGAAAGACCATTCCCAAGAAACATCATCTGGCGGGTTCCTACTCTGGCTGAAATACGGCCAGCCGTAAGGCTTCCAAACCAGAACCCACCCGCGACCAGCAAAAACCAGTTGCCGTAGTCGGCAGAGTTCCCGTGCAGTTGTTCGGCGACCAGAAAGGGAGCACTGGTCATAAATATAAAAAAGCCTGATGCAATCATCGTCGCTGAGAGCGCGCAAAAAATATAGTTACGGGACGAGAGGACGGTACGGTACCGGGCGAAGCTTTGTAGCAGGGTACCGCTGTTTGCATTAGCGGAGGCTGTCTCAGGCAGCGTAAAGAGTGCTCCCAGCCAGACCAGAGTCCCCAGAGCCATGGAGACCCAAAAGACTGATTGCCAGCCTGCTGCAAGGTTCAGGTAACCTCCGAGAGTAGGGGCTAATGCCTGAGCGCTGGCGATGCCCATGGTGATGTATCCAAGCATCCCGGCGGCTTTGTCTTTACCGTGCTGGTCCAGAATAATGCTGCGCGCTAATAGCATACCGGTACATCCCCCGGCCGCCTGAAGAATCCGGGCAAATAAGAGCTGCCATACTTCGAAGGCAAAAGCCCCCAGCAGCCCACCGAGAATGTGTAAAAGAAAGCCCCAAAAGAGTACTGGGCGGCGGCCATAGCGGTCGGCTAGCGGACCACTAATCAGCTGTCCTATCGCCAGTGTTAACAGGTAAAAGGTAAAGCCCAGCTGAATGGTAAAGGAGCTGGTATTGAACTGTTCTGTTAAGACCGGCATTACTGGCGCATACAGATTGAGTGCAACAGGACTGGCGATCGCCATTCCGGCTAATAGTGCAACAGGGGTTTTAATCTGAGTATCACTGCGACTAGTGGATGTTGACATAATGGACCGGTATTGTTGTGTAATCTGTAAAATACTTAATAAGTTAACAGAATACACTGAGAAGCATAAGTCTGCTAGTTATGAAGGGGTTAGAGCTCTTTCATGAGGTCATTATATCAGTTGATTCAAGCTAGATAAAAAAAGTACTTAACTTATTAAGTAAATTGAAATAGAGTATAGACATAATAACCGGGTTGAACTGCCCGATAACGTTAAAAGAGATAGCTATGAAATTAGAACTGAAAGATTCCTCGTTGCTGAAGACTCAGGCGTTTATAGATGGGCAGTGGGTTGATGGCGATGCAGGCGAAACCTTTACTGTTATGAATCCTGCTACCGGTGATGCTATTGCCGAGGTGGCTAGTGTTGGCCAGGCTGAGACTGCACGAGCTATTGCCGCTGCTGATTCCGCGATGCTTGAGTGGAAAGCATTACCAGCGGGACAGCGTTCAGAAATACTGGAACGTTGGCACGCATTGATTATCGAAAATATCGATGATCTGGCGGCAATCATGACGCTGGAGCAGGGCAAGCCTGTTTTTGAGTCAAAGGGTGAAGTCATGTATGGCGCTTCATATTTGAAATGGTTTGCCGAAGAAGGCAAGCGTGTGTATGGCGATGTGCTGCCTTCTGCTAACGATCGTCGTAGTATTGTGATTAAACAGCCGGTAGGGGTTGTCGCAGCCATTACACCCTGGAATTTCCCGAACGCGATGATCACCCGTAAAGCTGCTCCAGCCCTGGCGGCAGGTTGTGCGATTGTGTTGAAGCCTGCAGCTGAGACGCCTCTTTCAGCGCTATCGTTGGTAGAGCTGGCTAATCGGGCTGGTTTACCTGCTGGCTTGTTCAGCGTACTGCCGAGCTCTCAGTCTTCAAAGGTTGGTGGTGAGATGACCTCTAATCCGGTGGTTAAAAAGCTGACGTTCACCGGATCGACTCCGGTTGGCAAGCTACTGATGAAGCAGTGTGCGGATACAGTAAAGCGTACTTCAATGGAGCTGGGTGGTAACGCGCCGGTTATTATCTTTGACGATGCAGATTTGGATCTGGCGGTTAAAGGTGCGCTGGTGTCTAAATACCGGAACTCAGGCCAGACCTGCATCTGTGCTAACCGACTGTTGGTTCAGGAAGGTATCTATGATGCTTTTGTTGAAAAATTTGCAGCGGCGGTAAATGACTTCCGTCTGGGGCTTGGCTTCGATGCCGACACGACTCACGGTCCTGTGGTATCTAAAAAAGCACTGGGTGATATCGATAATATTGTTCAGAACGCGGTCAAGCAGGGAGCGAATGTTGTCACCGGCGGTAAGCCTTCAGACTTGGGTAACTGCTTTTATGAGCCAACCATTCTGACCAATGTAGATGACAACATGAGTATCTTCTCTGAAGAGATCTTTGGACCGGTTGCGCCTGTCTTTAAGTTCAGTAGTGAAGAACAGGCTATTTCGATGGCGAACGATACAGAGTTTGGCCTGGCAGCCTATCTGTATACCGAGAACGTGGGTCGTATCTGGCGTGTGTCTGAAGGAATTGAGTACGGTATGGTTGGCGTGAATGAAACCGCTATCAGCTCTGAGGTCATTCCATTCGGAGGCGTGAAAGAGTCTGGGCAGGGCCGTGAAGGTTCAAAGTATGGTCTGGATGATTACCTGGAAACTAAATATATCTGTATCGGTGGTATCCAGCGTTAAAGGCTATGTTGATACTGAAGCGGTGGTAACAGCCTGTTACTTCGCTTATTTAGGTAAAAAAAGGAGCTCTTTTAGAGCTCCTTTTTTGTTAAATGAATCAGTTACAGACTGAAAACAACGTTTACCTGGCCGGTACCGGAGCTTGGGAAGTACTCACCGATAATTTCACCTTTACCTTCGTACTTATCCCAACCCAGGGCGCCGAACAGCATTGCGGTATCGTGCATACCACCTTCACCGCTACACAGGTCAGCGTATTCAGGCAGCATTTTCAGGAAAGTAGAGATTTCACCCTGCTGCCACAGATCTAACACCCGTAGGTCAACCTGGCGGTTGAACTCTTTAGAGATGGTGAATGTACCGTTATTGGCTTCGTAGTCATCATTCGCCCAGATAGCGTGTGACAGGGAACCGGATGCAATCAGCATAACCTTGCTATCACTTGCTTCGATCGCTTCACGGATCGCTTCACCCAGGATGCGGGAGGATTCGATGCTGTGAACGGTACACCAGCCGGCAACAGAAACAACTTTCAGGTCACTCTCTGGATTCATATAGCGCATTGGAACCAGGGTGCCGTATTCCAGATCCAGGGATTCAACCTGATGTGAGAGGGTGTATACACCTTTTTCAGTCGCTTTCTCAGCGATCAGGTCACCCAGTGCAGAGTTACCGGTGTATTCATATTCCATATTCTGGATGAAGTGAGGGAACTCGTTACTGGTGTAAACGCCCTTGAAGTGATCACGGGAGTTAATGTGGTAACCATTGTTGACCAACCAGTGGGTATCCAGGACAACAACTGTGTCAGCTCCCGCTTCACGTGCGCGACGGGCAATCTCTTTATGGCCGTCAATGGCTTGCTGTCGTGTGCCTTCCAGTGGGCCTGGTCGTTCAGATAATAGCATTGTTGGTACGTGGGTAACTTTTGCTGCCAGTACAATCTCGCCCATGGTCAAACCTCATTTGATTTTTATAAGTATGTTGAAAGGGCCAGATTAATCTGTATATGACCTGCACCCGGAAAATGTATTATAGTTAATATATTAACTATATGTAAGATTAGTTAGTCTGCAGATTACTGTCAAAGGCTACTATTCATTTCCTGACCCAGATCATCTAAATGTAAACTTTGACTGGGAGTACCAGAGAAATAGGTGAGTTTCTAACAGGAGAGGAACCAGGGCGCCCTGACCCAGAGAAAGCTGCAGAGGGTCAATAGGTTGCTGGATGACGATAGGGTTATAACGCAGGTTAGCCGCTGAGTGGATTTTGGAAAAATATTGGATCAGGTTGTGTCGTTTATGCCTGTGTTGTACTACTTTTCCTGTTTTAGACGCTAATTGTCTTGTGAATCTGATTCCAGTTCGGTGAGTTCTTTCAATAGTTGAGACAGTTCAGTTAATTTCTCGGTGCCGTATAGATCGGTAAAACGCTTATATTTTGCTTCTACATCGGGGCTGAGGCGAGTGAACAATACTTGAGACTTTTCAGTTAAGCGTATCAGGGTGCGGCGCTGATCTTCTTCAGACTTCTTACGGGTGATATAGCCCTGGTGCTCAAGTCGTTTGATAATGCCGGTCAGGCTTGGGCTAAGGATACAGCAGTGGTCTGCCAATTGCTTAGACTCAAGCTCACCGAACGCTTTCAGGGCTCTGAGTACACGCCACTGCTGTTCAGTAATATTATTCTCCTGAAGCAAGGGGCGGAAAAAAGCCATCGTTGCTTCTCGGGCTTTCAGGAGTTGCAGTGGTAAGGAATCTTCAAATTTTCGCATAGGATGTTCTTTTTAAGAGCTTTTTATCTATTCTTACGATTCATGCTTAGTGATGCAAACTTTTTTTTAGTTATGGCCTTTACCTGTCTTATTTTCGCCATTTTAAATAACCGTGAAGCAGTAAGGTGACAATCACTACTCCACCGCCCTGCAAAGCGGAAGGGCTTGGGGCTTCATTTATAAACAGCCAGACCAGCAGGGGACCAAATACTGTTTCCAACAGCATCAGCATACCCACCTCAGCGGCAGAAATGCGCGTGGGTCCCAGAGTAATTAAAACGAACGCTATCGGGATAACAATCACGCAAAGTAACAACATCCAACCCCAGTCTGCACCGGACAGGGCCAGCGGCGATGCGTTTGGTAAGCTGGTGATAGCGATGAATAACCCAGCGGTTATCAATGCCGGCGTCATATCCCGGTGCTTTACGGCACGATCATTGACAAATTTTGCCGATAAACAAATCGCACAACAGAAGGCCAGCAGGTCCCCGGTAAGGCTGGGGGCTGACCACGAGTCTTTCATCACCCAAACGATGCCGAGCATGCAGATAATAATTGCGACCCAGGTGGACGCTGAGGACTTTTCACCAATAAAAACGCGGGCGATGAGTGCTGCAAATAGAGGCTGAGCACTGATAATTACTAACACATTAGCGACAGAGGTGTGATTGATTGCAGAGACGAAGAAGATCGAACAGAGGGCGTAGAGTCCCGCTGAACGTATACTGGGCCAGTCTCGGTAAAAAAAGGGTTTACCTGGATATCGGTAGCGGCACCAGAAAGCAACCGTCAGGCTCATTAGTAGACCACGCCAGAACAATAAACTGAAAGAGTCTGCATCGATCAGGCGTATTAGCAGGGCATCAAAACTCAATACCAGGACGCCGAGTGCTGTCAGTAGAAAGCCTTTAAGGTATTCAGAATTCATAGAGACTCTCTCAGGCTTTTTCATGATTACACAGTGCATTCTTGAGCGAATAGCAAAGTGGATTGAGATGATCCGGCATTGTATCTGTATTTCAATTAAACAACAGTGCTGAAAGCGACTAAAACAGTACGGAAGTATCATAGTGCTTCTGTGATCAACTCCTAAACTGGAATAAATGGCTCAGGAGGTCGATGATGAAGTGTTTTTTGGCAAGCGTACTATTCTTTATTTCAATGCTTGGTTCCAGCACTGTGCTCTGGTCCATGGAGATTAGCCCGGGTTTTAAACAGCTTTATCTGCAGCAGAAAGATGGCCATGAACAGCATATTGGTGGGATAGAGTTTACTGCGTTAGAGGCTGGCCGCTATCAGTATGAAATTACATTGGATCACCATCTGTTTAAGGATTACTTTCTGTCTATGAAGGAGATGAAGTGTCTTGAAGGAGCAGAGCTCTGGTGTTTTATTCCATACCCTTATGATCAGCCAAGAACGGTGAGCGGTGATGATTTGCGCTGGCTGGAGCATGATCTGCTCTTTATGTTTAAAAAACCTGAAGCGTTTGGTGCTAACTTCTGGAACGGGATTTATTACCGAATGACGGTAACTGAGGAGGGAATGCGGGGGATTGCTCACTCTCTTGATCTGAATATGCTGGCCTCTCCTCCGGATGATCTGACTCAGCCGCCGATTGCTGAATTTGATGTAGATGAAGCAGATTTAGACAAGCGTTGGTTGCCTTACCTTGAGATTCGCTGACGCTGTTTGTGCCGGTTGCCCACTTCGTCACTGAGTTAGGATACAATGCTCTGTTTTACTGGCAGAGTAATCTCGTCTTATGTCTAAAGCACTGAAAGGAAAAGGGCCTAAAGCTGCTCTCCTGCACCCCAGAAATCCACATCAGGGGCGTTATGATTTTGAGGCGCTTGGTAGACTGTCTGCCGATTTGAAAGGCTTTATTTTGCTGAATCGATTCGATGAAGAGAGTATCGATTTTCATAATCCTGATGCTGTAAAGGCCTTGAATAAAGCGTTGTTGCTGCAAAATTATGGCATCCATTTCTGGGATATTCCTCCCGGCTATCTCTGTCCTCCCATTCCGGGAAGAGCGGACTATATTCATTATCTGGCTGATCAGCTGGCAGCTGACAATCAGGGGGTTATTCCCTCTGGCAGACGCATCAGGGGGCTAGATATTGGTGTCGGTGCTAACTGTATATATCCGCTGATTGGCTCACGTAGCTATGGCTGGCAATTTGTTGGTGCGGATATTGATCCCGTTGCAGTTAACGGCGCCAATTTAATCGTCGAGGCGAATCCTGTAGTGAAAGGTCGTATCGAGAATCGATTACAAACAGATTCTGAGAGTATGTTTAAAGGGGTTGTTAATCCGTCAGAACAATTTGATTTTACTCTGTGTAATCCGCCTTTTCACGGTTCTGCAGAGGAGGCTGAATCGGGTACCCGGCGTAAACTCAAAAATCTCGGCAAAGAGTCTTCAGATATAACGCTTAATTTTGGCGGCAGGCAAAATGAGCTCTGGTGCAAAGGAGGAGAGCTTGCGTTCATTAAGAGAATGATTCTTCAAAGCCGGGAATTTGGGGAACAGTGTTATCTATTCAGTTGCCTGATATCCAGGCAGGATAATATAGCGCCGATAAAACGAATTCTGAAGTCGGTATCCGCTAAAAATGTCAGGGTCATCGATATGGCGCAGGGACAAAAATCCAGTCGATTTGTCGTCTGGACGTTTCTTTCTAAAGCAGAACAGGCTGACTGGCGACAGCTACGCTGGGGCGATAAGTAAATTATCGCCCTCAGTGTGTAGGCGGTGATTGAGTTTAGTGCTGAGCGGGCTGCTGAAGTAGTTGTGCTGTATTTTCGAGCTCTTCCAGATAAGTTAAAAGGTCCTCAGTCATAATTTCAGGGTGAGCATTTAAAAGGTTTTTCAGCGTATCTAGCGGTGTTTGGGCACCGTCATGTAAGTTTTGAGTTATTGCGAGTAACAGCGAGGTGAGTACCTCGAGACTTTTAACACGGGACTCTAGATTATATCCGTCCACAGACATTCCCCCTTGGGTAGCCATAAAGAAAACGACAGTCGTCATCTGACTGGACTGTCCCTTGATCTATAAGGAAAGCTTAGTCAAAAAATAGGGATATGGGAGTAAAGCGCATGAGATGTTTTCAAGTACGCTGGGCTTTTGTGCCTAATCCTGGCTTAAAAGATTGCGGGTTAGCATCTCTTTACATAAGCGTCCCAGCGTTTTTATCGCTTTTTCCAGGGCGGGATCAGCGCTGTTAACACAGCAGATACGCATGAAGTTTTTGTACTTGCCTGAGGCGGAGAACAGGGTTCCCGGAGCAATACTAATGCCTTCCTGCTTAGCTTGTTGATTCAACTCGTTTGAGTCAATCTGGTCGGGCAGCTCTACCCATAAAAGGTAGCCTCCTTGTGGGTAGCTGATGCGGGTGCCTTCTGGTAGTTCGCGCTTTAGCCAGCCAATCACAGCATCACGATCCCGCTGGTAATCACGGCGTACCCGGCGCAGGTGCTTCTCGTAATACCCCTGAGCGATGAATTCAGCCACGGCCATTTGGGTAAGTTTGGGAGTCGACAGGCTCGATAGATATTTCACCATCATGATATGTTCCCGGTGGTGGCCGGGTGCGATCCAGCCAACCCGAATACCCGGAGCGATTGATTTTGAAAATGATGAGCAGAGAATAACGCGTCCCTGCGTATCAAACGACTTGATGGTTCTTGGCCGGGGTAGGGTGTAGCTAAGGTCACCATAAACATCATCTTCAATGAGAGGGATGTCGTAGTGGTTCAGGAGCTCCAGCAGGCGCAGTTTGTTTTTGTCCGGCATTGAGTAGCCGAGTGGATTGTTATTCGTAGGCGTCAGGAGGCATGCCTTGATGGGCCACTGTTCAAACGCCATTTCAAGTGCTTCTAGCGAGATGCCTGTTTCCGGGCTTGTCGGTATCTCCAGGGCTTTTACGCCATTGATCTTGATCGCTTGTACAGAGCCAAAAAAGCTGGGGGAATCAACAACGACAATATCACCGGGCTCGGTCACGGCTCTGAGACTACAGGACAGGGCTTCCTGACACCCGGAGGTGATAATGATTTCTTCAGGATTAATACGACAGCCAGAGTCCACCATGACTCTGGCAATCTGATGACGCAGGGCATCAGACCCTGCTGCATGTTCATATTCTAAGACTCGTGTTGCTGCATTTCGGCTTAGCTCTGACATAAGACGTGTTAAAGGCTTGAGAGTAGATGCCTGTGTGTCGGGCAGTGCGAGACTGAGCTTGGTCGTTGCAGTGCTGCCATATTCATTGATCATATGCTGCAGTTTTTGCCATTGTGCAACGACCAGGGGTTGAGGTGCCGGATTGCTGGTAGCGGGTAATTCAGGAGGGGCCTGGTGCTTAAGAACGTAGTATCCGGATTTTGGCCGGGACTCGATAATGCCATCATCCATGAGCAGACCATAGGCTTCCTGGACGGTGGAGATACTAACGCCGTGTTCTTGGCTCAATCCGCGCACAGAGGGTAACTTATCCCCTTCATGATAATAGCCAAGGTCAATCCGATCTTTTAATGTTGTCGCAACTTGCTCATACAGTTTCATCTGGCTGCCCCTGCACAGTGTGTTAAACAGTACAGTTTAATGTTGTTAAACCATTACAGAAGTATGATTCTGTAATCTGTATTGGTGTTTTGTTGATAATGCTGAATCTGTAATGGTAACAGATATGTTCGTAAACTGAAGCCCTGTTATGGAGGGATTCAGAATGAAAAAATTTATACGCCTGGCTAAACAATACCGGGAAACATATTACAGTCGGAGGTTGCTTAGAAACCTTGATGCGCATGCTTTGAAAGATATTGATCTTAGTCGGGCCGATGCTCTTCATGAGGCTAAGCGGCCCTTTTGGGATAACAAAGCACATCAGGTTACAGCAGCTAAAAAGCGCCCACATCTAATATATAGTGCCGTTTCTCTGCTACTCATAATGGGAGTGGGGTTAACCATCTTTCTGCGTTTTTAAAGAGCCTCCTGGAAATAAACTGGCGAAGCGGCTGAAAACAGAACTATGCTGTAGTGACGATCTGACATGTGTGTGGAGGTTTAGATGTTCGAGGAATTTTATCCCCTGCGGTTGCAGGACAACAGTGAAGTGGAAAATTTATTAACCCCGGACTATACCGGTGAACAGGTCTCTCTAAGGAGTCCGGCCAATGAAGTCATGACTGATTTTACTCTGACTTCGCCGGTAACGGTGTCCGAAGATGTCCAGGTGGATGATGCGTTGGAGCGTATGAAAAGCCAGCATGTTCGGATGTTGTTTGTCACGACTGAGGCGGATAAGTTTATCGGTGTTATTACCGCACGGGATATCTCCGGTACTAAAGCAATGGTGCACATGAACAGCTGTGGTGTTAGTAGGCAGGAAGTGCTTGTGCGCGATATCATGCTCAATAAGGCTAGTCTGCGCTCTTTGACCTTTGATCAGGTCAGACATTCAAGGATTGGAGACGTGATGTTGACACTGAAAAGCTCAGGGGATCAGCATTTACTGGTTGTTGATGAAACCGATCTGGGCATAAAGCGAATCAGAGGCGTTGTTTCGGCTAGTGATATATCGCGTAAGCTTAAGGTTGGCTTTGACATTATGTACGAAGCTAAATCCTTTGCCGATATTGAGAAAATAGTCGCGCAGGGCAGTGAGATGAGCCTATAAACTTTTTGTCACGTCTGCTAATAATTCATAACTCAGTGGTCATATTTCAGGCCCTCTTATCTAAGGGGGTATTTTACCTGGTTCAGCCTATAAATTTCACTTTACAGTCGACACTTTTAAACTATACTTCGCCGCTTTGAGTGAGCGTCGACTGACGCCTGTTATCCGCCGTCTAAACGGATTAAATCATAGGTACAACGAATATGTTGCCGGATCATATTTCTACTGAAAAATGGGCGCGCTTTAAAAAAGCGGCTGACCAATATCAGACTCCGTTCTTGCTGATCGATCTGCCAACGGTGGCAGAGAAATATCATGAATTACGCGAGGGTTTTGACTTCGCCTCTGTCTACTATGCGGTTAAGGCAAATCCTCATGCCCGCATTCTCAAGCACCTGGCAGATTTGGGATCGAGCTTTGATATTGCGTCCGTCTATGAACTGGACCAGGTTCTGGCACACAATGTTGCGCCTGAACGGATGAGCTATGGCAATACGATCAAGAAGCGAGATGATATTCGTTATTTTTATGAAAAAGGCGTGCGGTTATTCGCAACTGACTCGGAACCTGATCTGCGAAATATAGCTGAGTATGCGCCAGGCTCACGTATCTATATCCGTATTTTGACTGAGGGCTCTGAAGGTGCAGACTGGCCACTGTCCCGTAAATTTGGCTGCAACCCTGAAATGGCTGTTGAACTGGCTGTGTTGGCGAAAAAGTTGGGGCTTGAACCTTACGGTATCTCTTTTCATGTAGGCTCACAGCAGCGCCATATAGACGTGTGGGATGCTGCTATCGCAAAAGTGAAGGTGATCTTTGACAGGCTGAGAGAAGAGCAGGCGATACAGCTGCGTATGATCAATATGGGGGGCGGTTTTCCGGCCCAGTACCTGACAAAAGCTAACGAGTTTTCGGTTTACTGTCAGGAAATTATTCGTTTTTTGAAAGAAGATTTTGGTGATAACCCCCCCGAGATTATTCTGGAACCGGGCCGTTCGCTGGTAGGTGACAGCGGCATGATGGTGAGTGAGGTCGTTTTAATATCACGTAAATCTTCGACTTCGTTAAATCGTTGGGTATTTAGTGATGTCGGGCTGTTTAACGGCCTGATAGAAACGCTGGGGGAGGCGATTAAATACCCGCTGTTGAGCGAGCGAAGTGGTGAAACGGAAGAGGTTGTTTTAGCAGGCCCTACCTGTGACGGCATGGATATTATGTACGAAGATTATAAGTATGAGTTGCCCTTATCCCTGGAGATCGGCGATCGTCTCTACTGGTGCTCTACAGGGGCTTACACAACCAGTTATAGCTCAATTGAATTTAATGGTTTTCCACCTTTAAAGTCCTATGTACTTGAGTAAATAAAGGGTTCGAATACAAGAACACCCGCTCAGGCGGGTTTCTTTTTGCTTATTGTATTGATTTACCTCCACAGAATGGGACCCCTCTCTTCAGTAGAATAGCGTTGCTATGTTATAAGTTAGGCATAACCCGTATCTGCTAGTGGAGTTGAGAATGAAAAACGCCAATGTCCTTCAAACCCGTATTGATGCATTGCTCAATGTCTTGTCTGAAGATGTGCTGATATTAAGTCAGCAAGGCACTATTATTTTCTCAACCCATACGGATTCTGCTATTCCCTGGGGAAGTAGTGATGATCTCATTGGTAAAACCCTCAGTGATATCTTTCCAACGCCATTGTTTCTTTCGCTACAGGGGATGGTTGACCAATGTCTGAGTCTGAATCAATTAGCGGTAAAAGAGCTGCTGCTCGATCCACAGGAGATTACTTATCTTCGTAGCCAGGGGATGAAAGAGTCTTGCTGGGTTGAAGTGCGTATGGCTCCCTCTGCTGGTTCGGAGCCAAGCGTGGTGTGCCGAATCGATGATATTAGTCAGCGAAAAAGAGCGCAGCGAGAGAGCTCCCCGATTCAGCGAGACCTGCTGACTGGAATGTACAACCGCCGGGCGCTGATGCCGGTATTGACTCAATCCATCGCTCAGGCACTTCGCTATGATTGGATCTGTAGTCTGATGCTGATCAATGTCGATAGCCTTAGACTGATTAATGAGGAGAAAGGCTGGGATGTGGGTGACCAGATTATTAAACGTCTGGCTGAGTCCCTTAATAGCTTAAAACGAACGGCGGATTTTCTTGCCCGGGTGGGTGAGGATGGCTTTGCTATTCTATTACCGGAAACAAATGCTGAACAGGGTATCCTGGCAGCAGAGCGAGTGCGTAATATGGTGTCAGATTTGTCAGCACCTCATTCTGGTACTGAGGTCCGTTTTACCGTGAGTATTGGCGTGGCGACTCTGACTGGTGAGGGAGATAGTGCAGATGACATGTACGGTCGCGCTGAAGACTGTTTACAGCTGTCAAAACAGCAGGGCGGTAACCGTATTAGTGGCAGTGAGTAATAACGACTGAAACTGGAGTGTCGGGACGTATAGAGTAATGAGGCATTCCATACGGAAGGCTTACACTCAGCTCGTAGAGAATATGGCCTGGATGACTATTCATGGGGCTCAGGTTCAGGTGCGCTGTAGGCATTAACCTTATATTTGGCGCTGATATACTTGATCACTGCCTTCGCTAAAAATGACCCTGTATTCGCTGATTTAATCTGATGCTTCATAGAGTAGAAGGTATCAATTTCAACCTTATCATCACCTTCAAATATCCAGATCCAGGAGTCTCCCTGGAGACCGTGTTCTACAGTCGAAAACGTTTCCTTTAAATAGCTTACAAGTTCCTGATGAAGCTCAGAATAGTGGGCTTCATATTCCATCTCAGCATAAATCATATAATCGTCCGTACTTAAATAACTGGAACTATCCGTGAAATTAATCTTTTAAAAGTCGTTTGACAAGATTGAGAATTAAGACCGCATGATCCAACTCATAACAAAATTTGAGGGCAGGCAGACGAGGTTTATGTTTAACGGCCGAGCAGGTCTGCTTATCCGGTTACATACGCTTTTTAAGTTTGATGGCAATAGCGCCAACACCAAGGAAAGCAATACCTATGAGCACTAAAGTAACAGGCCATCCCAATGAGTTTGCAAAATGCTTTTCTGAAAAATATACAATGAAACTTAGCATCGCAATTACCGTCGTCAATAAGAGTGCACGGCTTTGTAGTACGACACAGGCATAGAGAGTGGAGGCCGTGACGGCGAGGTAGAGCAGTTCAATTGCACTGTTCTGAAGCAGATCGAATAACCCCACATAGGCCATGATCGAGCCTATAAAATAACCCAGGGCTATCAGGCGAGGATACCGATCTGTTTTATGCATGCCGTAAGCAGTCAACATTATGCAGGTACCTGTGATCAGGCTAGCCCAGTTGGTTGATGTGAATAGGTCTATGCGGTCGAATAAACCGCTATTGAGCCAGCAGGCGCCAATGAGCAAGGCGGGTTCTGCCAATACCCTATGGGGTGACTTTTCCAGGGCTGTAGCCACAAGAAAGATGGATGAGCCTAAAACAATGGAGATATAAGCGACGGGAACGCCGAGTAAATCGAGTCCTACCTCTAGAAAACCATAGGCAAAAAACAGGCTGGTGAATAGCAGTGCGGTACGTCTGTATTTCCCGAACAATACGCCTTGTTGCAGACCCATCACCGCAAACACAGCGAGTACGGCTGTACGCCAGTTATCGCCTTGCGGGTAAAGTTCGTGAATCAGCACAAACCAACCGCTGGTCATCATAAATACAGCGGCACAAGTCAGGGGCAGAATGAATTTGGGAAATTTTTCTTCCTGTAGCGCTGAAATGAGAATAATGAGAAGGACATAGCCAACCCCCAGGGTGATCAGAACCCGCATTACAGAGCCCATGCTATCCCAAAACATGCCGATATAGGTGCTAATACCTGCGAAAATAAAAATTGAACCGAGTAAAGCAAAGAGTATTTTTGCAATATCTCCTTTGCTGCGTGAATGGGTAGCAGAATGCTCAGAGGCAGGAATAGATAAAGCAATTTCGACCTCAGCGGGCGTAATATCGTAAGTATTCATCAGTTGGCGAATATGCCGCAACGCATCAGCTTTATTCGTTATGTTAGAGATTCCGAGGGCTCCTGCTAGCAACGGCCATCCCCAGAAACCGCCACCAATCAGTATGACTATGACGATAACGACCAAGAGTGACATCATGGTGACACGACCCAGCCAATGAAGTGGGTATTACCCCGGTAGTAGCGTCCAGTCGCATCGGGTAAATGAATGCTGCGCCCATTTTTTGTCAGTATTGCATCATGCCGATAGCGTGAAGAATAGAATAAGCCGCCAAAGATATTACGTGATGAACGATTGCCGATACTGAATTCGTAACCATCAGGTGCAATGCTGGATGAATCAACCGTCAAGCCTTTCAAGTCGGGAACTTCAATCAGAGTGTTTGGTGACAAAGTGTCGGCAGTGTTGGGCTTATGTATTGATAGAGTCGGATCAGGCGGCAGTATAAAGGCGATCTCTTTGACCGCTCCGGTGGTGGCAGTGTAACGCCAGATTCGAGGGTTTTGGTTATTTTGCGGCTGTCCCAGGTTGGTGATCTGAACCTGCTTGTTGATGACCGAAATCTTTAGCCCTTTTTGGTAATTGTAGTATTCAGTTGCGAACAGAAGATCGTATTGTGGCGGGGCAACCAGAAGAGAAGGAACACCCGAAAGCAACAGAAATACCACCACCAGGAGTAGTGGCAAAGCCAGGCCAAAAGCGATAGTAGGGTTCTCTCGGAGAAATGTTTTCATGCCTGATTATCTCGTCGTCCAGTGATGTAAACACATAGCATAAGCATTCGTAAGTAATGATTATATCAGTACAATCGCTCTCTGTTATCAAGTATTACCTGGCTGAAAGGTCAGCTAAACACCTTGACGCTGTCGGATTATTCTTTGCATGTTGCTCGTTATATTAACAATGTCAGCTATCGCCAAATAACGGACTGTCTTGAATTGTTTGCGCCAGTCTCAGGGTGGCTTCATTTACGTTTGGTGCGGTAAACAGTGTGACCTCTGTCTCAGCTAGCGAGGGGAGCTCCTTGTCTATCGTAATCAGATCTTCCTCAAGGGTATGGAGTGGAATGATGGCAACACCAATCCCGGCCCTTACCGCCGCTAGAACACCTGCCCGGCTCTGACTGGTGAAAGCGATACGATAAGGCCTGGCTGATAACTCTAATGCTTCAAGGGCATAGTTTCTGTGGTAACACCCCTCGTCGAAAACAGCTAATGGCAGAACGGCCTGCTGGTGGACGCTATGGTCTTTGGCACGAACCCACACCAGTTCATCACGCCGTAAGCGCAAGCCTCCCTCGGAGGTTACTGGCATCTCTACCAAGGCGATATCAATCTTGCCTTTTTTCAACATGTCCGTCAGATAGTTTGGTCGATGATCACAGTGGACCTCCAGTTGCGCTTCGGGATAGCTCAGAATAAATGCCTGTAGCAAAGGGGTTAGCGTCCGGCTTGCATACTGATCATGGGTGCCAAGGCGGACCTTTCCTGCAATATCAATATTCTGAAATGCCCCCACAATCTGATCATGTAAATTAAGCAGTTGCTGGGCATGGTGTTTCAATTGCATCCCCGTCGCCGTCAATCTAACACCGTGTTGTCCCCTTTCCATGAGAGGGTTTGCAACCAGCTCCTCTAGCCGATTTAACTGCATGCTGATAGTCGAAGGAGCTTTGTTAAGCCGGTTTGCAGCGACCGTGAGGTTAAGTGTTTCAGCAACGACCATAAAGGTTCGTAACAAGGCAATTGGTAAATCTCGCATATGTCAGAATTCAGTAATATTGAATGTAGTTGTCAATATTTATCGATTTACCGAACAAAGGCAAGTGCCTAGGATGACTCGTTAATTACTCATACCGACTTTATAAATTCGTTATACAACGATGTAACTGTTATGGAGAGCGTTAGATGCGCATGACCACAACGTTTGGTGTTAATCAGATAATCAGCCACGGCTTCGGCGTTTTTCTGTTTGCTGCAATGGTTCCTTTGATGCAGGAATCAATCGCCATCAGTCACTGGTACCTTGCAATGATCGGTGCCTTAACTCAATTATCATACCTGGGTGGGGCGATGCTATTGGGACTGATTGGTCATCGCGTTGATTCAGGTAGATTGGTGCTGATAACCGGTGCGTTTACCAGTGTACTGTTGTTTGTGATGGCTGCGCTTGATGAGCCGCTGCTGGTATTGCTACTGCTTAGTTTTATGGCAGCCAGCGCTGCGATTAGTTGGGGGGCTATTGTTGAATTGATTACGCGCTATGCCCGACCGGCATTGTGCTCAACTTGTTTATCGAGCGCTTCTAGTGGTACTGCCTGGGGTTATGGACTGAATGGCTTGCTTATATTGATGGTAGTGCCGTTACTGGGCTGGCGCAGTAGCTGGGTGCTGGCCGGTATGCTGGGGACGGTTACTGTTATTCTGACGATGTTTCTTTTAAAAAGTCTCAAGCAACGCGTGGTTCACCAGTCGACCAAAGCGCCTGCTGCGCTGCCGGCAGGGCAGTTGTTGAAGGTTGTGTTAGGGGAGCGGGCAGCTTTTTTTGCTTGCCTTATCTGTTTTATGGTGGGATTTGCAACAATGCCGTTCTCTACCTGGCTTAATACCTATTTGGCAGAACTTATGTTGCCGCCAGCACTGGGTGGCTACACATGGACGATGTCAGGTGTCACGGGTATGGCCGCTGGTTTTTTGTCAGGTAAGTTAGCTGATAGTAAAGGCCATGGAGTGGCACTGTTAATTGTTTTTGGTGGCTTTGCTGTGGGACAACTCGCCTTTGTCTATGATCCAGCTTCTTTTGCTGTATTAGCCGGCTTTGGATACGGCCTGATGTATTTTCCCATGTGGGGGATTATCGCTGGTTGGGTTAATAAGCATTACTCCTCGACAGTGACAATGCAGATAAATGGTATTGGAATGGTTACCTTTGGGCTGGGTGGGGCGCTGGGTAATTTTTTGGCGGGATTTGTCCGGACTCTCAGTGAGAGTCTTGCAGGTGTTTATTGGATTATCACGATCGATGCAGTGTTATTGGTGTTACTCGCCGTCTATATATGTGTAACTGAACGATCAATAGCAAACTGTGCTATGGATAGCTGTTTAGCAGAAAGTGTCCCTGAATAAACCGAGA